>CANFKQ010000079.1 GCA_947447405.1 Comamonadaceae bacterium | reverse complement strand
GGTGGATGTAGGCACGCCCCGTTCTTGTCGGCGAGCATCAATCGCCTTTGCAATCTGTAAAGCAAACCGTTCTTCGCCATATTCACGTATCACCTCCGCGATGTGTTGAGTTTCCGCCTCGGCCAGCCACTCGGACACGCTTTGGCCACGGGTGGTGTCCATGCGCATGTCTAAAGGGCCGTCGTTTCGAAAAGAGAAACCGCGCGCTGGGTTATCGATCTGGGGTGAACTCACCCCCAAATCCATCAGCACGCCGTCGATCGAGCCCGCGTCCAACTCACCCAAGTGCGTAAAGCCAAGGTGTCGAATCGAAAAACGCGGGTCTTGAATTTGTTCTGCTGCCGCAATCGCATCAAGGTCTTTGTCGAATGCAATCAAACGGCCTTTGGGCGAGAGCTTGGACAAAATGAGGCGGGAATGCCCGCCACGACCAAAGGTCGCGTCTACGTAGGTACCGTCCGGCTTGATGTCGAGGGCATCGACAGCTTCGCTAAGTAGGACGGTGGTGTGCAGCCATGGCGTATCCACCGTCATCCTTTAAAAAGAAAATTCCTTGAACACATCTGGCATCTCGCCCTGCATGGCTTGAGCCTCTTGCGCCTCGTAGGTCGCCTTATCCCAAAGTTCAAAGTGGTTACCCATACCGAGCAGCATGGTGTCTTTGCTGATACCCGCTGCAGTG
The DNA here is from genome assembly GCA_947447405.1 of Comamonadaceae bacterium. Classification (GTDB taxonomy): domain Bacteria; phylum Pseudomonadota; class Gammaproteobacteria; order Burkholderiales; family Burkholderiaceae_C; genus Limnohabitans. Next base: position 10,780 of record CANFKQ010000079.1, on the reverse strand, counting down.
CGCAGCTCGGGCGAGATGAGGACACGGCCCGTGCCATCCATCTCCACATCCATCGCATTTCCCAAGAAGATACGTTTCCACCATTGCGCGCTCATCGGCAGTGCGGCAATGCGTTCGCGGAACTTTTCCCACTCTGTGCGCGGAAAAATCATCAAACAACCGTGGGGGTGACGCGTGATCGTGAGCTGCCCAGCCGCAGTCGCACTCAAGACGTCGCGATGCCTAGTCGGCACCGACAGACGACCTTTGGCGTCGAGACTCAGCGATGAAGCGCCCTGAAACACGTTAGCTACCCTTTTTACACATGCAAATCAAACAACCAAGCGGGACGAAAAAGCCAAAAGGCACTTTTCACCACTTAATTGCACTTATTTGCACTGTAGCAGGAAAACCTGTTCAGAACACCCAGATTAGGAATTTTTTCAATGAAATCAACAACTTACAGCGATTTTAACACATACACCACAAGACAAAAATCGTTATAAATGAAGCACTTAGATAAGGCACTAAAAGTGGCTTATGAAGAGAAAAAGACATAAAAAAAGCAGACCAAGAGGTCTGCTTTTTGAAGATCTTTGGCGTTTTACCCATCAATCTCCGAACATGCGCTGCTTAATTTCGCGACGTTCTTGCGCTTCGAGCGACAAACTGGCCGTTGGACGGGCCAACAAACGGCCGACGCCGATGGCTTCACCGGTTTCGTCGCAATAACCGTAGTCACCACTGTCGATGCGATGGATGGACTGCTCAATCTTCTTGAGCAACTTGCGTTCACGGTCACGTGTGCGCAATTCAAGGGCATGTTCTTCTTCAATGGTGGCGCGATCGGCTGGATCAGGCACGACCACAGTATCTTCACGCAAATGTTCGGTGGTTTCGCTGGCGTTGCTCAGCACTTCATTCTTCAACTGCACGAGCTTGAGTCGGAAAAATGCCATTTGCATGTCATTCATGTACTCAGTGTCGGGCATGGCGATGATTTCGGCATCGGTCATTTGGTCGACTGTTTTGGCTTTCCAGTTATTAGCGAGCTTGGCGTCTTTTTTAGGTATCACAGGAACAATGGTTGAAGCGGAGGGTGCCGTCATGGGCATAAAGCTGTTCTTGGCTGCGTTGGACGCAACCACTTGAGCTGGCGGGGGGGGGACCAAAGCGGCCATCTTGGCAGCTCTGGAGTTTTTCTTGTGCACCACAGGGGTGTAGCCAGGAATGATGGGCGTGACATGCACAATGGGTGCAGGCGCAGCCACCACCTTGACTTTAGGTACTTTGGCAGGCTTTGCCGCCTTGGCCACAGCAGCTTTTGCCACGACGGGCTTGGCGGCTTTGGCGGGTGCTGGTTTGGCAGCAGGTGCCTTTTTAGAGGGTGCGGCCTTGGCTGCTGGTTTAGTAGCCGCTTTGACCACTACTTTAGGCGCACCCTTTGGTGCTGGTTTGGCTGCTGGCTTGGCCGCTACTTTTTTAGCTGCTGCTTTCACAGCAACTTTTGCGGGGGCTTTGACGGCCTTCGCTGGAGCCTTCACCACCTTAGCTGGTGCTTTAACAGGGGCTTTGGCAGCCACTGCTTTTTTAGCCGCCACGGCAGTCTTCTTCGTCACCGCCTTTTGAGGTGCAGCTGCTTTCTTAGCGGGTACAGCCTTGGCAATCACTTTCTTTACAGCCACTTTGACTGGTGCCGCCTTTTTAGCCACAGGCTTGACAGACTTTGTAGAGGCCTTCACCACCACAGGTTTTTTCACAATCTTCTTTGCAACCGCTTTGGGCGACGCAACTGTTTTAGCCGATTTTTTAGCGGGAACAGGCTTTTTAGAAGCGGTTTTCTTGGATTTAGCGTTCACTGTGGGTCTCCTGGCGGCCTCCGACAGCACGGGTGTGCTGGCAGGGTCTGGCGCGCGGGATTGTAGCCACAATCCCCAAGGTTTCATTAATTTAGAGAAAACTAACAAAATTCATCAAACCAAGGACTGATCAAGGCCTTGGATCAAGATGTCCTTAGGCAGATCTATACCAATGAACACCATCTTGCTGATGCGTTCTTCGCCTTCAGCCCAATCGGGACCCAAATCGCTGCCCATCAATTGATGCACGCCTTGGAAGATCACCTTCTTGTCGGTGCCCTTCATATTGAGCACACCTTTGTAGCGCAACATCTTGGGGCCGTAGATGTTGACGATGGCACCCAAGAAATCTTCTAACTTGGCAGGATCGAACTTGCGCTTGGACTTGTAGACAAAACTCTTCACGTCGTCATCGTGGTGGTGGTGATGGCCAGGGCCGTGGTCATGCTCATGCGAGGGGTGATCACAGTGCTCACCATGCTCATGATCGTGATGAGCGTGAGCATGCTTGTGCGAGGGGTGGTCGCAATGCTCGCCATCGTGGTGATGGTGGTCGTCATTGGCCAAAAAGTCGGGGTCGATGTCGAGCTTGGCATTCAGGTTAAAACCACGCAGGTCAAAAACTTCTGCCAAAGACACTTCACCAAAGTGCACCACTTTTTGTGGGGCGCGTGGGTTCATGTGCTTAAGACGGTGCTGCAAGGCATTCAGCTCAGCGGGCGACACCAAGTCGGCCTTGCTGATGAAAATTTGATCCGCAAAGCCCACTTGGCGACGCGCCTCTTGGCGGTCGTTCAGCTGCTGGGCGGCGTGTTTGGCGTCCACCAGGGTCAAGATAGAGTCAAGCAAAAAGCTCTCGGCAATTTCGTCGTCCATGAAGAACGTTTGTGCCACAGGGCCCGGGTCGGCCAAGCCGGTGGTTTCAATCACGACACGGTCAAAGTCCAACAAGCCTTTACGCTTTTTAGCGGCCAACAGTTGCAGCGTGGTACGCAAGTCTTCTCGGATCGAGCAGCACACGCAGCCGTTGTTCATCTGGATGATTTGCTCATTGGTGTCAGACACCAAGATCTCGTTGTCAATGTTTTCTTCACCAAACTCGTTTTCGATGATGGCAATTTTTTGACCGTGGGCCTCGGTCAGCACGCGCTTGAGCAAAGTGGTTTTGCCCGAGCCCAAAAAGCCGGTCAGGATGGTGGCAGGGATCAACATAAGAGAGCCTTGTGAGAAGTAACTGAATTAACCCAATATTGTGGCTGAGTTGGTTTTTTCTACCAGCGCCGCCGCTTTGACAACCACCAAGCCCTTGAGGTATTCGCCCTCGGGGAACGTCAAGGTCATCGGATGGTCGGGCGCGCCTTGCATGCGCTCACTGATATAGCCATCGCACGGCGCATCAATACCAGCCGAAGCGATGATCTTATGGAACAAATCAGCACTGATCCCCCCCGAGCAGCTGTAGGTAAAGAGCACACCACCAGGCTCCAGGAGCTTGAACGCCAAGCGGTTGATGTCTTTGTAGGCACGCGCAGCGCGGTCGGCATGCGCGGCAGAGGGCGCGAACTTCGGGGGATCGAGCACGATGGCGTCAAACGTGCGGCCTTCTTGGATGAATTGACGCAAGGACGCGTTCACATCTGCGTCCATCATGGTGGTGCGCCCTGCGTCAAATCCGTTCAACGCCACGTTGGCCTTGGCCAACTCAATGGCTGGGCCGGATGAGTCGATCGACGTCACATGCGCCGCCCCCCCAGCCAAAGCCGCCACGGTAAAGCCGCCTGTGTAGCAATAGCAATTGAGCACGCGCTGAAACTGCAAGCGTTTGGCGTAATCCGCAAACTTTTTGCGGCTGTCGCGTTGGTCTAAATAAAAACCGGTCTTATGCCCCTCGGCCACGTCCAACGACAGCTGCCAACCGTGCTCACGCAGCACCACACCCGTAGCGCCCTCGCCACGCAACCAGCCTGTGACTTCGGGCAATCCTTCGAGTTTGCGCACGTTCGAGTCAGATCGCTCGTAGAGTTTGGTCAGACCTGTTTGCGCCAGCAGCTCATCAGCAATCACCGCCTTCCAGCGCTCGGTGCCACACGACAAAAACGACGCAACCAAGATGTCGTCATAGCGGTCCACGATGAGGCCTGGCAAACCATCGGACTCACCATGAATCAGGCGCACGCCATTGCTTTGAATGTCAAAACGGCTGCGCGCTGCGATGGCGCGAGCGATAGAGGTTTTGAAAAACGAAGCGTCAATACGTTGACCTTCATCGAAGCTCCAAATGCGTGCGCGGATTTTTGATTCGGGACTGCACGATGCCCAACCGAGGAATTGGCCATCATTTGATTCCACACGTACGGTTTCACCCGCATCGCCACTGCCTTTGGCAATGGCACCGTCAAAAATCCATGGATGGCGGCGTAAGGCTGAACGCTCTTTGCCTTCTCTCAACTTGATTGTTTTCATTGACTCAATTGTCGTTTGAGTCGTTGGTAGTTTGCTGCTTGCGTGGCTGTTTATTTCTTTGGCGTTCATTGCTGCTTCTTGCGCTTCGCCACGTCGCGTACCGGAGCCCGCAGCGACGCATGAGCCGATGCGCCTGCCCACCCCTGAGTTGGGCCGGAGCAACTTCACACAAGCGTTATTTTTTACGAGCTCGAGGATGCGCAGAGTCATACGCCTGCGCCAAGTGCTGAAAGTCCAACCGCGTATACACCTGCGTGGTGGTGATGTTGGCGTGGCCTAACAGCTCTTGCACACCGCGTAAGTCTTGGCTGGACTGCAACAGGTGGCTGGCAAACGAGTGACGCAGCATGTGTGGGTGCACAGGCGTAGACAAGCCTGCTTTCAAACTGCGCTGGCGCAAGCGCTGCCACACGGCTTGCGCGGTCAGGCGTGTGCCATTGCGGCCAATGAACAGCGCGGTCTGCTCAGCAGTGGCGGGCGTGAGCCCTTGGTCGCGCACGGCCACCCAAGCTTGCACAGCCTCTAGCGCTTTGCCGCCCACGGGCACGCTGCGGCGTTTGCTGCCTTTGCCCAACACGTGGGCTTCGCCACCGGCGAAGTCAATCCAGCCTTTGGCTTGCGCGCTGGCTTGCACGTCGAGACCCACCAGCTCGCCCACGCGCAGGCCGCAGCCGTACAGCAGCTCCACAAGGGTGGCATCTCGACACTCTAGCCATGGGTCAGCAGCATCAGGTGCCGCGTGGTACTCGGCCAGCTGCACGGCGTCGTCCACGCTCAGGGCTTTGGGCAGAGGCTTGGGGGCTTTGGGTGCGCGCACGTCTTGCACAGGGTTATGGGTCACCAAGCCTTGACGACCCAGCCAAACATAAAAACCGCGCCAACCCGACAGGATGAGTGCAATGCCACGCCCGCTGCGACCACCACTGTGCATCTGTGACACCCAGCGGCGAATGTGCGTGCTTTGCACCGCCTCTATCGCCACATTGGCTTGGGCGGCATAGTCGGTGAGTTTTTCAAGGTCTAGGCTATAGAGCGTGACCGTGCGATCGGCCAAACGCTTTTCAAAACGAACGTGGTCGAGGTAGCGGGCGACCAGGTCCATGTGCTTTGAATGTTGGCTGCTTTAACGAAGGTGACACAGCGCCGCGCTGGCCAAGTCACCCATGCGTTCGATGATGGTGGTGCCCATGCCTTCGTAATAGCGCTGCGGGTCGGGAGAGGCTAAGACCAACAAACCAATCACCGGTTGCTCTGCAGCGGTTTGTGGCGTGTCTTCAGGGCGTGTGGCACGCAAGGCAATAAAGGCCACCGACTGCGCGGCCGCCGGATCGGCCAGCCACTGCACGGCGTCGAAGTTGTTGTTGATGCCCACGTAGGGTTTGGTCAACGAAGCGGCGAAATCTTTGATGGGGTCAATCACGCTTTGCGCGAAGGGCTCAATTTTGAAATCCTCGTGCACGCCCCACACCTTGATGGCCACTTGCGGCACCATGAAATCATGTTGGATGTGGTCGGCAATGGTGTGTGGCAAGTCACGCGCGTTATGGGTCATCAACAAGGTTTTAACCCAACGCTGCATGCGCTCAATCAGCACCTCGTTTTCTGTGCCGTGGCGCATCATGTCCATCATGCGCAGCTCAAGGGCGCGAATCTTCTCGCGCATCATTTCAGCTTGACGTTCTTGCAGGCTGATGGCGCGATGGCTGTGTGGGCTGGTCAGTTTGACGGCGGACAACAACTCGGCGTGACGCTCAAAAAAATCAGGCGTATTCACCAAAAAGTTGGCAATGTCGTCTTCGGTGATGGGGTTCATGGCTGAGTGGGTCATAGGGTATCTGGAAGGATGATGTCGCCTTGAAAGACGGTGGTAGCTGGGCCGGTCATGCGCACGTGTGTGTCGCCGCCTTGCCATTCAATGGTGAGTGAGCCGCCGTGGGTTTGCACGGTCACGCGGGGGTCAAGCAAGCCCCAGCGAATGCCGGTGACCACCGCCGCGCAAGCGCCCGTGCCGCAAGCTAGCGTTTCGCCTGCGCCGCGCTCGAACACGCGCAAACGCACGGCGCCACGGTTGATCACTTGCATGAAGCCTGCGTTCACACGTTTAGGAAAGGCGGCGTGGTTTTCAATGAGGGGGCCTTGCTCCAAGACGGGGGCAGTATCCACATCGTCCACCACTTGCACCGCATGTGGATTGCCCATCGACACCACGCCCACTTTGGGCGAGTCGCCATTGCCCAGTTGCATTTGCCATTGGGTGTCGTTAAGTGCTTGGGCGTATTTGGGTGCAAACGGCACTTGGGGCAAGTCAAACACGGGCGCGCCCATGTCCACCGTCACTTGACCATCTGGCATTTCTTGAAGGGTGATGATGCCACCCTGCACTTTGACGCGCACGGTGGTTTTATCGGTCAGACCTTGCTCGCGCACAAAGCGCACAAAGCAGCGAGAGCCGTTGCCACATTGCTCCACCTCGCCGCCATCGGCGTTGTGAATGACGTATTCAAAGTCCACGTCAGGCTGCGGCGCGGGACGCACGGTCAGGATTTGGTCTGCACCCACGCCAAAATGGCGATCGGCCAGAAAACGGTAGTGGGCGGGCGTGAGGTGTAAACGCTGCGTGGTCTCGTCCAAGACCACGAAGTCGTTGCCTGCACCCTGCATTTTGGTGAAGCGAATTCGCATGCGGCGATTATCGGGTACGACGGTGTCACTGAATGGTCAGAACATTTGGGAGCTTGCGTTTATGCTCATGGTTTATTTGTAACCAACCTTCACTTCACATGCGCATTCCAGCCTGGACCCCCGAACAAAAGCACCAACCTCAAGATTTGGTCGATGCCATCCTCGCCCGTCGCGGCGGCGAACTCATCAACCTCGACCGCGCTCTGCTGTGGAGCGAGCCCGTGGCGCGCGGCTGGAACGTGTATTTGAAAAACATTCGCACGGGCTTGCCCACCAGTCGCAAATTGTGCGAACTTGGCATTTGCACCGTGGCCTTGCTCACCGGCGCCAAATACGAATACCACCACCATGCGCCCGACTTCTTAGCAGCAGGCGGGACACAGGCTGAGCTTGATGCATTGAATCGCGTGGTGCAAGCTGACCCTTGCCAAGCCGTGACCGACGAAGCCTTGCACGACATCGAACGCTTGGTGGTGCAATACGCTGCGCAAATGACCCGCAACGTGAAGGTGGACGATGCGCTGTTTGCGGCCATACACAACCGCTTCACGACCACTGAACTCGTGGAACTGACCACCGCGATTGCCACCTACAACATGGTGGCGCGCTTTCTGGTGGCTTTGCAAATCACCCCTGACGGTGAACCCGCGCGGTAAAAAAGACACATGGAGGGCGGCCATGTTCGCCGTTCTTAGCAGAGTCAACGCATAAAGAAAGGCCACCCGAGGGTGGCCTTTGCGTTGGTCAAACAGTTGAAAAAATCAATCTGCCTTGATGCCGTTGTCTTTCACAACCTTGGACCAAATGCCCATTTGCTTGTCAATGAAAGCTCCCGCTTGCGCAGTCGTGCCGCCCATGATGTCAATGCCTTGAGCATCCAACTTCTTGGCAACTTCTGGGTTCTTCAATACTTTGTTGAGCTCTTCGTTCATGCGCTTGACGATCTCGGGTGGTGTTTTGGCAGGCGCCAACACAGCCCACCATGCGGGCGCTTCAAAGCCGGGGTAACCGTTTTCAGCAATCGTGGGCACGTTGGGCAAATCAGCGGCACGCTTGCTGGTAGTCACAGCCAAAGGACGCATGCGGCCGCTGTCGATGTGAGGCTTGGTCACAAACACCGAACCAATAGACAAAGGCACATGCCCTGCGACCGCATCGCTCATCATGGGGCCGCCGCCTTTGTAGGGCACGTGCGTCCACTCCACGTGCGCGTCTTTGGCCAACAAGGCCATGGCCAAGTGGCCCAAGCTGCCGTTGCCAATCGAGCCAAAGCTCACGTTCTTTTTGGCTTTGGCCGCAGCGATGACATCTGCAAACGTCTTGTATTCAGAGTTCACATTGGTCGCCAGCACCATGGGCGAAGTGCCCACCAGCACCAAAGGCGTCAAGTCTTTTTTGGTGTCGTACGGCAGGCTAGGGTTAAGAGCTGGGTTGACGCCGTGGGTGTCAAACACCACGGCAAATGTGTAGCCATCTGGAGCCGACTGTGCCACAGCGGCAGTACCAATGGCACCTGAAGCACCGCCACGGTTTTCCACAATCACGGTTTGACCCAATTGCGCTTGCAAGGGCTGCGCAATGATGCGTGCCACTTGGTCCACTGAACCACCTGGCGGGAACACGGCCACCAACTTGATGGGCTGCTTGGTCGGCCAAGCTTGTGCCGTGGCCAATTGGGGCACGCTGAGGGCGGCCAAGGTCAGGGCAAAGCCCAGAGCTGTCTTGAAAGTGCGTCGTTGCATGCAGGAACTCCTAAGCTATTTGTCTTGGTCAAATTGTGATGCCAGAGCGGCCAAAGTTGATGCGGCTTTTACGCAAGGGTAAACACGTACAAGTCCGCGTTTATGGGGACTCTCCATAATGTCGCCATGGTCAGATCTACCCAACGCCTTCACCTCTACCAAGAACCCGCGCGCGTCTTGCCCGCTGCCACCGTGCTGTTGTTGCGCGATGGCCCACAAGGCTTAGAAGTGTTGATGACACGCCGCGCCATAACGGCCAGCTTTGCACCAGGTGCGTATGTGTTTCCTGGCGGTGGCATTGAGGCCACTGATGCGCTGTCCCACCCACACACCAAACGACGCAGCACCCAAAGCGACTTGGCACTCACCCAAGCCATTGCAGCCATCCGCGAAAGCTTTGAAGAACTCGGCATTTTGTTGGCCCGTCACGCCAACGGGCAAATGGCCAACGCCGCGGACATTGCAGCCTTGGACCGCCACGCCACCCAAGGCGACTTCGTCCCACAATGCGTCGCACGCGGCCTCACGCTCGCGGCTGACGAGGTGTATGTGTTGGCCCACTGGATCACTGACCGTGATCTACCCCGCCGCTTTGATGTACCGTTCTTGGTGGCCCGCATGCCAGATGCACAAACACCCGTGGCGGACGAAAAAGAACAGTTCGAGCCCGTGTGGGTACGCCCGGCGGATGCACTGGCGAAGCACGCAGAAGGCAACTTCTTCATCATCTACCCCACCATCAAAACACTAGAGCGTTTGCAAAGCTACACGTCCGTCGACACCGTATTGACTGACTGCGCCAGCGAGCAACCGTGGTTCACCAGCTGCCCACGCGCCGGCTGGTTGGGTGGCAAAGAAGCCCGCTACATGGAGCACGAAGGGCCGTTTGGCGAACTCGCCCTCACCTGCCCCGATGGGCAAATGCTGCATCACCTCGATTGGGTGACAGACCAACCCGTGCTCTTGCTAAAAAACGTGCAGCGCCTCACCGCACCCAACCCCGGTGTGATGACTGGCCCCGGCACCAACAGCTATTTGGTGGGCGACCCAGACACCGGCTACGCCGCCATCGACCCAGGCCCCGCAGACAACGAACACTTGGACCGTTTGTGGCGCGCTGCAGGTGGCGACATCCGCTACATCATCTGCACACATTCGCACCCCGACCACTCACCGGGTGCAGCACCGCTGCAAGCCCTCTGTGCGCAACACGGACACACACCACCCATTCTTGGCCTCGCCTCACAGGCAACTGCACGCGCGCACAGTGCGTTTGCGCCCGACCTCGAAGTGAATGACGATGAGCGCTGGGTATTGCAAGGCAATGGGGTGACGCACACCCTACGCGTGATTCATACCCCTGGCCATGCGGCGAACCACCTGTGCTTGGTATTAGAAGAAGATGGCTTGTTGTTCAGCGGCGACCATGTGCTCAACGGCAGCACCACCGTCATTGACCCGCCCGATGGCAACATGAACGACTACCTCAACTCACTCGACAAGCTGCTGGCCGCTTGTGAGCAAGAACGCATCGACTTCATCTTGCCCGCACATGGCCATGTGTTGGGCAACTTATGGGGCGAACCATACGATGCACGAGCCTGCATCAGCCAACTCAAAGCCCATCGCCTCAAACGCGAAGCGAAGATTTTGAAGGTGATGCAGCAACACCCCGAGGGCAGCATGAACGATTGGGTCCAACTGGCCTATGACGATGTGCCACCACGTTTATGGCCTGTGGCGATGCGCTCGTTACTGGCACACGTGGAACGCATTCGCAGCCTCACCGTTTGATGACATTTAAGTCATTAGCCATTCCGGTGACGTAGACGTCACCCACACAACAAGGTGCACCCATTAACGTTGGTGAATGCCCGTCATCAACCAGAGAAACTGCCAGCCGTGCACCGCCTGTTGCGAAGGCTGGCTTGATATCCATACACCTGTTGCACAAGCGCACTTAGGCAAAGCTTGTACGCATTGCGTCAACCAAAGTTGCAGCATCTACAACAACCGGCCTTACGACCCTTGCCAAAGTTTTCATTGCGCTTGGCG
>CANFKQ010000078.1 GCA_947447405.1 Comamonadaceae bacterium | reverse complement strand
CGTGGGCCTAGTCCGCCTAAAGCTTGGCGCACCATGGCTAGAAAACGGCACGCTAGTGCGCATCTTCCCGCGCCAAGTGCCTAGTCCGCATGGGCATTACCTGTGTTGGCGCACGGGCGCAATGGACAGGTGGGAATGTGCGGCGTTTACTGATTGGCTGAAAAAGGCAGTGCCTTAAATTCGCTTCACGCGCAGATGTAACTTTGACGATACAAACAGAGTTGCAGATCAAGTCAATACAGAGCGCATATTAGACTTTTAAAAACGATTCAACTTTATTTGCAAAAGTATTGGCTTTTCACGTTCGTCAAAAAAATTTCAAGTCTTTATGCAGTCAATAAAGTTACATTTAGGTTACAAAAATACCTGCGTGTAACTCAAATGAATCCACGAATCCCTCCAATCCAATGCCTGCTGACCTTTGAGGCACTGGCCAGACACAAGAATGCAACGCAAGCGGCCACAGAACTTTGCGTCACGCCAAGCGCAATCAGCCATCGAGTGCGACAACTGGAGCAACTTTTAGGGTTTACGCTTTTTTGCCGCTCTGACTTTTCACTCACGCCTGAAGGCACTGAATATTTGTCTGATGTATGTGAAGGTTTACGTGCCCTTTATCGCCGCCCCGCCAGCGTCAGTGTGCAAGGAAGAAAGAAGTTGCGTATAGCGGCTCCGCCGACTTTCGCCAAAACATTATTGATGCCCAAGCTGCGTCAGTTCATTGATGCGTATCCTGAAATCAATTTATCTTTACAAGTCAGTATTGCACTGTTTGATGTGCAGGCTGAGGAGTCCGATTTCACGATCCGTTATGGCAATGGCCGTTACACCGATCTTGAACACATGTGTCTGATGGAGGACGAAGTCACGCCATTGGCATCCCCAGCTTGGGTCAGAGAAAACGGCCCCTTTTATTCATCCAGCGATTTGCAAGGCATGCCGTTACTACGCAGCCCACTCGAACCCTGGCGAACCTGGTTTGATGCGCATCACCTAGACTGGCCAGAGCCATCAGACGGGTCGTCATTCCATGACATTGGCTTGGTCTGCGACGCAGCAGCGCAAGGCTTAGGTGTGGGACTTGTTCGACTCAAACTGGCTATGCCTTGGCTAGAAAATGGCCAATTGATTCGCTTGTTCGATCACAGCGTACCCAGTCCACATGCACATTACCTGTGCTGGCGCACAGGCATTATGGAACGATGGGAATGTGCCACCTTTGCCGATTGGCTAAAACGTACGCTCGGCTAAAATTCACAAAAATATCAAAGTTTCTTCACATACCGCGTTTGGGTTATGGCTTAAAGTTAGGTGGATGAACGCACCACTCACCTCCGACCAGCAAAACGCCATCGCCCGCGCCGAGCGTCAAGCGCAAGTCGTGCAAGCCCTGCTGCAAGTGCTGCCACAGCACGCCCTGCTCTACACCACCGAGGACACCGTGCCCTACGAGTGCGACGGCCTCACCGCCTACCGCGCTCGCCCTATGTGCGTGGCCTTGCCAGAGACTGTGGATCAAGTGCAAGCGGTACTCAAGACCTGTTACGCGCTGGACGTGCCAGTGGTGGCACGCGGCGCAGGCACAGGTCTGTCGGGTGGCGCGATGCCACATACCCAGGGTGTCACGCTGTCGCTGGCCAAGTTCAACCAAATTCTCAACATCGACCCTGTCGCGCGAACTGCCGTGGTGCAGTGCGGTGTGCGCAATCTCGCCATCAGCGAAGCGGTGTCGCCATACGGGCTGTACTACGCGCCCGATCCCTCCAGCCAAATCGCTTGCACCATCGGCGGCAACGTGGCTGAGAACTCGGGTGGCGTGCATTGTTTGAAATACGGCCTCACCGTGCACAACGTGCTCAAGGTGAAAGGCTTCACCATCGAAGGCGAGTCGATTGAGTTTGGCAGCGATGCACTTGACACTCCCGGCCTCGACTTGTTGCCAATCGTCGTAGGAAGCGAAGGTATGTTGGCGGTGACCACCGAGGTGACCGTCAAGCTCGTTCCCAAACCCCAACTGGCGCGCTGCATCATGGCCAGCTTTGACGATGTGCGCAAAGCGGGCGACGCTGTGGCTGCGGTGATTGCCGCAGGCATCATCCCAGCGGGCTTAGAAATGATGGACGGTCCGATGACCGCTGCTGTGGAAGACTTTGTGCACGCCGACTACGACCTGAGCGCAGCCGCGATTTTGCTATGCGAGAGCGACGGCACGCCCGAAGAAGTGGAAGAGGAAATTGGCCGCATGAGCGACGTGCTTCGCCGTTGTGGAGCCACCGCCATCACCGTGAGCCGTGACGAAGCACAACGCATGAAGTTTTGGAGTGGTCGCAAAAATGCGTTCCCCGCCTCAGGCCGCATCAGCCCCGACTACATGTGCATGGACAGCACCATTCCGCGCAAGCGTCTAGCTGACATCCTGCAAGCCATTCAAGAGATGGAAAAGAAGTACCAGCTGCGCTGCTTGAATGTGTTCCATGCCGGTGATGGCAACTTGCACCCGCTGATTCTGTTTGATGCAAACGACCCCGACCAAATGCACCGTTGCGAACAATTTGGTGCCGATATTTTGGAGACCAGTGTGGCCATGGGCGGCACCGTGACTGGCGAGCATGGCGTGGGCATCGAGAAAGTGAACAGCATGTGCGTGCAATTCAGCGCTGAAGAGAACGAACAGATGTTTGGTGTCAAGCGCGCCTTTGACAGCAAGGGTTTATTGAACCCCGGCAAGGTCATCCCTACCCTGCACCGCTGTGCCGAATACGGCAAGATGTTGGTGCGTGCGGGGCAGATCAAGCATCCGGATTTGCCACGTTTCTAAGCGGCATAAGTTCGGCCACCAAATATCGCCGTCCCTACCCGCACCATCGTGCTGCCTGCATGCACGGCAGCTTCTAGGTCGCCAGTCATACCCATCGACAAGGTGTCGAACTGCGGCAGGTTCAACGCGGCTTTTAGTTCGTCAAACAAGGCGCGCGCTTTGGCGTGTACAGCCACTTGAGCGTCAAAACCATCCACAGGATCGGGGATGGTCATGAGGCCGCGCAATGTCAATCGGGGTAGCTTGGCCACTTCGGCGGCCAGCGCCAGCACATCGGCGGGGGCGATGCCTGATTTGGTTTCGCCGCCGTCGATGTTGACTTGCAGACACACGTTCAATGGGGCCAAGTGCGCGGGGCGCTGGTCGTTCAGGCGCTGAGCAACTTTGAGGCGATCTACGGTGTGCGCCCAGTCGAAGTGCTCGGCCACAAGTTTGGTCTTGTTGCTTTGGATGGGGCCGATGCAGTGCCACACGAGTGATGGCAGGTCGTCTTGCAAGGCGGTGATTTTGTCAACGCCTTCTTGGATGTAGTTCTCACCAAAATCACGCTGACCGCAAGCGGCGATTTGGCGTACATCCTCGGCGCTGAAGGTTTTGGAAACAGCTAACAACTGCACGCTGTCAGCTATGCGGCCACTGGCGGCGCAAGCCGCTTTGATGCGGGCTTGTACCGCTTGAAGGTTGTCGCGTAAAACTTGTTCTAAATTGCTCATGTGGGGCTACTTTAACAAGGCGCGCATGGGTTACCTGCGTGACATGTGCGGACGTTGTTCTGCCCCTATGATTCAGCGCAATTCAACCTTCTTTTGATACACACATGTCTAGCATCAACACCAAAACCTACGATCCCGCCGCCTCTGCCCACGTTGCCTTCATCGGCATGGGCGTGATGGGTTACCCCATGGCCGGCCACTTGGCCACCGCCGGCCATGCCGTGACGGTGTACAACCGTTCACCCGCTAAGGCCGAGGCTTGGGTAAAAGAATTTGCCAACAGCAAAGCGCCCAAGAGCGCGCTGACGCCACGCGAAGCCGCCAAGGGCGCGAGCATTGTGTTTTGCTGCGTGGGCAATGACGACGATTTGCGCTCGGTGGTGTTTGGCGCTGACGGCATGTTGGCGGGCATGGAGCCGGGCACGATTTTGGTAGACCACACCACAGCTTCAGCCGACGTGGCGCGCGAGATATACACCGCCGCCAAGAACCTCGGCATTCACTTCATTGACGCACCTGTATCGGGTGGTCAAGGCGGGGCACAAAACGGCATGCTGACCGTGATGTGCGGTGGTGATGCGCCGGTGTTTGAGCAAGTCAAGCCCGTAGCAATGGCCTTCTCTCGCGCATTCACCTTGATGGGTGAGCCAGGCGCGGGGCAGCTGACCAAGATGGTCAACCAAGTCTGTATCGCGGGCTTGGTGCAAGGCCTGAGCGAAGCGATTGCCTTTGGTCAAAAAGCGGGCCTGGACATGAACCTTGTGCTCGACGTGATTGGCAAAGGCGCGGCGCAAAGCTGGCAACTCGACAACCGTGGAAAAACCATGGTGGCCGATCAGTTTGATTTCGGTTTTGCCGTGGACTGGATGCGCAAAGACTTAGGCCTCGTGTTTGACGAAGCCAAGCGCAACGGTGCTGTGTTGCCAGTGACACAAATGGTGGACAAGTTCTATAGCGAAGTACAAGACATGGGCGGCAAACGCTGGGACACATCTAGCTTGATCAAGCGCTTGCGCTAATCTCCGAACGCCTACAAAAAAGCCCCGATGGTTCAATGTGAACCACGGGGCTTTTGTATGTCTGCTGCGATGCGATTTATTTGATCGGTGTCACGACAGGTTGTTGCGATGCATTCGATTTAGGCCCATTGAGATTCACAGACTGAGAATCACTGCGCTTGGGTTGCATTGCGCGTAATTCGTCTTCGGTGATGTATTCAAACACCCGCACCACACGCTTTACGCCACTCACGCCACGCACGACTTCTGTTGCACGTTGTGATTCACGTTGTGTCACTCGGCCCATCAAGTAAACCGTGCCGCGCTCGCCAACCACCTTGAATACATTGGCAAATACATCTTCTGTGTCCACCATAGAAGCCTTGACTTTGGCCACAAGCAGTGCATCACTCGCGCGATCGCTGGTGCTTGAAGCTGCGCCGACCGCGAGCTCATTCACGACTGAACGTACGTTTTCCACACGACTGATCAAAGACTCTACCTGTCTGCGCACAGTGTCATTGCTCACTTCGCCCGTGATCAACACTTGACGGTTGTAGCTGGTAATGTTGATGTGCTCTTTGCTGCCAAAGTTCTCACGGATGGCTGTGGCACTGCGCTGCTCAATGGTTTCATCTTCGACTTGGATGCCTGTGGTGCGACGGTCGCTAGCAACCATAGCGCCACCAATGACACCACCAAACATCAAAGGTGCGGCGCAAGAAGCAAGCCCCAAACACATGACCAGAGCAGACAGCAACGAGACTGCGGATTTATTCAAAATTTTCATTCTTTACCTTCTGTATCACCGAGCAATTGCGCATCCACACCATCGCAAATGCAGTGGATAGCGAGCAAATGCACTTCCTGAATGCGTGCCGTTCGGTCATGTGGTACGCAAATGTGCACATCGGTTTCGCGCAAGGCTTGGTTCATCTTGCCGCCACCTTTGCCCGTGAGGGCCACCACCGTCATGTCGCGCTCATGAGCAGCTTGAATGGCAGCAAGCACGTTGGGCGAGCTGCCGCTGGTCGTGATGGCCAACAACACGTCACCTGACTGACCGAGTGCGCGCACTTGTTTAGAGAAAATTTGTTCGTAGCTGTAATCGTTGGCAATGGCAGTGATGATGGAGCTGTCAGTGGTTAGCGCGATAGCACCCAACTCTGGGCGTTCACGTTCGAACCGCCCCACGAATTCAGCTGCAAAATGCTGCGCGTCGGCAGCTGATCCGCCATTGCCGCACGCCAGCACCTTGCCACCACTGGTGACACTGGCTAGCACAGCAGAAACAGCAGCTGCAATGGGTTTAGATAAGACTTGCGCGGCCTGGTATTTCAGGTCGGCAGAGTCGATGAAGTGTTGTTCAATTCGTTGCTCAAGCATGTCGCTAATGATACCTTTTGTGTCTATCGCTCGTCCGCCAGCTAATGGGCGTCAAATGCGGCCTGGAACCAATGCAGATCATCACCCTCGAAAGCGATCACATCAAATCGACATGGGGGTACTTGGCGTAATTTCAATAAGAAATGACGAGCAGCAAATACAAGCCGTTGTTGTTTCACGAAGTTCACACTGGCCAACGCGCCGCCATGTTTGACACTCGCACGCTTACGCACTTCAACAAACACCAGGGTGCCATCAGCATCTTGAACGATTAAATCTATTTCCCCGCCCCCCCTTCCTGGCGTCCGATAATTGCGTTGCACCAATTGCAGTCCTTGAGCTTGCAGATGCTGCAACGCGCGGTCTTCGGCCGCATCTCCTTTTTGCTTGGTGGTTGATTGCAAGGGCTTTTGCCCTTGCGTTTGGCTACTGGGTTTGTTCATAGCACCTCCTAGATGAACGTCAACTTCGATTCCGCTTTATCTGCTGCACACGCTGCCGCTGCTGCCCAGAACCACCCCACGGGCACTTTGTATATGGTGGCCACGCCGATTGGCAATTTGGCCGATATCAGCTTGCGCGCCTTGCATGTATTGAGTCTTTGCGACACATTGGCATGTGAGGACACGCGCCACTCACAAACTTTGCTGCGTGCCTACGGCATCGACCGGTCTGCGTCGCACTGGCTTGCTGTGCACCAACACAACGAAGCGGAGGCTGCACAGGAGGTGATTCGCCGCTTGCAAGCGGGCCAGCGCGTGGCATATGTGAGCGACGCAGGTACGCCAGCTATCAGCGACCCCGGCGCCCGCATGGCATGGCAAGTGCAAAGTTCAGGTTTGCGCGTGATGCCTCTGCCCGGAGCCAGCAGCGTCACTTCGCTATTGAGTGCTTGTGGCACACCAGCGCACGACTCTTCTGGTTTTGTGTTTGTGGGTTTCTTGCCCTCTAAAGCCACTGAACGCGCTCATGCCGTTGAAGTGCTGAAGCAAGAGCCCCGTACCCAAGTTCTTTTAGAGGCGCCACATCGTATTGAAGCTCTGGCCAACGCCTTGGACGTGCTGGGTGAACGTTTCGTCACTGTGGGCCGTGAGCTGACCAAACAGTTTGAAGAAATTGCGACGGTGGCAGCGCAAGATTTAGGCGCTTGGCTACAGGGCAACGCCCAACGGACGCGGGGTGAGTTTGTCTTGGTGGTCCATGCGCAAGCCAAAGAGCGCGCAGCAGGCTCGGACAACGACCGCTTGCTGAAAATTTTGATGCAAGAGCTGCCGCTCAAGACGGCAGTGAAGGTTGCAGCTGAGATCAGCGGCGAAGCGAAGAATGCGTTGTATGACCGTGCGTTAGAGCTAAAGCAGGCATAGACTTCTTAAAGCAGGTGGTGCGGCTGGCGGGGATCGAACCCACGACCCTTGGCTTCGGAGGCCAATACTCTATCCACTGAGCTACAGCCGCGCTTTTGTGACTTGCTATTGTAGGCTCCCCGCTATAATTTCCATCAGTTCTAGAGCCCCCTCTTACAGGATTTAAAAATGAGCAATCAACACCTCGAAGAAGACCACACCGGTCCTATCAAAACTCCTAAACAGCTTTTGTTGGCTGTGTTGTATTCGTTCGTATTGCCCATATTCATCATCATCGGCTTGGTGGCTTATGTCGTTTCTGGCAATAAGCCTCAAGCTGGTTCTTCTAATGAGCCAGAAGCAATTGCGGCTCGCATTCAAAAAGTTGGTTCTGTAGAAATCAAAGATGCCAACCGTGCTGCGCGTTCAGGCGAAGATGTGTTTAAAGCACAGTGTTCTGCTTGCCACGCTTCCGGCGCCGCTGGCGCACCTAAGTTTGGTGACGCTTCTGCTTGGGGTCCTCGTATTGGCAAGGGCTTTGATGCATTGATGAGCTCTGCACTCAAAGGCAAAGGCAATATGGGTCCACAAGGCGGCGGTGATTTTGAGGACTTTGAAATCGGTCGAGGCGTTGTTTACATGGCCAATGCTGGTGGTGCAAAGTTTGTTGAACCTAAGAAGCCAGAAGTTAAATAAACTCACTCGAGTTTGCTAGAAACCTAAAACCGGTCTCTGACCGGTTTTTTTATGCTTGTACAGGCTGTGCTCGCTGTGGACTGCGCACATAGCTAAAGCGCTGTGGAAGTTGATGTGTTTGCAGCGTTTGTGGCACCCATAAGCCACTCTCAATGAACGCTGCAGCTTGCAATACATCTTGTGTGTGAACCAAGCCAAACCCTTGTTCTGTGTCGAGGTACAAGCGGCCATGCTCATCCATGATGCAGCGCTGAAGGCGTACTTCAATGCCAGTATGCGATTGAATCGTGTTGTCTGGCTGCAAGCGCCAGACCCAGGGTGTGGCTTCTAGTTCAACATATACGCGCTGTGGGCCATTTTGAAAATACCACTGCCCTTGCTTATCGCTTAAATAGTTGCGACCGATGAAGGCTATGAGTTTTTCATGCATAAGTCGTGAGCCTTTGCTTTGGGTAAAGGGACCCAAAGCTTGGGTTTCATCATCCCGCATGTACCAATTGCCACGGGCGTCTAGACCCAGCCAACCGTAGCAGTCGGGCACATTGGGCCACTTGATCATGGCTTGTTTAACGAGATCATCCATGTTGTGTCATCCATTCCGTCACGGCCCAAGGCATCTCTTTTAAGTCTGCCGGAAATTGACCCGATGCAAAGCCAACATGGCCGCCCGTTGCGGGTTGCCAGAGCGTGACTTGGTCGCTCACTTGATTTTGAGTCGGCAAGCAATGTGCTGGTATGAACGGATCGTTGCGCGCATTCAAAACCAATGCCGGCACACGCACTCGAGATAGCCCGAGCTTGGCACTTGCACGACTCCAATAATCGTCTGTACCTTTGAACCCATGTAATGGTGCGGTAAACACAGCATCAAACGCATAGAGAGTTTTGGCTCCCATCAGCTCTTGCGGATCAAACAAACCCGGAAACTGTTGCAACTTTTGCATAGCCTTTGGCTTCATAGTGGCCAAGAACATTCGCGCATAAACGACTTTGTTAAATCCTGCATCAACCGAATGTCCACTTGCGGTTAGATCGATGGGTGAGCAGACGGAAGCAATGCCATCGACGACGCGTGCCGCAGCCACCCCCATCTCGCCCGCCCATCGCATCAGTGCGTTCCCGCCTAGCGAGATTCCAACTGCATACATAGGGCCAGTGTGCTGTGCGCGAAAACGCTGGAGCATCCAGTCCACCTCTTCAAAATCACCAGAGTGATATGCCCTTGGTGCCCAGTTGATTTCGCCGCTGCAGCCCCTGAAATGTGGAATAGCCATGCGCCAACCGCGTGTCTGTGTTTCTGCTGCAAACGCTTGTGCGTAATGGCTGTCCGATGAGCCCTCTAGACCATGAAAGAGCACAAGCAAGGGCACGTCATTCGAAAATTTAGTTTCATCTTTGCGCCAGTCCACATCGACAAAGTCGCAATCTGGTGTGTGCCAACGTTCACGACTCCAACACGGCTTTACACCTGCGTAGCGTCGCGCTACTTTGGCTGCGTAGATGGTTTGTGAGTTTCCACCTGGTAACCACCAAGGTGCACGGTAATCCCAAATCAATGCAAGACCTGTGGGGCTTCGTGAGCTTCGGCGTGCGTGGGTGCCGTCCCTGGGCTGGCGTGATGCGCGACCATGCGCCATCCTTGTGCCGTTCGTTGGTACACATTGGTAGCCACCACTACGGCCTCTTCCGTGCCATCGGTGGTTAGCAATGCAATGCGTTCAATCACGTTGTGCATGGCGCTGGTGAGTGACTCCACCTTGCAAACATGTTCTGGTCGTGCAGCAATGGTTCCATTGTCAAACATGGCTTCAAATGCAGCACGGATGCTGGCGCTACCAACCAAACGTGGACCACCAGGGTGAACGCACACAATGTCGTCTTCATCGGCCCAGCAACGCATCAGTTTTTCAATGTCGCCCGTTTGCAAGGCTTCGTAAAATTGGTTCTCGATCGCGTCAGCTGTGCCACCTATAGTTGCAGCTCTGAGTTTGGCTTTTGGCATGGTTTAAATTGTCTACTTATTTTGGGCAATAAAAAAGCCCCAACCGTTAGGTAGGGGCTTTTGGACGCTGACGCGCACAACAATTATTTGTGAGCGCGGTAGCGGCGCAAGGCCGACAATTCAGCCGCTAGGATGGTCAGTTCTGAGCGAGCACGAGCCATATCTACATCTGATTTTGCGTTCTTCACGGCTTCTTCAGCTGCAAGTTTGGCTGCGTTTGCTTTTTCTTCGTCCATGTCTTTTCCGCGCACAGCTGTGTCAGACATGACGGTGACGCAGTCGGGTTGCACTTCAAGAATGCCACCTGCAACGAAAACAAACTCTTCACCACCATCAGCCGTGTGAATGCGCACCGAACCGGGACGGATACGGGAAATCAGCGGCGTGTGGCGCGGATAAATACCGAGCTCGCCTGCTTCGCCTGGCAAAGCCACAAATGTGGCCTCACCTGAGAAGATCAACTCTTCTGCGCTGACGACATCTACGTGGATGGTACTCATAGGATCTCTCAGATCTTCTTAGCTTTTTCGAACGCTTCGTCAATGGTGCCGACCATGTAGAAGGCTTGTTCTGGCAGGTGATCACACTCGCCGTTCACAATCATCTTGAAACCACGGATAGTTTCAGCCAAAGTCACGTACTTACCGGGTGAACCAGTGAATACTTCAGCAACGTGGAAAGGCTGAGACAGGAAACGTTGAATCTTACGAGCGCGAGCCACAGCCAGCTTGTCGTCAGGCGCCAATTCGTCCATGCCCAAAATCGCGATGATGTCACGCAATTCTTTGTAGCGTTGCAAAGTGCCTTGCACAGCGCGAGCTGTTGCATAGTGCTCTTCGCCCACAACCAATGGGTCCAACTGACGACTGGTGGAGTCCAATGGATCCACAGCTGGGTAGATACCGAGCGAGGCGATGTCACGAGACAACACAACGGTGGAGTCCAAGTGAGCAAAGGTTGTCGCTGGAGATGGGTCGGTCAAGTCATCGGCAGGCACGTAAACGGCTTGGATGGAAGTGATAGAACCCACTTTGGTAGAGGTAATACGCTCTTGCAAACGGCCCATTTCTTCGGCCAATGTAGGTTGGTAACCCACAGCAGAAGGCATACGACCCAATAAGGCGGACACTTCGGTACCGGCCAATGTGTAGCGATAGATGTTGTCCACGAAGAACAACACGTCTTTGCCTTCGTCACGGAATGATTCCGCGATGGTCAAACCTGTCAACGCAACGCGCAAACGGTTGCCTGGAGGCTCGTTCATCTGACCGTAAACCATGGCCACTTTAGACTCGTTCAAGTCTTTCAAGTTCACCACGCCTGAGTCGGCCATCTCGTGATAGAAGTCGTTACCTTCACGGGTACGCTCACCCACACCAGCGAACACGGACAAGCCGCTGTGCGCTTTAGCGATGTTGTTGATGAGTTCCATCATGTTCACGGTCTTGCCCACACCGGCGCCACCGAACAAGCCGACCTTACCGCCTTTGGCGAAAGGACAGACCAAGTCG
>CANFKQ010000077.1 GCA_947447405.1 Comamonadaceae bacterium | reverse complement strand
GTTTTGACAATGCCTTCTTCCAAACTCCAGCCTTCGGCACGGGTGTATTGAAAGTACAAATCAGCTTCATCGACCTTGTGCGCTTTGATTTCGGCTAATGTTTTGGCCAAGTCGGTTTCGTCCAAACCGAAAGGCTCTAACAACAGTTGACGGGCAATGGCCAATCGCTCAAGGGTGGGTTCGCGTGAAATCATGCCGGAATTATGACTGCACCAACTGTTTGGCCTTGGCCACTGACATCAATATCCCTAAGCCCAGCCCCAGCGTGACCATGGCCGTACCGCCATAGCTGATGAAGGGCAACGGCACGCCCACCACAGGCAGCATGCCGCTGACCATGCCCATGTTCACAAAGGCGTAGATGAAGAAGCTCAAGGTCACGCTGCCAGCCAATAAACGGGCAAACAACGTGGGGCCTTCCACCGCGATGGCCAAACCACGCAGAATCAAAAAGATGAAGGAGGCGATCAGCATCAAGTTGCCGATCAAGCCAAACTCTTCGCCAAACGCAGCAAACACAAAGTCGGTGGTGCGCTCAGGGATGAAGTCCAAATGGGTTTGCGTACCTTGCATGAAACCCTTGCCCCAGAAGCCACCGGAACCAATGGCAATCATGCCTTGAATGATGTGAAAACCTTTACCCAGAGGGTCTCGTGACGGGTCTAGCAAGGTGCAAATGCGTTGTTGCTGGTAGTCGTGCAGGATGGGCCAACGGAAACCATCGGCGCACAAGGTAGGTTCAAACCACACCACCAAACCCACGCCAATCACGCCCATGATGATGGGCGGCACGATGAGCCACCAACTCAAGCCCGCAAAGAAAATCACAGCCATGCCAGCGGACAACACAAGAATCGCCGTACCCAAATCAGGCTGGCGCACGATGAGTCCCACAGGCACCATCAACAGCAAACCTGCCACCAAAAAATCGAGCGGTCGCAACTGGCCTTCGCGCTTTTGGAACCACCAAGCCAACATCAGCGGCATGGCAATTTTCATGATTTCACTGGGCTGAATGACTACCCCAATGTTCAACCATCGGCGTGCGCCCTTTTTGGTCAAACCAAACAATGCCACCGCCACCAGCAAGGCCACGCCTACGGTGTAGAGCGGCACGGCAAACGCCATCAGCCGCTGCGGCGGAATTTGGGCCACCACGAACATGATGAACCCCGCGATCAACATGTTGCGACCATGGTCGAAAAAACGAGCACCGTTGGCAAAACCCGACGAGTACATGGTCATCAAGCCGGCACACGCCAACAGAAAAACACCAAATGCCAAAGGTCCATCAAAGCCCCTGAGCAAAGGCATCAGTTGCTGAAGGGGGCTGGGTTTGTGAATGACGGTGGGCATGCTTGGATTATCCCCTGTCACGGGGCTGACCTTAGGGCCACTGATAGCATTGAGTATGACTTTGCCCAACGCCCCCTTCTCCACCACATTACCCACCACCCATGTGCTGTATTTGCATGGGTTTCGCTCATCGCCCCAGTCCACCAAAGCGAGACAAGTGGCGGCTGTCATGGCCTCACAGTACCCACACATTACCTGGTGGTGCCCGCAGTTGCCGCCCTCACCTAAAGCAGCTGCCGAGCTGATTCAAGCGGGTACCTCCCACTGGCCTGCCGCAAGCATGGCGGTGATAGGCTCATCGCTAGGCGGGTTCTACGCCACATGGCTGGCCGCCCAACGTGGCTGCAAAGCCGTGCTGCTCAATCCAGCCATCCATCCCGCTCGGGACCTGGCCAAATACATTGGCGAACACACCGCTTGGCATGACCCCGCGGAGCGCTTTCACTTTGCCTCCGAGTTCGTAGACGAACTATGCGCCTTGGAAGTTGGTCCATTACCCAACCCCGAGCGCGTGTGGGCACTCATTGCCAAAGGCGACGAGGTGCTGGATTGGCATGAAATGACAGCTCGCTACCCCAACTCGCCACAGGTCGTCATCGAAGGTGGCAACCACGCCATCAGCAACTTCGAACAGTACCTACCGCGGCTGTTGAGATTTCTAGATTTGCAGCCTGCGCCCTAGATTGAGCGTGGGACAATCACACCTATGTATGCATTGTTTGAAGAAGCTGGAAAATTCCAGACGGGCCGCATCCTCTCGGAAGCGGATAGCTCAGCCCAAATCGAGCTGGAATCCGGCAAACGGGTCAAGGTCAAGGCCGCCAATTTACTGCTCAAGTTTGAGAAGCCATCACCTACCGACCTGATGCGTGATGCGCAAGCTTTGAGCGCCACCATCGAACTTGACCTCGCGTGGGAATTTGCTCCCGAAGACGAGTTTGGCTTTGCCGACCTCGCCCGCGAATACTTCAGCGCACAAGCCACCCAGACTGAACAAACCGCTGCGCTGCTGCGCGTGTTTGAGGCGCCACATTACTTTCGCCGCGCTGGCAAAGGTCGATTCAAAAAAGCGTCTGCCGAAGTGATTGCCCAAGCACTGGCGGGCATAGAAAAGAAAAAACAAATCCAAGTGCAAATCGAAGGCTGGGCAGCCGAGTTGGGACAAGGTACTTGCCCTGCGCCCATTCAAACGCAGCTGTACAAAATCTTGTTCAAGCCAGACAAGAACGCACCTGAATACAAAGCCGTGGTCGAAGCCGCGCGCACCACACAAACCGCGCCGCTCGCTTTGCTGCAAAAAGCAGGTGCCATCAATTCGGCTTACCAATTCCACTGGCAGCGCTTTTTGTTTGACAACTTTCCCAAAGGCACAGGATTTCCTAACCTGCAAGCCCCAGCGATTGCAGACGCGTTGCCACTGGCCAATGTGCAGGCCTACTCGATTGATGACTCACAAACCACCGAGATTGACGATGCTTTGTCTGTGCAAGGCTTGGGCACAGGCACTGTCACGCTAGGCATACACATCGCCGCGCCTGCGCTGGCTTTGAAGCCAGGAGATGCGATTGACCAATTGGGCCGCAACCGCTTGTCCACCGTCTACATGCCGGGCTACAAAATCACCATGCTGCCGGACGAGGTGGTGCAAAGCTACACGCTGCAAGAAGGGCGCGATTGCCCTGCGGTATCTCTGTACGCCACGTTTGACGAAACTACGCTCGCCCTGCAAAACACCGAAACACGTGTGGAGCGCGTGCCGATTGCAGCCAACTTGCGCCACGACCAGCTCGATAGCATCGTCACCGAAGCTTGGTTGAAAGACGACAGCTTCACGCACGCCGCAGGTGTCGTCGAGCCCGCCATGCCCCGCGCGCAACTGGCCTTTCTGTTCCGTTTGGCCCAACACCTCAAAGCCCAACGCGAAGTGGTGCGCGGCAAACCTGAAAACTTCAATCGCCCTGACTACAACTTCCGTTTGGTTGGCAATGACGGAGCCGAGCCCAAAGGCCATGAGCAAGTGCAAATCAGCATCCGCCAACGTGGTGCGCCGCTCGATTTGATGGTGGCCGAAGCCATGATTTTGGCCAACAGTACCTGGGGCAATTGGATGGCCGAGCTCGGCGTGCCCGGCATCTATCGCAGCCAAGCGAGCTTGTTGCCTGGTGTGAAAGTGCGCATGGGCACCAAAGCTTTGCCGCACGCTGGCATTGGTGTGCCCAGCTACGCATGGAGCACCTCCCCCCTGCGTCGCTACACCGACCTCGTCAACCAATGGCAAATCATTGCCTGTGCCAAACACGGCAGCACAGCTGCTTTGGCTGCACCGTTCAAACCCAAAGATGCAGAGTTGTTCTCGATCATCTCTGCGTTTGATGGTGCGTACGGCGCATACAACGCCTACCAAAACGGCATGGAGCGTTTCTGGACCTTGCAGTATTTGAAGCAACACAACATCACCGAGCTCAGTGCCACGGTGTTCAAAGCCTTCCCAGGCCAACCGCCCATGGCACGTGCCGATGACCTGCCTTTGGTCTTGCCCGTATTTGGCGGGGGTGACTTGCCACGCGGCGCACACGTGCAACTGC
This sequence comes from Comamonadaceae bacterium, assembly GCA_947447405.1. Taxonomy (GTDB): domain Bacteria; phylum Pseudomonadota; class Gammaproteobacteria; order Burkholderiales; family Burkholderiaceae_C; genus Limnohabitans. Next base: position 7,546 of record CANFKQ010000077.1, on the reverse strand, counting down.
GCTTGAGTGAGATAGATGACATCAGCCTCGACATCAGCGGCCATCTGCTGCAATTGCTTGAAGCGGATGCACCTTCCAGCGGTGAAGAAACTGAAGTGACGGATGACGAAGACGACAGCACAGCAGGCCCCATTGCATTGGCCATGGATGTGAACGAGGCATCCACAACAGAAGGAACAGCTGTGTGATGGCCTCGCGTTTGTCATGGAAACATGGGTCAAGGCTGCAAAAAGCCTTGTTCATTTCGCTTGCCATTCACGGCGCGTTGCTGACGCTGCGCCTTGCAGCACCGGAGCGGTTTGACCGTTTATTCAGCGATGCACCGTTGGATGTGATTTTGGTCAACACCCGCGCCAAAGCGGATGCACCGGACAAAGCCCAAGCTTTGGCGCAAACGCAACTGGCAGGCGGTGGCGAACTCAAAACTGGTCGCTCAGCATCCCCACTACCCACGGCCGCCACAACCTCGGTAGGCGACATGGCCGAGTCTATGCAGCGCCAAGTCGCCCAGATGCGCAAAGAGCAATCACTGCTGTTGGCTCAAGTGAAAAATCTACTCGCGCAACTGCCACCACCCCAGCCTCAAAAATCAAAAGCAGAGCAAGATGCGATTGAGCAAAAACGCCGCCAACTGCTCAAGCTCTTGGCCGAGATTGAACAACGCATCAACCAAGATAATGCGCGGCCACGCAAACACTACGTGAGCCCCGCCACCAAACAAGTGGCCTATGCGCTGTACTACGACACCCTGCGTCGCAAGATTGAAGACCGTGGCACTCGCTACTTTCCTGCCACCAACAATGGGCAAAAAATCTATGGCGAATTAACCATGATCATCACCATCAACACCGAGGGTCGTGTGCTGGCCACCGAAGTGGTGCAAAGCTCTGGACTGGCTGACCTCGACCGTCGCGCCCAAGCCATTGCCACCGCAGCAGGCCCGTTTGGTGAATTCACCGAAGAAATGCGCAAGCAAGCAGATCAACTGGCCGTGGTCTCACGCTTCATTTTTAGCCGTGACAACACCTTGCAAACCAAGGGCGGCGAAGCCGCCAACTAACGCCACCACTGCGCCAGATGAACACCTCACGCTTTCGCCCATGGCTACGCTGGCTGTTATTGGTCGGCGTGGCGTGGCTGGGTCTGCAAGTTTTTTTCTTAGGCCGCATCGCTTTCATGGCAAGGGTCGCCCCCGAGTCGACAGCGTTTGAACGCTCCGAATCGCGGCGCATCGTCAACACCAAAGACCGTTTGCGCTGGCGACAAGACTGGGTGCCCTACAGCCAAATCTCCAACCACCTCAAGCGTGCCGTCATTGCATCAGAAGACGACATCTTTGCTCAACACGATGGCGTGCAGTGGGATGCGATTGAAAAAGCTTGGGCCAAAAATGCCAAAGCTGAACTGCAAGCCAGCAAAAAGGCGCAAGGCAAAGTCACACCCAAAGTGGTGGGCGGCTCCACCATCACACAACAACTCGCCAAGAACTTGTTTCTGTCAGGCGAACGCACCTTCATCCGAAAAGGCCAAGAGTTTGTGCTGACCCTAATGCTCGAAGCGTTGTTAGGTAAACAACGCATCCTCGAGATCTACCTTAACCATGTGGAATGGGGCGAAGGTATTTTTGGCGCTGAGGCCGCAGCACAACATTACTTTCAAAAACCTGCGTCACAGCTCACACCTTGGGAAGCAGGGCGCTTGGCAGTCATGCTGCCGCGTCCCAAGCATTACCAAAAATTTCCACAGTCTGAATACCTTTCAGGCCGCACCGAAATTATTTTGACGCGCATGGGCAGCGCACAGTTACCTTAAATGCGCATACTTGGCATTGACCCCGGGCTTCGCACCACCGGCTTTGGCGTGGTGGAAAAACACGGGAGCCAATTGCTTTACGTGGCGAGCGGCACCATCAAAACCAACAAAGAAGTTCAAGGGAATTTAGCCGAGCGTTTGAAGGTCTTGTTTGACGGCATCCACGAAGTGGTGGCACGTTACAAGCCCGACACTTCAGCTGTAGAAATTGTGTTTGTCAATGTCAACCCACAAGCCACCTTGCTGCTGGGCCAAGCACGTGGTGCCTGCATCACGGCTTTAGCCACTTGCAACTTACCCGTCGCCGAATACACCGCTTTGCAAATGAAGCAAGCGGTTGCAGGACATGGCCTAGCCAAGAAAGAGCAAGTTCAGGAAATGGTGAAACGTTTGCTCAACCTACCAGGCCTGCCGGGGCCCGATGCGGCGGATGCTTTAGGAATTGCGATCACGCATGCACATGCAGGTCATTCGATGGCCAAGTTGGCTGCTGCCACGGAGTTGCAGCGCAGCACCAGTGGCATGTACAAAGGCGGGCGCAGCCGCTAAACATGGACGGCTGGCAAGTTCAACTCAACCAGCGCACCGCCATCCACTGCGTTGGCGATGGTCAGACTTCCAAGGTGCAGTTCTGCAATCGTTTTAGAAATAGACAAGCCCACACCCAAACCTTCGCGCTTGGTGGTAACAAAGGGTTGACCGACTTGATTTTTCACGGCGTCATCTAAACCAGTGCCACTGTCATGCACATGGAGGACGACACGCTGATCCTCACAATCTAAGGAAACAGAGATCTTTCTCACATCAGCACTGGCCATGGCCTGAATCGCATTGCGATACACGTTCAACACAATTTGCGACAGCTGAATCTTGTCGCCATTCACCAAGCAATCGCTTTCACCAAAATCCCATTCAAACTGCACATTCTGATTTCTGATGTCATACGACAGCAGATGCTGCACATCACGCACCAATAACTTCATGTCGACATCTTCGTAGTCACCATAGTTGGGTCTAACAAAGCTACGGATGCGCTCCACCAACTGCACCGTTCGGTTAGCGCTACGCTCCACATCCGCAATGGATTCGTGGATCTCATGCACATTCAGCGGATGGTTTGCCAGACTACTTTTAATCGCTTGCGTGTCCATCAAAATAGCTGTGAGCGGCTGACTCAACTCATGCGCAAACGCATACGACATAGTGCCTAAAGTGCGCTGACGTTCTAGGTGGGCAATCTGCTCGCCTAGTCGCGTTGCTTCTTCTTGGCGCACACGCTCTGCAGTCGCTAGCATTTCTCGTTGACTCGCACGCTCAATGAACATACCAACAAATGCGAAGCTACCTAAGACAGACACCAACACGCCGCTCACCACAATCAAAAAAGTATCTGCGCCTTGAGCCATTGCGTCTGGCTCTGTGTACCCAAAAATCACACGCACGAAGCGAATGCATAAAACGACAGCCGCTGCGCTATAGACCACAAAAAGAAGTCTCGCATTCTTCAATCCAAGGTTCACCGAAATACGTCTAGCCAACTGTGCGATATGCGCAAAACCTGCAATAAAAAACCACAACGCCCAAGCAAACCGAAGATGTGAATTTTCTAGCACCAGCCTGAAATATTCAAACACAAGTAGCCAGCAAGTCACGGCGATGACGCCATAACCGAACCGCGACGGTTGCTTTAACATGCCTCGCAAGGCCATGGCTTGAATCAGAATAGCCAACCAACACAAGCCATTCGCCAAGGTGTAGGAAATCCAAGACGGCACATTGGCTCTGAGACCAATCAAAAGCAACCCAATCGCCAACAACTCCCCCCCCGCACACCACAACAGAATGGTTTTTGATTTTTGATTGTTTAGCGCCAGCCACACGGCAATTGGCAGCAGGATGTACAGAAAACTGAGAACCAGATAGACCGTGGGAATGTGATATAGCGTCAAATCAAACCCTCTCACGCCGTGAAGTTGATGTCTTTAAAGACTTACCAAGCAGGCGCAAGTTGCGCCAAACCAGGGGGTGCTTGACGTGCATCTTCGAAGGTGATGACTTCATAAGCGTCGGGCTGGCTGAGCAGCTCACGCAACAGCAAGTTATTCATGGCGTGTCCCGAACGAAATGCCACATACGAGGCCAGCAAAGGTTTGCCGATCAAGAACAAATCGCCCATGGCGTCGAGGATTTTGTGTTTCACAAACTCGTCGTCGTATCGCAAGCCGTCGCTGTTCAACACCTTGTAATCGTCCATCACGATGGCATTGTCCAAGCCGCCGCCTAAAGCGAGGCCGTTGGCACGCATCATTTCAACATCACGGGTGAACCCAAAAGTACGTGCGCGTGCAATGTCGCGCGTGTAATCGTTGACGTCCATGTCAAACACCACACTTTGACCAGTGGAGTCCACGGCGGGGTGCCGGAAATCAATTTCAAAACTGAGCTTGTAGCCGTGGTGCGGATCGAGCCGCGCCCACTTCACGTTAGCGCCCTCACCTTCACGCACCTCGACCGTTTTCAATACACGGATGAAACGCTTGGGCGCGTTTTGCTCCACGATGCCCGCGCTTTGCAGCAAGAACACGAACGACGAAGCCGAACCGTCCAAAATAGGCACTTCTTCCGCCGTGATGTCGATGTACAAATTATCGATGCCAAGACCTGCACAGGCCGACATCAAATGCTCAACGGTGAACACCTTCGCACCGCCATTGGAGATGGTCGAGGCCAAACGCGTATCCGTCACCGCCGTTGCGGTGATCGGAATATCGACAGGCTGAGGCAAATCCACCCGACGGAACACGATGCCCGTGTCGGGTTGCGCGGGGCGCAGTGTCAGCTCCACGCGTTGACCGCTGTGAAGACCAACACCTACCGCTTTGGTGAGGGATTGAAGGGTTCTTTGTTTAAGCACGGTGTGATTTTAATGAATCCCCTCTCAGTCCGCTTGCTTGCGCAAGAAGGCAGGGATTTCGTAGTCGTCCATGCCGCCCGATGACAAAGCATCGACCTTAGCAGCAGCCGAGGTGCGGTTGCCACGCCAGACAGCGGGAGAGTTCAAGGATTCGTAATTGGTTTGTGCAGCGGCTGAACCCAAGCCCAAACCACTGGCCAAACCAGCCAAGCCACCCGTGGCAGCAGCCAACACACCTGCAGGGGATGCGTTGTTAGCTTGCGTCGTTGGGAAACCCACGCCGTCCGTACCTGTGCGCAACACTTGCAACTGAGGCGCAGCGCGGCGGCTACCAGCCAAACCTGTGGCCACCACGGTGACGCGAATTTGGTCGCCCAAGTTCTCGTCGTAAGCGGTACCGTAAATCACGTGTGCGTCTGGCGAAGCAAACTTGCGAATCGTGTTCATGGCTTCACGAGACTCAGACAACTTCAGGCCGCCCTTGGCTGCGGTGATCAACACCAACACGCCCTTTGCACCCGACATGTCCACGCCTTCGAGCAATGGGCAAGCCACGGCTTGTTCAGCCGCGATGCGTGCACGGTCTGGGCCGCTGGCTGCTGCGGTGCCCATCATGGCCTTACCAGTTTCGCTCATCACGGTGCGCACGTCTTCAAAGTCGACGTTCACCAAAGCTTCGACGTTGATGATCTCGGCAATGCCGCCGACCGAGTTTTTCAACACGTCGTTGGCAAAGGCGAAGGCTTCGTCTTGGCTGGCGTCTTCACCCAACACATCCATCAACTTTTCGTTCAACACCACGATGAGTGAATCCACGTTGGCTTCGAGTTCGGCCAAACCGGCTTCGGCGTTGCCCATGCGACGGCTACCTTCGAATTCGAAAGGCTTGGTCACCACGCCGACGGTCAAGATGCCCATCTCGCGTGCCACACGGGCCACCACAGGTGCAGCACCGGTTCCCGTGCCGCCGCCCATGCCGGCAGTCACGAACAACATGTTGGTGCCTTCCAGTGCCAAACGGATGTCGTCAATCGCGGCTTCAGCAGCTTCACGGCCGCGCTCTGGCTTGCTGCCAGCACCCAAGCCGCTCACGCCCAACTGAATCACTTTGTGTGCATTGCTCACGCGCAAGGCTTGTGCATCGGTGTTCGCTGTGACGAACTCAACGCCTTGAACGCCAGAGCTGATCATGTGTTCAACCGCGTTGCCGCCGCCGCCGCCCACGCCAATGACTTTAATTTGTGTGCCTGAGTTGAATGCTTCAACTTCGATCATTTCGATGGTCATGATGTTTCTCCTAATCTAAAAATTTGCAGTTGCCCGATCACTGTCTGATCGCTGTTTGATGTTTGTTTTTTGTTTTTGGTTCATCGCGCTCCTTCTATGAGGGGGGCGCGGTGGCTGCACAGGGTCGCCATCGGCGTTCACTGCGCGGTCGTTGTGGCGGGCTGCCACGTGCGAGATAAAGCAAGGTGTGAGGAAGCATGTTTAGAAGTTCCCCACAAACCAGTCTTTGAGACGGTCCATCAACGAATTGACCGACCCACTCTTTTGTGAAACTTTGAAACCGCGTTGGCGGTCCACGCCGGCTTCCGCCAGCAATCCCATCACGGTGGCAGCACGTGGCTGCGACACCATGTCGGCCAAGGCGCTGTTGTACTGCGGCACACCGCGACGCACGGGCTTTAAGAAAATGTCTTCACCAAGTTCGACCATGCCCGGCATCACCGCGCTGCCACCTGTGAGTACAATGCCCGACGACAACACTTCTTCGTAGCCTGAGTCACGAATGACTTGCTGCACCAGGGAGAAGATTTCTTCTACGCGTGGCTCAATCACACCAGCCAAGGCTTGGCGGCTCAACATGCGTGGGGTGCGGTCACCCAGGCCCGGCACTTCCACTTGCACATCTGGATCGGCCAACAGTTGTTTGGCGTAGCCAGATTCAATTTTGATTTCTTCGGCGTCTTTGGTGGGGGTGCGCAAGGCCATCGCAATGTCGCTGGTGATCAAGTCGCCTGCGATTGGGATCACTGCGGTGTGACGAATTGCACCATTGGTGAAGATGGCCACGTCCGTCGTGCCGGCACCAATATCGACCAAGGCCACGCCGAGTTCACGCTCATCGTCGGTCAACACCGACATGCTCGAGGCCAAGGGATTGAGCATGAGGCGGTCCACATCCAAGCCGCAACGACGCACGCACTTGATGATGTTTTCTGCCGCGCTTTGTGCACCGGTGACGATATGCACCTTGGCTTCCAAGCGGATGCCGCTCATACCAATGGGTTCACGCACATCTTGCCCATCAATCACAAACTCTTGCGGCTGCACCAACAACAAACGTTGATCTGTCGAGATGTTGATGGCTTTGGCTGTTTCTACAACGCGCGCGACATCGGCGGCAGTGACTTCTTTGTCTTTCACCGCCACCATGCCCGTGGAGTTGATGCCGCGAATGTGGCTACCCGTGATACCTGTGTAGACATTGGTGATTTTGCAATCGGCCATGAACTCAGCTTCTTTCAAAGCTTGCTGAATACTTTGTACCGTGGCGTCGATGTTGACCACCACGCCGCGCTTCAAACCATTGCTCGGGGCCACGCCGAGGCCTGCGAGCTTGAGCTCACCATCGGGCAACACTTCGGCCACGACCACCATGACCTTGGCGGTACCAATGTCTAAGCCGACTACCAAATCTTTGTACTCTTTTGCCATAACAGCCTCGTTCTTTCTCTTCTTCTCTGTGTGCGCGTTAGCGTTTGATGGACACGTCTTGCGTGCTCACCCCGCGCAATCGCAGCGCATAACCGTTGTCGT
>CANFKQ010000076.1 GCA_947447405.1 Comamonadaceae bacterium | reverse complement strand
GGCGCACTTCTTCGATGAAGTTACGCAGGTTCAACACGGCAGGGTCTAAGTCGGGACCCGGTGTAAATTCTTCGTCATCAATCGACAAAATGAACGCGCTGGCGCGTGATTGCTGCTGCGCAAATTGGCTCAGATCACCGTAGCTGGTCGCCCCCATGACCTCATAGCCCTCGCCTTCAATCGCGTCGGCCAACGCACGGATGCCCAGGCCTGAGGTATTTTCAGAACGAAAATCCTCGTCAATGATGACAATGGGGAAGCGAAATTTCATGCGGGACTCCGAGCGTTTCAAGCTTGAAAAAAACAATAGCGCCGAAGTGTACTCGCCCACTGTTACAATAGTTGGCTTCGGAGCGATGGATGAGTGGTTTAAGTCGCACGCCTGGAAAGCGTGTGTGGGTTAATAGCCCACCGAGGGTTCGAATCCCTCTTGCTCCGCCAACACACACGTAAAAAAGCGCCTTTTCACAGGCGCTTTTTTATTGTTCATGCCTTATTAACATAGTCTTTAGCTACTGCTCTCTTGGGCTTTCTTAATAACGCTCTTGGCGTCTGTATTGCTGTTTGCCGCAGCCGAGCTTATGGGGTTTTGAATGACCAAGCCCAACAAGCGTGCACCGTGTTCGACCGCAATAGAACCATAGGAAATATCACCCTGTACGATGGAATCCTTGTGGAACTCCACCCGCTCGGCGGCGTAAATATTGCCTTCCACTTTGCCTGCCACCATGACACGATGCGCCGTAATGTCGCCTGACACCTCACCCGTTTTACCAATGGCCACCGTGACCTTGTTGTCTTTGGTGGTTTCGATGTTTCCGACCACTTTGCCATCAATCCGCACGCTGTCAAGTAGCACCAAGCGACCATAAATTTGGGTAGTCCTGCCAATGATGGTGTCAAAACGTTCTTGCGATGGCGAGAGTGATTTGTCTTTAAGTTTTTCAAACATAGCAGGCCTTTACGAGGATCAATTTGCTCATTGGGCGCTGACTGTGGTTTGCGTCAACATTTGTGTGGGATTCAGCACTCGGTCATTGCGAATTACTTCGTAATGCAGATGCGGCCCAGTAGAGCGACCTGTACTGCCCAATTGCGCGATGGTTTCACCGCGTTGCACTTTCTGGCCGACTTCAACCATGCGTTTGCTCAGATGTGCATAACGCGTTGTAAAGCCTTCAATATGACTCACTTCAACCACATTGCCATAAGAAGCATCCCAACCCGAGCGCGTTACGGTTCCGGCTGCGGTTGCAACGATGGGTGACCCAACATCGGCAACGAAGTCTAACCCCTCATGCATGGCTAGCTGACCAGTAAATGGATCATTGCGAATGCCAAAACCACTGGTCACACGAAAGTCTTTGCCCATTGGGATACCTGTGGGCAGTGCGTACAACCAGCTGAGCTGAGCTGACCAATTTTGGCTCAAATTTTTAACGGCCGCTTGAGTTTGGTTGAATTCGTCAATCGTTGAAGCGAAATCTTGGATTAAGTCATGTGAAGGCGAATTTTGAAAGCGCGGCGCAATCCAAGGACCGCCACGCGCTTCTTCTTTTTTGCTGTATTTGTCGCGCAAGTTTGAAGGTGTTGCGACCTCCATAAACTTGTTTTTCAGGTTTTCTAGCTGACGAATCTCTAGCACCGTTGCACTCATGGATTGACGCAAATTATCTAAGCGTTCACGATACGCGGTCTCAACTTTTTGCTGCTCCGCCTCGGTGGTTACCCCCCCCATGCTTCTCGCCAAGCTTGGACTCATCTCAATAGCGATGCGAAAACCGATGAAATGTAACAACACGCCAAAAGCCACTAAGACAAATGCTGAGGCGAACACGGCTATCAGCACCTTTTTGGCTGTGATGGATATGGTCCGCACCGAGGCGGTGGGCCCTGCTACCCACATTAACTGCATAGATGACTCCAGAATACTTATCGAGGCTGACGAGAATTTCTTCGCCAATTAAATGAGAATTGTAGGGAGTTATCCCTCCTAAAGTTACTTAATTTTTCAGGGGTAGATGCCAGCAATCACAAAGGATTCCTCTTGTAGAAAAGTTAATTCGATTGCTCTACCAAGGTAGCCCTAGGCATATCTCAACATGAAAAATGATTAAAATTTAAGCACATGAATATCCCTTGGCTAGACATTGATTCCCCCCTACCTGCGCCCGAGTCTGCACATAAAAAAGGCAGCTCATTGGCTGGATTGGTCGCCGCAGGAGGCGGTCTGTCGGTCGAACGCCTATATGAGGCTTATCAGCAAGGCATGTTTCCTTGGTTCAACAAAGGACAACCTGTTCTGTGGTGGTCACCAGACCCGAGAATGGTACTGCTGACCAAGGATTTCAAGCTTCATCGCTCACTCCGAAAAACCTTAGAAAAATTTATCACCGATCCTGATCGTCAAATACGCATTGACACCTCATTTGTAGATGTGATTTGCCATTGCGCTCACACGCCACGCCATGGGCAACCCGGCACATGGATAGTTAAGGAAATGATAGATGCATACATCAACTTACATAAAGCTGGATTTGCGCACAGTGTGGAAACTTGGGTCAATGGAAAACTGGTAGGCGGTTTGTATTGTGTATCCATCGGAAACACCCTATTTGGCGAATCCATGTTTGCACACCAGACCGATACCTCAAAGATCGCCTTGTCAGCTCTTGTAGCTTTTGCACGAGCGCAAGGCCTAACTTGGATAGATTGCCAGCAAAACACCAAGCACCTGGCCTCATTAGGCGCACTTGAAATGCCAAGGTCAGATTTTCTGGACAAGGTCCGAAGTGCCCCTAAAGAAGTAAGCAGAACATGGAAGTTTGAGCCAGCTCATTGGGACCACTTGATAACGCGGAAAATCTCACTTTGACTACCCCAAATGAGCTGCCATTTCAGATTGTGCAGTTTTATGCAACGGCACCGTACTCCTGCAGCTACTTGCCAGAAAAAACTGCACGCTCACAGGTCGCAACGCCCAGTCATCTCATCAACGACGATGTGTATGCCGATTTGGTTAAGAAAGGATTTCGACGAAGCGGCCTTTTTACTTATCGTCCTTACTGCGACAAATGCCAAGCTTGCATCCCATTACGTCTTGACGCGCAGGGCTATAAAGCTACACGTAGCCAGCGCCGCGCTTGGTCTAAACACAAAAATCTGCAAGTTCGCATTTTGAAGCTAGGGTTTAATCCAGACCATTATGCGATGTATCTACGCTACCAAACCTTGCGCCACACAGGGGGAGGAATGGACGAAGACAGCACAGAGCAGTACACACAGTTTTTACAACAAAGTAGCGTCAACACGCGGCTGATTGAATTTCGAGAACCGCGTCCAAATGGAGAACCTGGTGTTTTGAAAATGGTTTCCATTGTCGATATCCTTAGGGATTGCTTGTCTGCTGTCTACACCTTTTATGAGCCTGAAGCAAACACCAGCTACGGCACCTACAACGTGATGTGGCAAATTGAAGAAGCCAAACGCCTCAACATTCCATATGTCTATCTAGGTTATTGGATTGAAGAGAGTCCAAAAATGAACTACAAAGCTGACTTCAAACCTCAGCAGCGCTTGATGCAAGGTGAATGGCTGAACTTTTATTTCACATGATAAAATAAAACTATGCGTAAAACCACTGTGCCGAGCACGCCTAACATTCAAGTTATTGAGCGCATATTCACGCTCATTGATGTCCTCGCATCCCGCGAAGAAGCCATTTCGCTTAAAGAAATCAGCGAGCGCACGGGACTTCACCCATCGACCACACATCGTATTTTGAACGACTTGGCCGTGGGTCGTTTTGTAGATCGCCCAGAGGCGGGTAACTACCGCCTTGGTATGCGCTTGCTGGAGCTAGGTAACCTTGTTAAAGGGCGGTTGAATGTGCGCGATGTGGCATTCCAACCAATGCGCGAGCTTCACAAACTTATCCAACAGCCTGTTAACCTCAGCGTTCGGCAAGGCGACGAAATTGTATATGTTGAGCGCGCTTTCAGCGAACGTTCGGGCATGCAAGTCGTACGAGCCATTGGTGGACGTGCGCCGTTGCACCTCACCTCAGTCGGCAAACTGTTTTTGGCAATGGACGACCCTCAACGCGTGCGCGCATATGCCACACGTACAGGCTTAAGTGGTCAAACTCGGAACAGTTTGACGCAACTGCAAGCCTTAGAACGAGAACTCTCCAAAGCGCGACAATATGGCGTGGCCCGTGATAATGAAGAACTTGAACTTGGTGTGCGATGCATGGCCTCAGGCATTTACGACGACCAAGGCAAACTCGTCGCTGGATTATCCATTTCTGCACCAGCAGATCGACTTGACGAAGAATGGCTTCCAAAACTAAATGCAACGACTCAAGCGATTTCACACGCGCTGGGATTCAAAGATAACCAAAGCTAAAACAAAAAAGCCAGCAACATGCTGGCTTTTTAATGTGTGAAAAACGTTCAAGTCTGCGGACGACCTAAACCGCTGTGATTCGTTTCAATCCATTTACGCACACGCTCGGCATCTGCAATTCGGCTTAACTTACCAGCTGAATCTAAGAACACCATAATGAGCTTACGGCCAGAAACCTTAGCTTGCATGACCAAACATTGACCCGCTTCAGAGATATAGCCAGTCTTTTGCAAACCGATTTCCCAATTGGGGTTCTTCACCAAACGGTTGGTTGTGTTGTACTGCAAAGTACGATTCCCAACTTCGACGCTATGGCTAGGTGAAGTAGACAATTGACGCAATGTGGCATCGTGATAGGCACTACCAACTAACGTGGCCAAGTCTTTAGCGCTTGATTGGTTTTGGCTAGAAAGACCGGTAGGCTCAACATAACGTGTGTCACGCATACCAAGTTGGCTTGCCTTGCCATTCATCAATCCCACAAATGTAGGTAAGCCGCCTGGATATGTGCGCCCCAAAGCATGAGCGGCACGATTCTCACTGGCCATCAAAGCCAAGTGAAGCAACTCACCACGTGTCAGAGTTGCGCCTACACGTAAACGTGAACTACTACCTTTTTCTGTATCGACATCGTCTTGTGTGATGGTGATGGACTCATCCATCGGTAATTTGGCTTCGCTGATGATCACACCCGTCATCAACTTAGTGATGGACGCAATTGGCAAAACGGCTTGGTCGTTTTTGCTGAGTAGGACTTCATTTGTATCTTGGTCAATGACATAAGCCACGCTGGACTTCAGATCTAACAGATCACTGGTGGCATGCAAGCCAGCTTTTTGGCCAAACGAAGGGATCGCGGCAATCGCCTTGAACGCTTTAGCTTGGCGGACATGCGTTTTCACAACGGATGACTTGGTCTTTTGAACAGTTGGTTTTTTCTGGGTTGTTGCAGCTTGAGCGTGCACAACACACAAAAAAGTCAGAAAACCGAGCGAAGTAGCAATCAGCAGTCGTTTCAAGTGGTGTTCCTTTGGCTTGAAAAACATATTGAAAAGTAGTTTACCAAAAAAAGTCACGCAAGATCAATGACTTGCGCGACTTATTTAACAAAATTGATACGGTATGTCAATTTTGTGGTTTAACCTTGCGCGGCAACTCGCTCTGATTTGCTTTGCAGCTTGTTCAAAGCACTCAAATAAGCCTTTGCAGAAGCTACCACGATGTCTGGGTCAGAACCCACGCCATTCACTACGCGACCGCTGTTTTGCAGACGCACAGTCACCTCACCTTGGCTTTCGGTCGAGCCACTGATGGCATTGACCGAGTACAACACCATTTCAGCGCCGCTCTTGACGTGGGACTCAATCGCTTTGAGGGATGCGTCGACAGGACCGTTGCCTTCAGCATCGCCCTTCACTTCTTTGCCTGCGACCGTGAACACCACGCTGGCGTGTGGACGCTCTCCGGTTTCGCTGTGTTGCGACAAAGACACAAATGCAAACTGTTCGCTGGCGTTACCGACAGCCTCTTCACTGACCAAGGCCAAAATATCTTCATCAAAAATCTCGCTTTTACGGTCAGCCAACTCTTTGAACTTGGCAAAAGCTGTGTTGATGTCGGCCTCACTTTCCATCTGCACGCCCAAGTCTTCCAAGCGTTGCTTGAAGGCATTGCGACCGCTGAGTTTGCCCAACACAATTTTGTTAGCGCTCCAGCCCACATCTTCGGCACGCATGATTTCGTAGGTGTCACGCGCTTTGAGCACGCCGTCTTGGTGGATGCCAGATGCATGAGCAAAGGCATTGGCCCCGACAACGGCTTTGTTGGGCTGCACCACAAAACCTGTAGTCTGGCTGACCATCCGACTTGCCGCCAAGATTTGCTTGGCGTCGATATTCATGGAAAGGTCAAAGTAATCTCGGCGGGTTTTGATGGCCATGACAACCTCTTCTAACGAACAGTTACCGGCACGCTCCCCCAAACCATTGATGGTGCATTCCACCTGACGTGCGCCACCGATCTTGACACCGGCCAACGAGTTGGCGACCGCCATACCCAAGTCGTTGTGGCAATGCACAGACCAAATGGCCTTGTCAGAGTTGGGCACACGCTCGCGCAAGGTTTTGATGAAGTTGCCATACAACTCAGGAATGGCATAACCAACAGTGTCAGGAATATTGATTGTGGTGGCACCTTCAGCAATTACAGCCTCAACTACTCGGCACAAAAAGTCCATTTCGCTGCGGTAACCGTCTTCGGCACTGAATTCGATGTCCCCCACCAAGTTGCGGGCAAAGCGCACCGATTGCTTAGCTTGTTCAAGCACTTGCTCGGGCGACATGCGCAATTTTTTTTCCATGTGCAAGGGGGACGTAGCGATGAAGGTGTGAATGCGTGCGCTGTTCGCTCCTTTGAGGGCTTCTGCGGCACGGCTAATGTCACGGTCATTGGCACGAGATAACGAGCAAATGGTTGAGTCTTTGATGACGTTAGCGATGCCTTGCACAGCTTCAAAGTCACCATTTGAGCTGGCCGCAAAACCGGCTTCAATGACATCGACCTTCAATCGTTCCAATTGACGAGCAATACGCAGTTTTTCGTCGCGCGTCATGGAAGCGCCGGGCGACTGCTCGCCGTCACGCAAAGTAGTGTCAAAAATGATGAGCTTATCGGTCATGGTAGGACTCCTAGATTCCTAAAAACTTGCAACGTTTAAATTAGCCCCAAAGCAAAAGGCCCGCTGCATGTGCATACGGGCCTTGTGGGGTTTGCGCGTGCGCTACCAACTCCGCCCAGTGGGGGATAGAAGTAGTAGAACGAACGAATTTTTTTTCATGTACCGAATTTAGCACAAAGCCAAACACTTGGATGCGCGGGTTGTCTCATTTGTGCAAGCCGGCTTCATCAGGTTCGTCCGTCGAAGTGCTGATGAGACTTGTTTGTATGCCTTTGGCGCGACGCCAAGCGTACAAGCCATATCCACTCAAGCCATAAAACATAAACAAAGCAAACAGCACGATAGGCGGATGAATAGTGATCACAGCAATGGCCAGAGCCAACAACACAATCACCACGAACGGGACGCTCTGCTTCATCTGCACATCTTTGAAGCTGTAAAACGGCACATTGGTCACCATGGTCAAGCCAGAATACAAACACCAAGCAAACATGGGCCACGCGACCTCAGGACCTGAGATGTCCATTTCGGTCATCAACCACATAAAGCCCATCACCAAAGCAGCTGCAGCTGGCGAAGGGAGTCCTTGGAAGAATCGCTTATCGACCACAGCGGTATTCACATTGAATCGAGCCAAACGCAGTGCAGCACAAGAAATATATACGAATGCTGCCACCCAACCCCAACGCCCCAAGCCTTTGAGCGCCCACTCATACGAGATCAGTGCAGGTGCAGCACCAAAAGACACCATGTCGGCCAACGAGTCCATCTGCTCGCCAAATGCACTTTGCGTGTTGGTCATACGGGCTACTCGACCGTCCAAGCTATCGAGAACCATGGCGCAAAAAACGCCAATGGCGGCCAATTCAAAATGGTCATTCATGGCCATCACAATCGCATAAAAACCGCCAAATAAGGCGGCCAAGGTAAACAGGTTGGGCAACACATAAACACCCTTGCTGGGCTTGCGTGGCACAAATTCTTCTGTTTGATCTTGTTGTTCTGACATTCGTATCGCTCCGAAAAGTAGGCCTAGAGTGTAAGCGTAGTGTCAAGCACACACAAAAATGACAAAAGCCACCGAAGTGGCTTGTGTCATTGCAAAAGCGAATACTTAATTGCGGGTTTGGTCAACCAATTTGTTCTTGGAAATCCAAGGCATCATGGCGCGCAGTTTCTCACCCACGGTCTCGATTGCATGCTCAGCATTCAAGCGACGACGTGCTGTCATGCTTGGGTAGTTAGTCTTACCTTCCAAGATGAACATCTTGGCGTATTCGCCCGTTTGGATCCGCTTCAACGCGTTGCGCATGGCTTCGCGTGATTGCTCGTTGATCACTTCTGTACCGGTCACGTACTCGCCATACTCTGCGTTGTTAGAGATGGAGTAGTTCATGTTAGCGATGCCGCCTTCGTACATCAAGTCAACAATCAACTTCAACTCGTGCAAGCACTCGAAGTAAGCCATTTCTGGGGCATAGCCAGCTTCGGTCAAGGTCTCAAAGCCCATCTTCACCAATTCGACAGCACCGCCGCACAACACAGCTTGCTCACCGAATAAATCGGTTTCTGTTTCTTCTTTGAAGTTGGTTTCGATGATGCCGCCTTTGCCGCCACCGTTCGCCATCGCGTAGCTCAAAGCCAAGTCACGGGCCTTGCCAGACTTGTCTTGGTAAACAGCGATCAAAGATGGCACGCCGCCGCCTTTGAGGTATTCGGAGCGCACGGTATGGCCTGGGCCTTTTGGCGCAACCATGATCACGTCCAAGTCAGCGCGTGGGATCACTTGGTTGTAATGCACGTTGAAACCGTGAGCAAACGCCAAAGTAGCGCCTTGCTTCATATTGGGAGCGACGTTGTTGTTGTACACCTCTGGGATGTTTTCGTCAGGCAGCAAAATCATGACCAAGTCAGCAGCTTTCACAGCATCGTTGACTTCCATCACTGTTAAACCGGCTTTAGCCACTTTGTCCCATGAAGCGCCGCCTTTACGCAAACCGACCACGACTTTGACACCGCTTTCATTCAAGTTTTGTGCGTGTGCGTGGCCTTGTGAGCCGTAGCCGATGATGGCCACAGTCTTGCCTTTGATGAGGGACAGATCACAATCTTTGTCGTAAAAAACTTTCACAGGGTTCTCCTAAAAAATACTTCGAAAAGGGTTGATGTTTAAACGCGCAAGATACGTTCGCCGCGGCCAATGCCACATGCGCCCGTACGAACGGTTTCAAGAATTGCGCTGCGGTCAATAGCTTCTAAGAACGCATCGTTCTTAGACAGGTCACCCGTCAACTCAATGGTGTAGCTCTTCTCAGTCACATCAATGATGCGACCACGGAAGATATCAGCCATGCGTTTCATCTCTTCACGCTCTTTGCCAACGGCACGTACTTTAACAAGCATCAGCTCGCGTTCTGTATAAGCGCCTTCGGTCAAGTCGACCACTTTGACCACCTCAATCAAACGATTCAAATGCTTAGTGATTTGTTCAATCACCTCGTCTGAACCGTGGGTTTGAATGGTCATGCGTGACAAACTGGCGTCCTCGGTAGGCGCAACGGTCAGAGATTCAATGTTGTAGCCACGGGCAGAAAACAAACCAACTACGCGCGATAAAGCGCCGGGTTCGTTTTCAAGCATCAGGGAAATGATGTGTTTCATATTGTCATCCTTCCCGTTCACAGGTCTTCGCTGCCGAGCAGCATTTCGGTAATGCCCTTACCGGCCTTGACCATCGGGAACACGTTCTCGGTGGGGTCGGTACGGAAGTCGATGAACACCGTGCGGTCTTTGAGGCGGCGAGCTTCACGCAATGCAGGCTCGACATCTTCTGGGCGCTCAATCAGCATACCCACGTGCCCATAGGCTTCGGCTAACTTCACGAAGTCAGGCAACGCATCCATGTAGCTGCTGCTGTAACGACCTTCGTATTCAATTTCTTGCCACTGGCGCACCATGCCGAGGAATCGGTTGTTGAGCGCCAACACCTTGATCGGCGTGTTGTACTGGAAGCATGTTGAGAGTTCTTGGATACACATTTGCACCGAGCCCTCGCCTGTCACACAAAACACTTCGCTGTCTGGCTTAGCCAACTTGATACCCATGGCGTAAGGAATACCCACACCCATGGTCCCCAAGCCTCCGGAGTTAATCCAACGTCGTGGCTCATCAAAGCCGTAATACTGAGCAGCCCACATTTGGTGCTGACCAACATCAGAGGTGATGTAGGTGTCAGTACCCTTGGTCATGTTGTGCAGCGTTTCAATCACGTACTGTGGCTTGATGACATCGCCGCTGCCACGGTCATACTTCAAGCAATCGCGCTTACGCCAAGCTTCAATGGTTTCCCACCAGCCTGCCAAGGCTGTGGAGTCAGGCTTTAAGCCTGACTCTTTGATCATGTCAATCATCTCGATCAACACGTCTTTCACATCCCCGACGATAGGGATGTCAACCTTCACGCGTTTAGAAATGCTGGATGGGTCAATATCAATGTGGATGATCTTGCGTTCGTTTTGCGCGAAGTGCTTGGGGTTACCAATCACGCGGTCGTCAAAACGAGCACCAACAGCCAACAGCACGTCGCAATTTTGCATCGCGTTGTTAGCCTCCATCGTACCGTGCATGCCCAACATGCCCAAGAATTTGGGCGCACTAGCAGGGTAAGCACCCAAGCCCATCAAAGTGTTGGTCACGGGGTAGCCCAGCATGTCAACCAAAGTGCGCAACTCTTGTGACGCATTGCCCAGCAACACACCGCCACCGGTGTAAATATAAGGACGCTTGGCAGCCATCAACAACTGCAAAGCCTTGCGAATTTGACCGCCGTGGCCTTTGCGTACGGGGTTGTAAGAGCGCATTTGCACTTCAGCTGGGTAGCCTTCGTACGTGGTCTTCTTGAAAGAGACGTCTTTCGGAATATCCACAACCACAGGGCCAGGACGACCGCTGCGCGCGATGTGAAACGCCTTTTTCAGCGTCAAGGCCAAATCGCGAACGTCTTTGACCAAAAAATTGTGCTTGACGATAGGACGCGTGATGCCGATGGTGTCGCACTCTTGGAATGCGTCCAGACCAATCGCGTGCGTCGGCACTTGACCTGTGATGATCACCATGGGAATGCTGTCCATGTAGGCTGTCGCAATACCGGTCACTGCGTTGGTGGCACCGGGACCTGACGTGACCAATGCCACGCCAACATCGCCTGTGGCGCGTGCATATCCATCAGCCGCGTGCACTGCGGCTTGCTCGTGTCGAACCAACACATGTTGAATCGTGTTTTGGTTGTAGAGCGCGTCGTAGATGTAGAGAACTGAGCCGCCGGGGTAGCCCCAAATGTGCTTGACATTTTCAGCTTGCAGCGCCTTTACGAGGATCTCGGCGCCCATCAGCTCTTGTACTTTACCGCCAAGGACGGTTGCGGAATGCGATTCCGGCTTTGTGTTATCCATTTTGTACCTTTTAACCTGAGTGAATTTCGTCAACGAAAAACCTTGGGTGCTTCTTGGCGAACCCTTGTGGGGCAGCATCGAAACTTTGGACCTTCAGCCATAGACGCATGGTTCGCGCCGGACCCAGACCCGTTTGCCTTTTTTGTCG
>CANFKQ010000075.1 GCA_947447405.1 Comamonadaceae bacterium | reverse complement strand
AAGCCAAGCTCTGCTGCAATTTCTGCGCGGGTAGGGGGCGAACCGGTGTTGGCAATGGCAGACTGGATCAACTCCAGAATCTGTTGCTGACGGGCGGTTAGTTTTGGCATTTCAATCATCGGTTCGACTCCTGCACAATGTGTGTCTTAGGTGGTGTGACTGTTTGCACATCCAGTAACTGTATTTTTAACCAGCTTTTTAAGTTTGGCAAGCCATGAATGCAAAAAAAACTAAAAAAATCGTTGTTTTAGCCACAGGCGGCACGATTGCAGGCCTCGCAAGCCATGCTGCCAAGCCTCAAGACTACAAAGCTGGCCAAGTGGACGTGGCTGATTTGCTGCAGGGCGTGGCTCATGATGGCCTTGAGTTGCTGACCGAGCAAGTGGCGCAAATCGACAGCAAAGACATGTCGTTTTTAGTGTGGCAAAGCCTGTTGGCACGTGTGGCGCACTGGGTGGACCAAGACGATGTGCAAGGCGTGGTCATCACCCACGGGACAGATACGCTTGAGGAAACAGCCTACTTTTTACAAACCGTATTGCAGCCCACCAAGCCTGTCGCCATGACCTGCGCCATGTTGCCCGCCAACGCGCCTGACAGCGATGGCCCGGGCAACCTCAAAGACGCTTTGGCTTGGGTGCAACAGCCAATCGCATTGGGTGTGTCGGTGGCATGCGCAGGCCAAGTTCATGCAGGCCAAGCGGTTCAAAAAAACCATAGCCACCAGCGCAACCCATTCACGTCGCAAGCGGGTATCACGCATCCAGTCGCGTTACATGTGCCCAGCGTGGCGCAGGTCTTGGCTTGCACGCATTGGCCGCGTGTGGAGTTGGTGTTCAACCATACAAGTGCAGATGGCCGCTTGGTGCATGCATTGATGGTGCACGATGCACCGCAGGGCTGGGTGGTTGCAGGCTCGGGCAATGGCACGTTACACCACGAACTAGAGGCCGCATTGCTAGACGCACAAAAGCAGGGTGCGCAGGTGTTGCGTGCGTCGCGTTGTGCACAAGGCGGTGTGCAATCGCGTGAGGCGGATGTGTTGCCGCATGCGGGGGGGTTGACGGCTGTGCAAGCGCGTGTGGCTTTGTTGTTGCATCTTGTGGCGCAGCAAACTTAACCATAACAAACTGTCTCTCGCTAGTGGCGATGTGGAATGCATGTCATTCTTCAAGCCGTTAACAAAAAAGCCGCTCAACAGAGCGGCTTTGCTTTGCAAGCGTGATGCTTGACGCGACTTAAGCTGCGAGAGCTTGGAACGCGCGTTCTTTGATTTCTTCCACAGAGCCTGTGCCGCTGATGGCGCGGTACTTAGGTGCCGCAGCTGCGTCTGCCTTGGCCCAACCAGAGTAGTAATCCACCAAGGGGCGGGTTTGGGCGCTGTACACGTCCAAACGTTTCTTGACAGTGTCTTCTTGGTCGTCAGCGCGTTGCACCAAAGGTTCGCCTGTCTCGTCGTCTTTGCCTTCAACCTTCGGTGGGTTGAATTTGACGTGATACGTCCGGCCAGAAGCCGGGTGTGAACGGCGGCCGCTCATGCGCTCGATGATGGCGTCAAACGGCACGTCGATTTCCAACACGTAGTCCAGCTTCACGCCAGCAGCCTTCATGGCATCGGCTTGAGGAATGGTGCGTGGGAAACCGTCAAACAAGAAGCCTTTGGCGCAATCGTCTTGGGTGATGCGCTCTTTGACCAAGTTGATGATGAGGTCGTCACTCACCAAACCGCCCGCATCCATCACTTTTTTGGCTTCGATGCCCAGTGGGGTACCTGCTTTCACAGCAGCGCGCAGCATGTCGCCGGTGGAGATTTGGGGAATGCCATATTTTTGGCAAATGAAGGTGGCCTGTGTACCTTTACCGGCACCGGGGGCGCCCAACAAAATCAGTCTCATGCTTGGTCCTAATGGTCTACGTTTTATTACTTAGTCAAGGATATCACGGGCTTCCCTTCGAAACCCTTACGCTGCTTAGCTCAGCAGGGCTCTCACACGCGCTAAATCTTCGGGTGTGTCCACACCGGGGCCGGGTGAGTGTTCGGTGATGTGCACCGCAATACGGTGGCCGTGCCACATGGCACGTAGTTGCTCGAGGGACTCGGTTACCTCAATCGGCGCTTGCGCCAACTTGGGAAACTCGCGCAAAAAGCCTACGCGGTAGCCATACAGGCCCACATGGCGAAGTGGTGCTGGGCTGGGCAGGGTAGTGATGCCGCCATTCAAGCCACCATTTGCAAATCCATCACGCCACCAAGCAATCGGTGCGCGGCTGAAGTACAGCGCGGTGTTGTCGGCATCAAGCACCACCTTCACCACATTGGGGTTGGCAAAGTCTTCTACGCTGTCGATCGCGTGGGCCAGTGTGCTCATGCTGCAGTCACTGCGCGTTTGCAGCAGGTGGGCAGCAGCGTCAATAGAAGCCGGGTCAATCAGGGGCTCGTCGCCTTGCACGTTGACCACCACGTCGGTGTCGTCAAGGCTGAGCAAGTCGCAGGCTTCAGCCAAGCGGTCGCTGCCAGAAGGGTGATCTGTCCGGGTGAGTACCGCATCAATGCCATGTGTTTGGCAAGCTGCCACGATGCGGGTGTCGTCAGCAGCCACCACCACGCGGGATGCGGCAGACAGCTTGGCACGTTGTGCCACGCGCACCACCATGGGTAAGCCCGCGATGTCAGCGAGTGGTTTGTCAGGCAAGCGCGACGAGGCCATGCGCGCTGGAATGAGAACGCAAAACGACATTTACGCTTCCAGCTCAGCGTCGCTTAGGGTGCGGGCTTCGTTTTCCAGCAACACAGGAATGCCGTCGCGAACGGGGTAAGCCAAGCGCGCGCTGCGCGAGACCAGCTCTTGCGTGTCGCGTTTAAATTCCAGTGGGCCTTTGGTCACGGGGCAGACCAAGAGTTCAAGCAGTTTGGTGTCCATGGGGTGATGATAACTTTGCGTGTTGTGCAGCCGCTAAATGCAAATCAATCACGGCCAACAGTTCGGTGGGTAAGGTGGTTTGTAGAGGCACAGCCCAAGCCAGTGGGTGGTGCGCCCAAAGCTTGACCGCGTCTTTCTCGGTGCACAGCAAGTCGCCTTGTGAAGTGTCGATGTTCAGTTCTTTTAAATCTGAGTGGTCGGCCAGTGCCTGGGTGCGGCAAAGGCTTAAGCCCTTTTTGCGGAGCATGGCAAAGAACTGTTCAGGTTTGGCAATACCAGCCAAGGCTTGTACTGGCGTGTCGCTCCAGCTGCTCAGTGTGCGTTGTGTGCCATCGGTCTGTACTGCAAAGTCGGCCAAGTTGCGTTGCACAGCAAACTCATGAGGGCCTGCAACGCCGTCAGTCTTTAGAACCAAGCAAGGCACTTCTTGGCTTGAGTTTAATTGGCGCAAAACTTTGCGTGGCCATGCTTCGCGCAGCGGGCCAGCCGGCAGCATGCGGCCGTTGCCCACGCCGCGCTCGTCAAATACGCACAGTTCTAGGTCGCGTGCCAGTGACCAATGTTGCAAGCCATCGTCGCAGACCAGCACTTGTACGTCAGGGTGCAGGCCCATCAGCGCGAGACCTGCGTCAACGCGGCTGTTGCCTACAAACACGGGTACTTGGCAGCTACGGGCAATTAGCAATGGCTCATCGCCCACGTTCTGTGGCTGGCTTTTGGACGACACCGCTAGGGTGCTGGATGTTTTGCGACCGTAGCCGCGTGACAAGACGCCCACGCGCAAGCCTTGTGTTTTCAAGTGATTCACCAAGGCTATGGTGATGGGCGTTTTGCCCACGCCTCCCGCCATCACGTTGCCGACCACGATGACGGGTACGGACAGCGAGGTTTGTTTGTAAAAACCGTATTGGTAGAGTGCGCGGCGTATGGCCACTAGTCCAGCAAACAGCCAGCTTATGGGCAGGAGGAAAAGGACCAACACTTGGCCCAGAACATTTGAATCATCTGCACTATCGCCGTTCCAAGCTTGCGTCAAAGCTTGGCCCAGCGTCTGCTTCAGTGTTTGCCTCAAAGTCGGGGCAGTCTCAGGCATGCGACGGTGATCGCTCATGTGCTTCAGTCGGCTTTGCCGCCGGGCGACTGAGCTGCAAAGGTGAGTTGGTTCAAGCCATTGCGGCGTGCCGCTTCCATGACCATCATGACCGATTGGTGGCTGGCTTGCGCGTCAGCGCTGATGATGATCATGGGGCTGTCAATGCTTTGCGTGGCTTGTGCCAACGCTTGGCTGATGCCATGTACGTCACGCGTGTTTACCAAGTTGCGGTTCACACTGAATTGACCTTCGCTGCTGATAGACACAATCACTTCATGCGGGCGTTGTTGCGGCGCTGCGGCATCGGCTACGGGTAAATTTAGCTGCAGTTCGGTGAACTTACTGTAAGTGGTCGACAGCATCAAAAAAATCACGATCACCAACAAAATATCGATGAAAGGGATCAGGTTGATTTCTGGTTCTGGACTTTTTTCGCGATGAAATTTCATGGCCATGGAGTGGACCTGTTATTTCAAACGTGCGCGCATGGCAAGCAAGTGGCGCACAAAGCGCTCGGCATCCAGCTCAAAGCCCAGTACGTACGCATCGACGCGGGCGCGCAGATAGCGCCAAAACATCAAGGCTGGAATGGCCACGATCAGGCCAAAGGCAGTGTTGTACAGAGCCATCGAAATACCTTGTGCCAACTGAACGGGGTTGCTTGTGCCCGGCGCTTGGGAGCCAAAAATGTCAATCATGCCAATGACCGTGCCCAGCAAACCCAACAGGGGCGCAGCTGAGGCAATGGTGGCCAAGGTCACCAAGTGCTTTTCCAACTCGTGGGTGGCTTGGCGTCCCGCAGACTCCATGCTTGAGCGCAGGTCTTCTGCGCTGATGAGGGGCTCATCCTTCATGGTGTGCAAGCCAGAAGCCAAGATGCGCCCCAACAGCGAGTGGTCGTGCAGCTGCTGCATCGCTTCTGCGGAAGGCAGGTTGTCCTGCGAAGCTTTGAGCGCTTGTTCAATTAACCCCTCAGGCGAAACCAAGTGGTTGCGCAGGCTCATCATGCGTTCAATGATCAGCGCCAAGGCTACGATAGAGCAGATCAAAAGGGGCCAAATCGGCCAACCAGCCGCTTGTATGATGGTAAACAAAGCCAACACTCCAGAGAATTTTATGTGTTTCAATTATGGCCTAGCCGTCCATCCACACGAACTGTGGATAACTTTGGGGATAAGCTTCTGTCCACCCCCTCGGATGCCGCATCATTCGGTCGATTTGATAAATTGATTGAAAATTGAGCGCTAAAAAATTCATATAAATCAAATACTTGCTACGCCGGACCGTCATTTTTTTAGTTTTCATATCAAAAAGAGATGAAAATATTTTTTGTGGATGAGTTTTTAATGCAGCCCTCTGAATCACTAGGTTTGACGCCACGTATCTGGGCAGTTGGCGCTCTGTGCCGCGCCGTAGCTGACGTTTTAGACAGTCGGTTTAATCCTGTAGCCGTGCGTGGCGAAATTTCAGGCTTCACGCGCGCGGCCAGTGGGCATTGTTACTTCACCCTCAAGGACTCAAGCGGCCAGTTGCGCTGCGCCATGTTCAAGCGAGCGGCACAAATGCTCGACTTTCGCCCTGTGGACGGCGAACTCGTCGAAATCAAGGGGCGTTTAGGTGTATATGAGCCGCGTGGTGAACTGCAAATGGTGGTCGAACACATGCGCCGTGCAGGGCAGGGCGCGTGGTTTGAGCAGTTCTTAAAACTCAAAGTCAAGCTTGAAGCCGAAGGACTGTTTGACGCCGAACGCAAACGCCCCCTCAAAGCCATGCCACGTGGTATTGGCGTGGTCACCTCGTTGGGAGCAGCCGCCTTGCACGACGTGGCCACCTCCTTGCAGCGTCGGGTGCCGCACATTCCCGTGGTGCTTGCGCCGTCCTTTGTGCAAGGGCCGGACGCACCGCCTAGCTTGGTGCAAGCCTTGCAGCTGCTCGGTCAATATCCCTATATCGACGTCATCTTGCTCGTTCGTGGCGGCGGCTCCATGGAGGACCTCTGGGCGTTCAACGACGAAAGCTTGGCCCGAGCCATTGTGGATAGCCCTGTGCCCATCATCAGTGGTGTTGGCCACGAGACAGACTTCACGATTGCTGACTTTTGCGCCGACCTGCGCGCACCCACGCCCACCGCCGCCGCAGAAATGTGTGCCGTGCCGCAAGTCGAGCTGCTGTCTAACCTGCAACTGTGGGGTAATGCGCTGCAAACTATCGCGCACCGCCAGCTCGACATCCAAGATCAGCGCCTAGACCGTGCCCAAGCCCGCTTGGGCCGCCCATCGGAAGGCCTGAGCACCGAAAAAATGCAGCTTCTGCGCTTGCAACAGCGCCTCAGCCAAGCGGTTCAAACCCGCACCCAGCGCTGCCACAACGAGCTGGCCACACTGGCCAGCGGCTTGGCCCGTGGTGTGCAGCAAACCCCAGCTGCAGCCCGTGAACGCTTGCACCGCGCTGATCTTCGACTCCAACTGCTTGACCCCAAACTCGTGCTCCAGCGCGGCTTTGCTTGGCTCAGCGATGCCAATGGCCAAGCCATCACCTCGGTGGCGCAAACTACAGAAGGCCAAGCCTTGCACGCAACCCTTGCAGACGGCGTGGTTGATTTGCGTGTGGCACCATCGACTCAAATTTAGTTTTTACAATTCACGTTTTTATACAAGAGGACTTCATGGAACACACGCTCCCCGCACTGCCTTATGCCATCGACGCATTGGCCCCTCATTACTCCAAAGAAACCTTGGAGTTCCACCACGGCAAGCACCACAACGCCTACGTTGTGAACTTGAACAACCTGCAAAAAGGTACCGAGTTTGAAGGCATGGCCTTGGAAGAAATCGTCAAGAAGTCCAGCGGCGGCATCTACAACAACTCCGCCCAAATTTGGAACCACACCTTCTTCTGGAACTGCATGAAGCCACAAGGCGGCGGCGAACCCGCAGGTGCATTGGCCACAGCCATCATCGCCAAGTTCGGCAGCTACGCAGCCTTCAAAGAAGCCTTCGTCAAGAGTGCCGTGGGCAACTTTGGTTCTGGCTGGACATGGTTGGTGAAAAAGGCCGACGGTTCTGTGGACATCGTCAACATGGGCGCCGCTGGTACACCCTTGACCACTGGCGACAAAGCCTTGTTGACCGTGGACGTGTGGGAACACGCTTACTACATCGACTACCGCAACATGCGTCCTAAGTTTGTTGAGACCTTCCTCGACCACTTGGTGAACTGGTCGTTTGCTGAGGCTAACTTCGCTTAATTGAGCTTCTAATTGGCTGGCTGTGAAGCCTGTTGAAACGTCAAAAAGCCGCCTTTCAGGCGGCTTTTTTGTGTGTCATCGCAAGCGCTAGGCATGTGAGTTGTCTTGTCTTGTCAGCTCAGTGCTCAGTTGCGTGTTTTGTGCAATTGTTTAGGGCTTAAACGCCACTCCACTCAAGCGACTGCCACCCTTCAGCCCCTTTTTAGCAAACCAACCTTGGTGCATTTCCAGCACAAAGCGCACAGGCTTTTCAGAGCAGTGTGAGTCGGTGGTTTGCGGCTTCATGTCGGCCAAGTTCACGATGGTGCCGTCATCGGCAACAAAGGCGGCCGTCAGGGGCAGCAAGGTGTTCTTCATCCAAAAGCACTGGGTGGCCGGCTGCTCAAACACAAACAACATGCCTTCGTGCTGGGGCATTTCTTTGCGGTGCATCAGACCAACGCTGCGTTGGTCCGGCGTTTGCGCCACTTGCGTGTCGATTTGATACATGCCCGCTTGCAGCTTGATGCGTGGCAAGTTGGTTTGCGGTGTGTCTTGCGCAAAAGCAGAGAAAGACAAGCCAGAAAAGAGGAGAGTAAGCAGTACGCGTTTCATGAAGGCGACTGTATCGCAACGCTCAGCTAGCCTTGATAGGCTTTGCTTGGGGCTGATGGCTGGCGTGCTCGCTAGAATCCAACGAGAAACTTTCAAATCCCCACAGGAAACAGCCCCCTCATGTCTTATCAGCACATCCAAGTGCCCGCTGCAGGTCAAAGAATCACCGCCAATGCAGACGCTTCGCTGAACGTGCCCGACCAGCCCATCATCCCCTTCATCATGGGCGACGGTGTGGGGCAAGACGTAACGCCGGTCATGCGAAAAGTGGTCGATGCCGCCGTAGCCCACGCTTATGGTGGAAAGCGCCAAATACAGTGGATGGAATTGTTTGCAGGCGAGAAAGCGACCAAGGTCTACGGCCCAGACGTGTGGCTGCCCGAAGAAACTGCCCAAGCCATGCGCGAGTTCAAGGTGTCCATCAAAGGCCCACTCAACACGCCCGTAGGCGGCGGCATTCGATCGCTCAACGTTGCCCTGCGCCAAGCGCTCGATTTGTTTGTGTGCTTGCGTCCTGTGCAGTACTTCAAAGGCGTGCCTTCGCCTCTGAAAGAGCCAGAAAAAACCAACATGGTTATCTTCCGCGAGAACTCGGAAGACATTTATGCTGGCATCGAATACGCCGCGCAAAGCCCTGAAGCCCAAAAACTCATCGCGTTCTTGCAAACCGAAATGGGGGCCACCACCATTCGCTTCCCCGACACTTCGGCCATCGGCATCAAGCCTGTGTCGATTGAGGGCACCGAGCGGTTCATTCGCAAAGCCATCCAATACGCCATCGACCACGACAAACCCAGCGTTACCATCGTGCACAAGGGCAACATCATGAAGTACACCGAAGGTGGCTTTCGAGATTGGGCCTTGGGCCTCGCACAAAAAGAATTTGGCGCCACCCTCATTGACGGCGGTCCTTGGTGTCGCGTCAAGAACCCCAAAACTGGCAAGAACATCATCATCAAAGACGTGATTGCTGACGCCTTCTTGCAACAAATCCTCATGCGTCCTGCTGAATACTCGGTGGTGGCCACACTCAATCTCAATGGTGACTACATCTCTGACGCCGTGGCTGCGCAAGTGGGCGGTATTGGCATCGCCCCCGGGGCCAATATGTCAGATACCGTGGCCTGCTTTGAAGCCACCCACGGTACAGCCCCTAAATATGCGGGCAAAGACTACGTGAATCCTGGTTCCATGATCTTGTCCGCCGAGATGATGCTGCGCCACATGGGTTGGACAGAAGCCGCCGACACCATCATCCGTGCTATGGAAGAGGCCATCGCCACCAAGCGCGTAACGTATGACTTTGCACGCATGATGGACGGGGCTACGCAGGTCAGTTGCTCGGCCTTTGGCGACGTGATGATTGAACAAATGTAATTACCCTATGCCAACGAAAAAACCAAAACCCAAAGTCCATTTACCCGACCGTGACGATGGCGGATCGGTTGTTTTAGAGCGCCTGACGCAGCGCACCAAGCCGCCGCAGATGTTTCAGGTATTGATGCTCAATGACGATTTCACGCCCATGGAGTTTGTGGTGGTGGTGTTGCAAGAGTTCTTCAGCAAAGACCGCGAGGCAGCTACGCAAATCATGTTGCAAATCCACTTGGATGGCAAAGGCGTGTGCGGCGTGTACAGCAAAGACGTGGCCGCCACCAAGGTGGACCAAGTGATGGATGCGGCCCGCAAGTCCGGCCACCCACTGCAGTGCGTGGCTGAGCCCATTGAATAAGCCCCGGTTCAAAACAACACCTATCGTTTGCACTAAACAAACAGGCCTATTGAATAAACGGCTTTTGTTTCCATATACATTTCAATCTCAGTTGCAAGCACCGAAGGAAAATACATGATCGCCCAAGAACTTGAAGTCA
Organism: Comamonadaceae bacterium; assembly: GCA_947447405.1. GTDB lineage: Bacteria > Pseudomonadota > Gammaproteobacteria > Burkholderiales > Burkholderiaceae_C > Limnohabitans. The sequence goes on along the minus strand of CANFKQ010000075.1, from coordinate 2,020 downwards.
GCTTGCACATGGCCTTTGTCGAGGCCCGTCAACAACGACACGAATTCATCACCGTCGAGCACTTGCTGCTCGCCTTGCTAGACAACCCCAGCGCCGCCGAAGTGCTGCGCGCTTGTTCTGCCAACATCGACGACTTGCGCAAGTCGCTCTCTAACTTTATCGCTGACAACACCCCACAGGTGTCGGGCACCGAAGAGGTGGACACACAGCCCACGCTGGGTTTTCAGCGCGTGATTCAGCGCGCCATCATGCATGTGCAGTCCACAGGCAATGGCAAAAAAGAAGTGACCGGCGCGAACGTGCTGGTGGCGATCTTTGGTGAGAAAGACTCGCACGCGGTGTACTACCTCCACCAACAAGGCGTGACGCGTTTGGATGTGGTGAACTTCATTGCCCACGGTATCAAAAAGAGCGACCCACCTGAGGCCGTCAAAGGCGGTGAGTCAAACCAAGCCGAGCAGGAAGAGGGCGGTGCAACGTCTGAAAAGAATGAGAAGGCTTCGCCCCTCGAGCAGTTCACCCAAAACCTGAACCAAGCTGCCAAAGACGGCAAGATTGACCCGCTGATTGGCCGCGAGTATGAGGTCGAGCGCACGATTCAAATTCTTTGCCGTCGCCGCAAGAACAACCCCTTGTTGGTGGGCGAAGCTGGTGTGGGTAAAACAGCGATTGCCGAAGGTTTGGCATGGCGCATCACCCAAGGCGCTGTGCCCGAAATCTTGGCCGAGGCCATCGTGTATTCGCTGGATATGGGCGCTTTGCTGGCCGGTACCAAATACCGTGGCGACTTTGAGCAACGTTTGAAGGGTGTGATCAAGAACTTGCAGGGCAAGCCCAACGCGATTTTGTTCATCGACGAAATCCACACATTGATTGGCGCTGGCGCTGCTTCGGGCGGCACGCTGGATGCGTCTAACTTGCTCAAGCCTGCTTTGTCTAGCGGCCAGCTCAAGTGCATTGGCGCAACGACCTTCACCGAGTACCGTGGCATTTTTGAGAAAGACGCAGCCTTGAGCCGTCGTTTCCAAAAGGTGGATGTGGTCGAGCCGACGGTGTCTGAAACCGTGGACATTCTCAAAGGCCTCAAGTCGCGCTTTGAAGAGCACCACAACGTCAAATACGCCGTGGCCGCGCTGCAAGCCGCTGCCGAGCTGAGCGCCAAGTACATCAACGACCGCCAATTGCCCGACAAGGCGATTGACGTGATTGACGAAGCCGGTGCGGCGCAACGCATCTTGGTGGCGTCTAAGCGCAAGAAAACCATTGGCAAAGCCGAGATTGAAGACATCGTGGCCAAGATTGCGCGCATTCCGCCTGCCAACGTGTCTAACGATGACCGCAGCAAGCTGCAAACCATCGAGCGCGATTTGAAGAGCGTGGTGTTCGGCCAAGACAAGGCCCTCGAAGTGCTGGCGTCTGCCGTGAAGATGGCGCGCTCAGGCTTGGGCAAGTCGGACAAGCCCATTGGCGCGTTCTTGTTCAGCGGCCCCACAGGGGTGGGCAAGACCGAAGCTGCCAAGCAGTTGGCCTACATCATGGGTATCGATTTGGTGCGCTTTGACATGTCTGAGTACATGGAGCGCCACGCTGTGAGCCGCCTGATTGGCGCGCCTCCCGGCTATGTGGGCTTTGACCAAGGCGGTTTGCTGACCGAAGCCGTGACCAAGAAGCCGCATTGCGTGTTGTTGCTGGATGAGATTGAAAAAGCGCATCCAGATATCTTCAACGTGTTGTTGCAGGTGATGGACCACGGCACGTTGACCGACAACAACGGCCGCAAGGCGGACTTCCGCAACGTCATCCTCATCATGACGACCAATGCTGGCGCTGAGACCATGAATAAGGCCACCATTGGCTTTACTAACCCTCGCGCTGCGGGCGACGAAATGGGCGATATCAAGCGCTTGTTCACGCCAGAGTTCCGCAACCGCTTGGACGCCATCGTGGGCTTTAAGGCCTTGGACGAAAACGTCATCATGCGCGTGGTCGACAAGTTCTTGCTGCAACTCGAAGGCCAGTT
>CANFKQ010000074.1 GCA_947447405.1 Comamonadaceae bacterium | reverse complement strand
CGGTTTAGAGCGTCGTTAATTAAAAAATCACTGACTTAACCGTCCCCTGGCCGTACCTGATACGGCGGCCGGCAAAATATCAAAGGAAATCAAAATGCGTCACGGACACGGACTTCGCAAACTTAACCGCACAACATCACATCGCTTGGCCATGTTGCGCAACATGATGAACTCGCTCATCGAGCATGAAGCCATCAAAACCACATTGCCAAAAGCCAAAGAACTGCGTCGCGTCATTGAACCGATGATCACTTTGGCTAAAGAGCCTACCGTTGCAAATCGCCGCTTGGCATTTGATCGCTTGCGCGATCGTGATAGCGTCGTGAAATTGTTCAACGAATTGGGCCCACGCTTCAAGACACGTCCAGGTGGTTACACTCGTATTTTGAAAATGGGTTTCCGCGTGGGTGACAATGCACCGATGGCTTATGTTGAATTAGTGGATCGCGCAGAAGTTTCTGAGGCATCTTCTAACGAAACTGCCGCTTAATAGGTTATACTAATCTTCTTGACGCGCGATGGAGCAGCCTGGTAGCTCGTTGGGCTCATAACCCAAAGGTCGTAGGTTCAAATCCTACTCGCGCAACCACTTTAAAACGCCCGCTGAATTTATTCAGTGGGCGTTTTTCTTGGAAAATTCACAAATGGAAGTCATCCGCGTCGAGGCCCTCTCAGAACGCATCGTGCAAAGCTGTGCATGGGGCGATGCCGTGTGGCACGTTTGGGGCGCTGGTCTAAGCGCTGAGCAGCACCTAGAAGGCCAAGTAGCGGGTGCTGCAAGCAATGCCTCAAAGCCGCCTCTTGTGCTCCTGCATGGGGGCTCAGGTAGCTGGACACATTGGTTGCGTAACGTCGAGCACTTGGCGCAAAACCGAACAATTTGGGCCTTAGACATTCCTGGGTTTGGTGACTCTGACTTGCCCAGCGGTGTAAGTGATGCTGATGGCTTGGTTCCCTACATCGCTGAAATATTGATGCACACGTTCAGCGGTGAAGCTGTGGATGTCATGGGCTTTTCATTCGGTGGCATGACGGCTGGCTTGGTGGCTGCTGAATATCCATACCTCATCCGGCAATTGATTCTGGTTGGCGCGCCTGGTTTGGGCCTATTCGGCAAAGAGTTGCCGATGCGAGGCATGACGCCTGACATGGATGAAGAGGCGCAACGCAAAGTACACCGCCACAACCTGAATGCCATGATGTTTGTGCATCCAAACAGTGTGACCGATGAAGTGATTGACTTGCAGCAAGCCAACGTTGCACGTGACCGCTTACGACGCAGACGCATTGCACGCACGGATGTACTGGCGCAAGCACAAACACGCTGGACGTGTCCCGTGCATGGCGTGTGGGGCGCATGTGACGCGCTTTACCAGGGCACTTTGTCGCAACTGCCTCAGGTGTTGTCATCGGTGGTCTCATTCACGGTGGTCCCCGATGCTGGGCACTGGGTCATGTTTGAAAAACCAGACGCATTCCATAAGGTGGTAGCCCCACTGCTAAGTCGTTGAACCAACATCCAACTTGACGTTGCGCCCCAAGCGCGCACAATGAAACTATGCTGTACAAATTCAAATCCAAAGCCACCGGCGACCTCATCATGTTGGAGCCGCAAGGCAAACACATCCTCAAACTCATTGGCAAAGATCCAGCCGCCCAAGGCATCATCTTTCCGAATGAAATGCTGGCTGCAATTGATGCCTTGAATGCTGCTGTCGCGAAAGAAGAGTTGGCACATCAAGCCACTAAAGAAGCAACGCAAAATGACCATGTGCAAGATGCAGGTGCAGCCCCCGCAGTAGATGGCCCGCGCACCATCAGCTTGAAGCAACGTGTCGTACCCTTCATCGACATGCTGCGTCGAGCACACGCCGAAGACAAAGAGGTGGTCTGGGGTGTTTGACGACACGCCTCGACCCCACACTTACGAAGCACTCACGCCCGATGTGGTGCTGGATGCGCTCTCTGATTTAGGGATTGAAGTCGATGGTCGGCTCACTGCCTTGAGTTCATACGAAAACCGTGTGTACCAAGCGATGTTGGCTGACAACAGCTCGGTGGTCGCTAAGTTTTACAGACCGGAGCGTTGGAGCGATGCTCAAATTTTGGAAGAGCACAGCTTTGCTACAGAGTTGATGGACGAAGAAGTGCCATTGGTGGGCCCGCTCACGCTGCGCGGTAAAACCCTGCACCACGCACACGGTTTCGCATTCAGCGTGAGCCCACGTCGTGGTGGACGCATGCCTGAGCTGGACGATGCTGAGGTGCTGGAGTGGATAGGGCGTTTCATTGCACGTATTCACAACGTTGGGGCGCAACACAACTTTGCCACGCGGCCCACCCTGGATGTGAACACGTTTGCCATTGAGTCACGTGACTGGTTGATGGACAGCCGCATCATCCCCATGGACCAGCAAACCGAATGGCTGGCGGTCTGCGACCAAGCCATTGACATGGCGCAAGAAAAATTTGCAGCGTATCCTGCGCTTCACATCCGTTTACATGGTGACTGCCACCCCGGCAATATTTTGTGGACGCCCACAGACTTGCCCAACGGCGGCCCACACTTTGTGGACTTGGACGATGCCCGCATGGGGCCTGCGATTCAAGACTTGTGGATGTTGCTTAGCGGTGAGCGTGCGCAGCGCACACAGCAGCTCGCAATGTTGCTGGACGGCTATGAGCAAATGCGTGAACTCAACCGCAGTGAACTCGCGTTGATCGAGCCTTTGCGCACTTTGCGTTTGATTCACTACAGCGCTTGGTTGGCACGTCGCAAAGACGATCCCGCTTTTGTGCAGCATTTCTCATGGTTTGGCAGCAGCGACTATTGGGCAGGGCAGACACACATGTTGGTGGAGCAATGCGAAGCCATGCAAGAAGAGCCGCTTTACGCCTAACAGCCGAGTAAATCGGCCAGCGCATGAATGTCGCGCGCATGCAAATCGTTGCTGGCTTGAGGTGACACATCTTTGGGTTGAGATGCACCAAATTCGAAAGGGCGCTCGATGTAGGCCGTGCGTAAACCACAAGCTCGCGCCGCATCCAAGTCATCATGGTGCGCAGCACAAAGCATGACCTGATGTGGCTGCAAATCAAATGTCGCCGCGACACCTAAATAGGTTGCTGGGTCAGGCTTATAGGCACGAAACACCTCCGCAGACAAGATGCAATCCCAAGGTAGTCCTGCGCGTTTGGCCATGTTGGTCAGCAGTCCTAGGTTGCCATTGGAGAGGCTACAAATGGTGAATTTCTTTTTCAGTCGATGCAAACCCGCCACGCTGTCAGGCCATGCCTCTAAGCGATGCCACACGCGGTTGAGATGCGCCAGCTCAGATTCATTCAAATGCAACAAATCAAACTTCAGCAGCAAGTCATCCAGAATCAATCGATGCAGTTCGTCAATGCGCGTCCAACCCAATTCACCAGAGCGTACGCGGGCCATTGCAGGTTGATAGCCCACTCGCCAAGCCAAAGCGAACGCACTGCCATCGACCGACGGATAGAGCGCTTGCATTTCGCGCATGATGCTGCCGTGCCAATCGACGACGGTGCCGAAAATGTCAAAGGCCAGCACTTGCGTGCTGGCCTTGAGCTCGTCAAGCGAGGAGGGGGTGAGGGGTTCCATGTGTGCCATGGAGCGTGTTTTACACCAAGAGTGCGTTTACCCGTTTCACATAGGCGGCAGGGTCCTCAGGTAAACCACCCTCAGCCAACAGCGCTTGGTCAAACAAAATGTGCGCCAGGTCGTTGAAATGCGGGTTGGTGTCGGCACTGAGTTTTTTCACCAAAGCATGGTCAGCGTTCACCTCCAAGACCGGTTTCATCTCGGGCGCTTGCTGACCCGCTTGCTTGAGCATGCGTGCCAGTTGCATCGACATGCCATGGTCTTTCACCACCAAACACGCGGGTGAGTCGACCAAGCGGGTGGTCACGCGCACGTCGTCAGCTTTGTCTTTCAAGGCTTCTTTGAGTTTGGCCAATATAGGTTTGAAAGCTTCCGCCGCATCTTCTGCAGCCTTCTTCTCAGCGTCGTCTTGCAAAGAGCCCAAGTCAACTGCGCCCTTGGCGACAGACTGTAGCGGCGTGCCATCAAACTCTTGCACAAAGTTCAACGCCCACTCGTCCACACGGTCAGTCATCAACAACACCTCGATGCCCTTCTTACGGAACACCTCGAGCTGTGGACTGTTCTTGGCTGCGGCCAGTGTGTCAGCCGTGATGAAGTAGATCGCTTCTTGGCCTTCTTTCATGCGCGCTTTGTAATCAGCAAATGACACGCTCACGACGTCTGTGCTGGTGCTGGCAAAGCGCAAAAGCTTGGCCAGTTTGTCTTTGTTAGCAAAGTCTTCGCCCAAGCCCTCTTTGAGCACCGCGCCAAACTCGGCGTAGAACTGGCTGTACTTCCCTTGCTTGGCTTTGTCTTCGTCGCTGAGAACGTCAGTGACGCCATCGTCTCCCGCCACGGGGGCTTTGTCGTGTTTGGCCAAATCTTCCAATACGGCCAACACGCGGCGTGTGTTGCCCTCGCGAATGGCTTTGACGTCGCGGCTTTCTTGCAGCAACTCACGGCTCACGTTCAGTGGCAAATCGGCAGAGTCCACCACACCTTTGATGAAGCGCAGGTAAGAGGGCATTAGCGCCTCAGCATCGTCCATGATGAACACGCGCTTGACATACAGCTTCAAGCCCGCCTTTTTGTCGCGGTTGAACAAATCCATCGGTGCTTTGCCCGGGATGTACAGCAGTTGGGTGTATTCAGTGCTCCCTTCCACGCGGTTGTGGCTCCACGCCAAAGGTGGCTCAAAGTCGTGGCTGATGTGTTTGTAGAACTCGGTGTGCTGCTCGTCGGTCACATCTTTCTTCGCGCGTGCCCACAGCGCGTTGGCTTGGTTGATGGTTTCCCATTCGTCGGTCAGCACCATCTCACCTGGCTGATCGTTCTCGCCCTCTTTCCATTCTTCCTTGCGCATGCGGATGGGCAAAGAAATATGGTCAGAGTATTTGTTGATGACAGACTTGAGCTTCCAAGCGCTCAGGTACTCCTCGGCATCGTCACGCAGGTGCAAGATGATGTGCGTGCCGCGTTCGGGTTGGGTGATGGTTTCCACTTCAAAGTCACCCGTGCCGGTGCTGCTCCAACGCACAGCTTCTTCGGCTTTCAGTCCTGCACGGCGAGATTCGACGGTGATGCGGTCGGCCACGATATAACCTGAGTAAAAACCAACGCCGAACTGGCCAATCAATGCACCCTGGTCTTTGGCATTGGCTTTGTCGTCGCCACTGAGCTTGCCCATGAATTCGCGTGTGCCGCTCTTTGCGATGGTCCCCAGGTGGGCGATGGCTTCTTCTTGGCTCATACCAATGCCGTTGTCGGCAATGGTTAAGGTGCGAGCCTCTTTGTCAAAACTCACGCGCACCTCGAGGTCTGCATTGCCTTCAAACAAGGCATCGTTATTCAAGCCTTCGTAGCGCAGCTTGTCGCAGGCATCAGAGGCGTTGGATACCAACTCACGCAAGAAAATTTCTTTGTTGGAATACAGCGAATGTGTGACAAGGTTCAGCAGCTGCGAGACTTCGGCTTGAAATGAGTGGGTTTGTTTGGTCATGGTCTTTAAAAACAGAATTACAAAAAACAACGCCCCAAGATGTGGGGCGTTGGCCTAAATTTCAAGAGGGTGAAATCAGCGTAGGTAGCCCTTGCTTAGAAGCGCTCATGCGCACCTAGGTAGCGCCATTGCCCCGCAGGCAGTTGCCCCAGTTGTACGCGCCCAATGCGGATGCGCTTGAGACCCACGACCTGAAGGCCTACTTGTTCGCACATACGACGAATTTGGCGCTTTTTGCCCTCGGTCAGTACAAAGCGAAGCTGCTCTGGGTTTTGCCATTCCACCTGTGCGCGTTTGAGGGGTTTGCCGTCCAAGCTCAAGCCGTGGCGTAAGCGTTCGAGTTGGTCCTTCGGAAATACAGCTTGCACGTTGTGGGTCACGCGGTCGTGGTCGCCAATGGCGCTGAGTTGGTTTACTCTTCCGCCATACGTGGCAGATGCGGCGGTGGCTGCGGCGCTGTTCTCGTGGCCGGTGTAGGTCACGCGTACCAAATACTCTTTTTCCATCTCCGAGTCTTCGCCGATCAATTGGCGTGCGACTCGGCCGTCTTGCGTCAAAACCAACAAGCCTGTGGAGTCGATGTCAAGTCGGCCCGACGGGGCGAGGCTGCGCAACTGTGTGGGCGTGAAACGTCGTTTGGACGAGTCGCCTGACCAATGTGTGCGAGGGTTAATCAGCACAATCGCTGGTTCGTGCCCGTCTTCGGCTTGCCCACTCACATAGCCCATGGGCTTGTGCAACAGGACAGTGACTTGTGTGTCTTGATGGCCCTTCGCGCGTTGATCAACCTCAACGCGGTCTGCGGGGCCAACCTTCACGCCCATTTCAGCAGGGCGGCCGTTGACCAACACCCAGCCTTGATCTATCCACGCATCGGCCTCCCGGCGTGAGCACAGGCCAAGTTCGGCCATGCGTTTGTTGAGGCGTGTGAGTTCTGTGGGGGTGTCTGACATAAGGGGCAAATTCTAAGTGCCGGTGGCGCGCAGCGCAGCAAGGTCCAGCACGCGCATGCCGCCGTATTCAATGCGAATCGCACCTTGTTCTTCCAGCCGGTTCAGCGCCACGTTCACACGTTGACGTGACAGGCCCACTAGGTAGGCCAGCTCTTGCTGCGTAATGCGCAGCATCTCGCCCACACCAGGGTAAAGCGTGGGGTTGAAGAGGGTGGCCAAATTGCGCGCCACGCGCACGTCGGGGTCGGTGGAGCGGTCAATCTCTCGGGCCTCAATGAACTGCGCCAAGCGCTCGTTGAGTTGGTTCATCACAAAACGGTTAAAGCCAATCGAGTTGTCGAGCAACCAATGAAACGTGTCGATGGGCAGTCCCGCCACCACGCTGCGGCGCAAGGCCATGATGTTGTAGCGGTAGCTCTCGTGCTTGAGCACCGTGCCTTCGCCAAACCAGCCGCCAGGCGGCACGCCTGTGAAGGTGATGGTGCGCCCGCTGGCGCTGTCTGTGCTCATCTTCAGCAACCCCTCCACCACGCCAAACCAATACGTGGCTTTGCGTCCTACGCGGCACACATAGTCGCCAGGCATGGGGTCACTCACCACCAGTTGTGATTCGATGCGCTTGCGCTCACTGTCTTTGAGCAGCCCAAACCAAGGGATGAGCTTGAGCTCATGCTCGGTCAGTGCGCGTCGACGCTGGAAAACCGTAGGTGCTTGGGCCATGAATGCTGATCAAGTCAAAAGTTTTATTGGGGTAATCACTGCTCAGTGTCTACCCTAAATTGTCGTCGAAACGACAACTTGGCGTCAAACTGAGGCCTAGGATCGTATTCAACATCAAAACGCGTCACGGATGCGTCACGATTTTTTGTCGACACATAAAGCAAGGATTAGGAATGCAGACCACGTTCCCACGACTGTTACTCAAGCATGCCAGCGAGCGTCCGCTAGCTGCCGCCATGCGCGAGAAGGAATACGGCATTTGGCAAACCATCACATGGGCTGAGATGGCCACGATGGTCGAGCACATGGCGTGCGGCTTGCACCAAGCCGGTTTGACACGCGGCGAGCACCTGGTGGTGATTGGTTCCAACCGTCCCCGCCTGTATGCCACGATGTTGGCCGCGCAATCGTTGGGCGCCATTCCTATTCCCTTGTACCAAGACGCCGCAGGCCCTGAGTGCGTGTTCCCACTCAACAACGCCGGAGTGCGCTTCGCCGTGGTGGAAGACCAAGAGCAAGTGGACAAGCTGCTTGAGATCCGCGAGCAATGCCCGCAAATCGCGCACATCTTTTTTGACGATCCCCGCGGCTTGCGCAAATACGACGAGCCAGGCTTGGCCTCTGTGGAAGAGTTGTTGGCTGCTGGCGCCGTGTTTGCCAAGCAGCACCCAGACTTCTACTTGGACGAAGTTGAAAAAGCGCACACCGACGATGTGGGCGCCATGTTCTTCACTTCGGGCACCACGGGCAACCCCAAGGGCGTGGTGCACACGCACAACTCACTCATCAACCGTGCAGAAGCCGGCGCAATGTTCGACAAGCTCACTTCGCACGAAGACGTGTTGGCCTATTTGCCACCCGCTTGGATTGGCCAAAATATTTTCAGTTACGCCCAATGGCTGTACTGTGGCTATGTGGTGAATTGCCCTGAGTCGGCTGCCACGGTCACCATCGACTTGAAAGAAGTTGGCCCGACTTACTACTTTGCACCACCCCGCGTGTTTGAAGGCTTGCTCACCAGCGTGATGATCCGCATGGAAGACGCTGGCGCCATCAAGCGCGGTATGTTCCATTACTTCATGGACGTGGCCCGCAAATACGGCCCGACCAAGATGGACGGCAAGTCGATTGGTTTGGTCGGCGGTTTGCTCTACACCTTGGGTAACTTCTTCGTGTATGGCCCACTGCGCAACAACTTGGGGCTGAGCCGCGTGCGCGTGGCCTACACCGCGGGTGAGGCGATTGGCCCAGACTTGTTCAGCTTCTACCGCTCGATTGGTGTGAACTTGAAGCAGCTGTATGGCTCTACCGAGACCGCTGTGTTTGTCTGCTTGCAGCCCGACCACGAAGCGCGTGCTGACACCGTGGGCGTGCCTTGCGCTGGCGTGGAAATCAAGGTCGCTGACAACGGCGAAATTTTGGTCAAGTCGCCCGGCTTGCTCAAGGGCTATTACAAAAACGATGCAGCCACCGCTGAAGTGCTGACCGCTGATGGTTGGTACCACACGAGCGATGCGGGCTTCTTGGATGCGCATGGTCATTTGAAAATCATTGACCGCGTCAAAGACGTGGGCCGCATCAAAGGCGGTACCAACGACGGCGCCATGTTTGCGCCCAAGTACGTCGAAAACAAACTCAAGTTCTTCCCGCACATCAAAGAAGTGGTGGCCTATGGTGACCAACGCGAAAAAGTGTGCGTGATGATCAACATCGACATGGACGCCGTGGGCAACTGGGCTGAGCGTCGCAACCTGCCTTATGCAGGCTACACCGACTTGGCGCAAAAGCCAGAGGTGTATCAGTTGATCAAAGAGTGCGTCGAGAAGGTCAACGCCGATTTGGCCGCAGACGAATTGTTGGCCGGTAGCCAAGTAAGTCGCTTCCTCGTGTTACACAAAGAGCTCGATGCGGACGACGGTGAACTCACCCGTACCAACAAAGTGCGTCGCGGTTTCATTGCCGAAAAATACGGCGCCTTGGTGGGCGCCCTGTACAACGGCGCGACAGAGCAATTCATTGAAACCGTGGTGAAGTTTGAAGACGGTCGCACGGGTAGTGTGAGCGCTACGCTCAAGCTGTCTGACGCCAAAACCTTCGCGCCTGTGGGGAAAGCAGCATGACCAAGAAAATCGGCGACGTCATCTTGGACGTCAAAAACATCAGTTTGCGTTTCGGTGGTGTCAAGGCGCTGACCGACATTTCGTTCAACGTCAAAGAGCACGAAGTGCGCGCCATCATTGGCCCCAATGGTGCGGGCAAAAGCTCAATGCTCAACTGCATCAACGGCGTGTACGCGCCGCAAGAGGGCTCCATCACGTTCCGTGGTCAAACCTTTGGTCACATGGACAGCCACCAAGTGGCCACCATGGGCATTGCGCGCACCTTCCAAAACTTGGCCTTGTTCAAAGGCATGAGCGTGCTTGACAACATCATGACCGGTCGCAACCTGCGCATGAAGAGCAACATACTCATGCAAGCCTTGCGCATTGGCCCAGCTGAAAACGAAGAGATAGCACACCGTGAAAAGGTGGAGCGCATCATCGACTTTTTGGAAATTCAAGCCTTCCGCAAAACGCCCGTGGGCCAATTGCCCTATGGTTTGCAAAAGCGCGTCGACTTGGGTCGTGCGCTGGCGCTTGAGCCGCAAGTGTTGTTGCTCGACGAACCGATGGCCGGTATGAACGTCGAAGAAAAGCAAGACATGTGTCGCTTCATCTTGGATGTGAATGATGAATTCGGCACCACCATCGTGTTGATCGAACACGACATGGGCGTGGTGATGGATATCTCTGATCGCGTGGTCGTGCTCGACTACGGCAAAAAGATCGGCGACGGCACCCCCGATGAGGTGCGCAACAACGAGGAAGTCATCAGCGCTTACCTCGGCACTTCGCACTGAACGAACTCGCACGAACAAGGATTTAAAGATGGCATTCTTTTTAGAAACACTGCTCGGTGGTTTGATGGCGGGTATGTTGTATTCACTCGTCGCCCTGGGCTTCGTGCTGATTTACAAAGCCTCGGGCGTCTTCAACTTTGCACAAGGCGCGATGGTGCTGTTTGGCGCGTTGTCGATGGCTCGTTTTTCAGAGTGGATTCCCCAGTGGACCGGTGTGGACAGCTTGCTTATGGCCAACGTACTGGCATTTGCGATGGCCGCCGTTGTGATGTTTGTGGTGGCGTGGGCCGTGGAGTACTTGGTGCTGCGCCACTTGGTCAACCAAGAAGGCGCAACCTTGCTGATGGCCACACTCGGCATTGCTTACTTCCTCGAAGGCCTGGGTCAGACCCTGTTTGGCAGCAGCATTTACAAAATTGACATTGGCATGCCCAAAGACCCCGTCTTCATTTTGGAGGACTTGTTCCAAGGTGGCGTTCTGGTGAACAAAGAAGATTTTTATGCCGCACTCATCGCGGCTGCACTGGTGGGTTTGTTGACGGTGTTCTTTCAAAAGACAGCCACCGGTCGCGCCTTGCGTGCGGTGGCGGATGACCACCAAGCCGCGCAGTCGATTGGTATTCCCCTCAACCGCATCTGGATGATTGTGTGGTGTGTGGCGGGCGTGGTGGCTTTGGTGGCCGGCATGATTTGGGGTAGCAAATTGGGCGTGCAGTTTTCGTTGGCCACAGTCGCTTTGCGTGCACTGCCCGTGGTGATTTTGGGCGGACTCACATCCGTTCCTGGCGCCATCATTGGCGGCTTGATCATTGGCGTGGGTGAGAAATTGTCCGAGGTGTATCTGGGCGGCTTTGTGGGTGGCGGCATCGAGATTTGGTTTGCCTATGTGCTGGCGCTGGGCTTCTTGCTGATTCGTCCGCAAGGTTTGTTTGGCGAAAAAATCATCGACCGCGTGTAAGGAAAAAATATGTTCTACAGAGAAAACGGTCAATTCAAAACCACTTACCGCGCGGACCAACAAATCCTGCCTATTAGGCAAGACCGCATCGTCATGGCGCTGCTGCTGGTGTTCGCCATTGCGGTGGTGCCCTTGCTGGCTTCCGACTACTTCTTTCGTGCCATTCTGATCCCGTTCTTGATCATGTCTTTGGCTGCGCTGGGCGTGAATATTTTGGTCGGCTACTGCGGTCAAATTTCTTTGGGCTCGGGTGCCTTCATGGCGGTAGGCGCTTACGGGGCTTACAACTTCTTTGTGCGCATTCCAGGCTTGCCATTGATTCCTGCGCTCATCTTGGGTGGCTTGTGTGCCACGGTGTTTGGCATCTTGTTCGGCCTGCCCAGTTTGCGTGTCAAGGGTCTGTATTTGGCGGTGGCCACACTGGCTGCGCAGTTCTTCAGTGACTGGATGTTTTTGCGCATCAAGTGGTTAACCAACGACTCGCCTTCGGGTTCTGTGTCTGTGTCTGAGCTGCAGGTGTTTGGTTTGCCGATTGACAGCGCCTTAAGCAAATACTGGTTGTGCCTCGGCTTGTTGATGGTGATTGCCTTACTTGCCAAAAACTTGGTTCGCAGCGCCGTTGGCCGTGAGT
>CANFKQ010000073.1 GCA_947447405.1 Comamonadaceae bacterium | reverse complement strand
TTCAGCAAAGCGATTGGCATGGGCATGCGCATGCCCATGACGTGGCGCTTGTGCGAAGTCGCCAAGCTGCCCAGCGGTCAGCCCACACTCGTACTGCACGGCGTGCTCAAAGAGTGGTTTGAAGCCAAAGGCCTGAGCGCCCATGTCAGTGTGAGCGATGAGTCTGATTACGCGACCAGTTATGTGATTGTTGAAAAGAACAACTAAAACAAACATTTGATTTATGTCTCACCACGCCCCCCTCATTCTTGACATCGCAGGCACTCAGCTCACCGCGGCTGACCGCAAGCGTTTGCTGCACCCGCTCACAGGCGGCATCATTTTGTTTGGCCGCAACTGGACCAATCGCCAACAGCTCACCCAGCTGTGCGCCGACATCAAGGCCGTGCGCGATGACTTGCTCATTTGTGTGGACCACGAAGGCGGGCGCGTACAGCGCTTTCGCCAAGATGGCTTCACGCACATCCCGCCCATGCGCGCCTTGGGCGAACTGTGGATGAAAGACAAAAAAGGCGTCACTGCGAAATTTAAGAACGGCAGCGGCGCCATGGCGGCCATGGACGCCGCCACCGCCAGCGGTTATGTGCTGGCCAGTGAGCTGCGTGCTTGTGGCGTGGACTTCAGCTTCACCCCCGTGCTCGACCTCGACCATGGTGAGAGCGGTGTCATTGGTGACCGTGCGTTTCACCGCGACCCGCGTGTGGCCACCACACTGGCTAAGAACGTCATGCACGGCTTGTTGTTGGCGGGTATGGCCAACTGTGGCAAACACTTTCCAGGCCACGGCTTTGTGAAGGCCGATTCGCATGTGGATATCCCCGTCGACAAGCGCAGCCTCAAAGCCATCCTAGGCGACTGCGCTTTGCCTTACCAATGGCTCACCACCACGCTCACCAGCGTGATGCCCGCGCACGTCATTTATCCCAAGGTCGATGCGCTGCCTGCAGGCTTCTCGCCGCGTTGGCTGCAAGACATCTTGCGCGGTCAGTTGCAATTCAATGGCGCGATCTTCAGCGACGATTTGTCGATGGAAGGCGCGCGCCGCATCGAAGGCCGCTCGGTCAGCTTTGCCGAAGCTGCGGTGGCTGCACTCAACGCAGGCTGTGACCTTGTGCTTCTGTGCAACCAAAGCATGGGCGATGGCCATGCTGTTGACGAGATGCTGGAAGGCCTGACCGAACGCCTTGTGAAAAATCAATGGCACGCCAGTGACGCGAGCGAACAACGCCGTCGCGCACTGCTGCCCAAAACTTCGCCGCTAGCTTGGGACGCGCTGATGACTCACCCCGCATACTTGCGGGCATTGGACTTGTTGCCCTAAACCGTAACCACTTCCACCACCACCCACGAAAGCTCACATGGCAACGCCCAATTACAACTACGAAAAACGCCAACGCGAGTTAGCGAAGAAAAAGAAAAAAGAAGAAAAGTTGCGCGAGCGTGATGCCCGCAAGACTTCGCCCGATGGTGAGTTTGGCCAGAACCCCGACATGGACGCAGAGCCAGACCACAGTCAGAATCCAGACGGTGAAGCGGCCGCCGCCGCCCCAAGTCAACCTTGATTTTTTAGGAGTTCAGCCATGTTTCCATCACGTCGTCATTTGGTCGTCTTAGCCTTGGCCTTGAGCTGTGGCTTTGCCTCTGCGCAAAACGTCAGGCCTATCAAATTGATCGTGGGCTTCCCGCCCGGCGGTGGCACCGATGCGGTGGCCCGCATCTTGGCTGAAAAACTCAAAGACGAGTTGGGCACCCCCGTGGTGGTCGAAAACAAACCCGGCGCGGGTGGCCAGTTGGCTGCGCAAGCCTTGAAGGTGGCGCCTGCTGACGGCACAGTGCTGTTTCTCTCGCACGACCACACTATTTCTATCTTGCCCTTGGTGGTCAAGAACCCAGGCTACGACCCCTCGAAAGACTTTGAACCCGTGGCCGGCTTTGCCACCTTTGTGAACGCCTACGCCGTGTCGGGTGGCACGCCGGCCAAGTCCTTCACCGAGTATGTGGCGTGGGTTAAAACCCAAGGCGGCAAAGGTGCGGTCGGCATTCCTGCCCCAGCATCTACACCAGAGTTTTTGGTGAAAGTGGTGGGCGACAAGTTCAAGCTTGATTTGGTCTCTGCGCCATACCGCGGCAGTGCACCCATGATGGCCGACATGCTGGGCAACCAAATTGCTGCGGGTGTGGGTTCGGTGCCCGACTTCATTGAAAACCACAAGGCAGGCAAAGTGCGCGTGGTGGCCGTGTTGGGCGCCAAGCGTCAAGCCGCATTGCCCGATGTTCCCACCTTTGCAGAGCTCGGTTTGAGCGGCTTGGATGACATGCCTTATTACGGCATCTTCGCGCCCGCAGGCACTCCGCAAGCCACCATCAACCACTTTGGCATCGCCTTGTCCAAAGTGTTGGCCATGCCCGATGTGCATGATCAGCTCACCAAAATGGGCTTGACTGTCGGCTACATGAATTCACACCAGTTGGAGCAACGCGAACGCGCCTACACACAGGTGTGGACCAAGCTCATCAAGAACAGCGGCTTTCAGCCTCAATAAAACATGGCAATTCCTTGGTTATCCGCTCTCAAAGTTATCCCTTGGGGCGATGTGATCTCGCACGCCCCCAGCGTGCTTGAAAAAGCGCGCGATCTGATGGCGCGCAAACCTGCGGATGCAGCCCCATCATCGATGGCCACACCCAACACGCACGACGATGTGCCAAGTTTGGGTGAGCTGAAAAATCGTTTGCTTGCAGCTTCGATGCAACTCAACGAGGTGCAACAACGACAGACAGAACTCACGCAAACCGTGCGCGAGCTGGCTGAGCAAAACGCTGGTTTGGTGTCTGCCGTGAGTGGCTTGCGCCAAACCCTTCGATTCATTGTGGTTGGGCTGGCGCTCGCTTTGGTAGGCCTAGGCGCTATCGCTTACACCCAGTTTTTCTAAACTGAACGTACCAACAAAAACGCCTCCTAGTGAATCACTCGGAGGCGTTTTATTTTTGGGCTCTGGTTAAGCTTCGCGGCGCAAAGCAGGGAACAGAATGACGTCGCGGATGCTGGGGCTGTCGGTCAACAACATCATCAAGCGGTCAATGCCAATGCCGCAGCCGCCTGTTGGGGGCATGCCGTATTCGAGGGCGCGCACAAAGTCGTGGTCGTAGAACATGGCTTCGTCGTCGCCGCTGTCTTTGGCGGCCACTTGGGCGTGGACTCGGGCGGCTTGGTCTTCGGCGTCGTTCAACTCGCTAAAGCCGTTGCCAAACTCGCGGCCTGTGATGTAGAGCTCAAAGCGCTCCGTCACATCGGGCTTGTTGTCGCTGGCGCGGGCCAAGGGCGAAATTTCCACAGGATGCTCACAGATGAAGGTGGGCTGCCACAGCTTGTCTTCCACGGTCTCTTCAAAGTACATCACTTGCAAGCTAGCCAAGCTGCGTGTGCTGAGCTTGTCTTTCTCTTCTTTGAAACCAAATTTTTGCAAGGCGTTGATCAACCAGGTGGTGTTGTCTACGTTATCGCCAGCTTCGGTGTGCTTCAAAATAGCTTCACGGATGGTAAGGCGCTCAAACGGTTGGCTCAGGTCTACTGCTTTGCCGCCGTAAGTCAGCAGCAATGTGCCAGCAGCCTTCATGGCAGCGTCGCGCACCAGCTCTTCGGTGAAGTGCATCAGGTCTTGGTAGTTCCAATACGCGGCGTAGAACTCCATCATGGTGAACTCGGGGTTGTGGCGCACCGAGATACCTTCGTTACGGAAGTTGCGGTTGATCTCGAACACGCGCTCAAAGCCACCCACGATCAAGCGCTTCAAGTACAGCTCAGGCGCAATGCGCAAGAACATTTCTTGGTCCAGCGCGTTGTGGTGCGTGGTGAAAGGCTTGGCGTTGGCACCGCCGGGGATGGGGTGCAGCATCGGTGTTTCAACTTCCAAAAAGTTGTGTTGCACCATGAAGTCACGAATACCGCTGACCGCTTTGCTGCGCGCCACAAAGCGCTTGCGTGCGGTTTCGTCCGTCATCAAATCGACGTACCGTTGACGGTATTTGATCTCTTGGTCAGCCACGCCGTGGAACTTGTCAGGCATAGGACGCAGGCTCTTGGTCAGCATGCGGATGCTGGAGGCGTGAATTGATAACTCGCCCGTGCGGGTTTTGAACAACTTGCCTTCGCACGCCACGATGTCGCCCAAATCCCAGTGTTTGAAATCGGCATACAGATCTTCGCTCACGTCATCGCGTGTCACGTAAATCTGAATGCGGCCCGTGCTGTCTTGCAGCGTGGCAAAGCTGGCCTTGCCCATCACGCGCTTGAGCATCATGCGGCCCGCCACTTTGGCGAACTGGCCTTCTTCGGTCAACACCTCGGCGGTCTTGTCGCCATGCAGCTCGTGCAAAGTGGCGGCGTGGTGCGCGGGTTTGAAATCGTTGGGGAAGGCAACGCCTTGGCCCGCAGCTTGACGCTCGCGCATCACCTTGAGCTTTTCACGGCGCTCGGCAATCAGTTGGTTTTCGTCGACGGGAGCGGCTTCTGGCGTGGCGGGGGTGTTGTTGTTAGACATCTAAAGAGGCGTGGGTAGGTAAAGGGCCGCCTTCAAAAGAGAGGCAGCAAATGTTTGTCTTTGGCGATTTGGTTTAAGCCACCGCATCCGCCGGTTGGCGCTGCAACATGGCCAGTGTGCTGGCAATGGTCTTGCGCAGTTCGCGGCGGTCGCAAATCATGTCGATGGCGCCTTTTTCTTGCAAAAACTCAGCGCGCTGGAAGCCCGCTGGCAAGGTGACTCGCACGGTGTTTTCAATCACGCGTGGTCCTGCAAAGCCAATCAGGGCGTTGGGTTCAGCAATGACCACGTCGCCCACAAACGCAAAGCCTGCGGACACGCCGCCCATGGTGGGATCGGTCAATACGGCGATGTACGGCAAGCCTTTTTTGGCCAAGCGTGTGAGGGAAGCGTTAGTTTTGGCCATTTGCATCAGCGAGAGCAAGCCTTCTTGCATGCGCGCGCCACCCGTGGCGGTGAAACAAATGAACGGCACTTTTTGTTCGATGGCGGTATGCACGCCGCGCACAAAGCGCTCACCGACCACCGAGCCCATCGAGCCGCCCATGAAGTCGAATTCAAAACAGGCTACCACCACGTTGATGTTGTGCACGGCGCCCCCCATGACCACCAAGGCGTCTGTTTCGCCGGTGTTTTGCATGGCTTCTTTGAGACGCTCTGGGTACTTGCGGCTGTCCTTGAATTTCAAGGCGTCCACAGGCAGCACTTCTTGGCCGATTTCGTAGCGGCCTTCGGCGTCTAGGAACATATCCAAGCGATCGCGGGCGCCCATGCGGTGGTGGTGACTACAGGTTGGGCAGACGTTGTGGTTGGCTTGCAAGTCGCTCTTGTAGAGCACGGTTTCACAACTCGGGCACTTGACCCACACACCTTCGGGCACGCTGCGGCGGTCCGAGGGGTCGGTGTGTTGAATTTTTGGGGGAAGCAGTTTTTCGAGCCAACTCATGGTGAGCCTTTCGTCAGTTCTTTTGGAATTGATGCATTTTAACGGGCGGGGCAGTTTGAAGAGATGACGCGCTTTATGCGTCCAACGCCTTGCGAATACCCGCTAAAAACTCGTGTGCAGCAGCCACTTCTTGACCTGCTGGCGCGGCTTCGAGCAACTGGATGATGCGGCTACCAATCACCACGGCATCGGCCACGCGGCCCACGGCGGTGGCGGTGGCGGCATCGCGAATGCCAAAGCCCACACCCACGGGGATGTGCACATGCTGGCGAATGCGCGGCAGCATGGCTTCCACTGCGTCGGTGTCGAGGTTGCCAGCGCCCGTCACGCCTTTGAGTGAGACGTAATACACATAGCCGCTGGCAATGCGTGCCACTTGCTCCATGCGCTTGTCAGTGCTGGTGGGCGCGAGCAAGAAGATCAGGTCCATGCTGTGGGCGCGCAGGGTGGCGGCGAATTCTTCGCATTCTTCGGGTGGATAGTCCACGATGAGCACGCCGTCTACGCCAGCGGCAGACGCGTCTTTCACGAACGAGTGTGGGCCGTGCTTGAGGTTGTAACACTCCACGGGGTTGGCGTAGCCCATCAGCACCACGGGGGTGGTGGCATTGGTCTTGCGGAACTCGCGCACCATGTCCAGCACCTGTGCTGTGCCAATGCCAAAACGCAGCGCGGCTTCGCCTGCTTTTTGAATCACTGCGCCGTCAGCCATGGGGTCACTAAAAGGAACGCCCAGTTCGATGATGTCAGCGCCTGCGTCTACCATGCCGTGCATGAGGGCAGGCGTGATGTTGGCTTGCGGAAAGCCTGCCATCACATAGGGAATGAGGGCTTTGCGGCCTTGGGCTTTGAGGGCGGCGAGGGTTGCGTCAATTCTGCTCATTTCACAACTTTCACGATTTGTTCAACAGGGCCACCTTTGACCGTTTGGCCTTGGCAGCTGGGGCGGCAGAAGAAGTCTGCGTTGCTCAGGTCGGCCACGGTGCCAATGTCTTTGTCACCACGGCCCGAGAGGTTGATCAAGATGGACTGCTCTGGCTTCATGGTCTTGGCCAGCTTCATGGCATAGGCTACGGCATGGCTGGATTCGAGCGCGGGGATGATGCCTTCGGTGCGGCATAGGTAGTGGAAGGCTTCCAGCGCTTCTTTGTCTGTGATGCCCACGTATTCGGCTCGGCCAATGTCCTTGAGGAACGCGTGCTCGGGGCCCACACCCGGGTAGTCGAGGCCAGCGCTCACGCTGTGCGTTTCGGTGATTTGGCCGTTCTCGTCTTGCAAGATGTAGGTCCGGTTGCCGTGCAACACGCCGGGCGCGCCCAGCTGCAACGAGCAGGAGTGACGGTCCGTATCCATGCCTTCGCCAGCGGCTTCCACGCCAATAAGGCGCGTGTTGGCGTGGTTGATGTAGGGGTAGAAGATGCCCATGGCATTGCTGCCGCCGCCTACGCAGGCGATGACGGCATCGGGTTGTTCTTCAGCCATCTTCAATGACTTAAACATTTCAGGCATTTGCGTCAGGCACTCTTCGCCAATCACGCTTTGGAAGTCGCGCACCATCATCGGGTAGGGGTGAGGCCCCGCCACAGTACCAATGATGTAAAAGGTGTTGTCCACGTTGGCCACCCAGTCGCGCATGGCTTCGTTCAGCGCGTCTTTGAGGGTGCGGCTGCCGCTCTCCACGGGCACCACGGTCGCGCCCAAGAGCTTCATGCGGTACACGTTGGGGCTTTGACGCTTCACGTCTTCTGCACCCATGTAGACCACGCATTCCAAACCATAGCGCGCGCAAATGGTGGCAGTGGCTACGCCGTGTTGGCCAGCGCCGGTTTCGGCAATCACGCGGGGCTTGCCCATGCGCTTGGCCAGCATGGCTTGGCCGATGGTGTTGTTGATCTTGTGAGCGCCCGTGTGGTTCAGGTCTTCACGTTTGAAGAAGATCTGCGCGCCACCCATCTCGCGGCTCATGCGGGCGGCGTGATAAATGGGAGAAGGGCGGCCCACAAAGTGCGCCAATTCGTTTTTGAACTCAGCAATAAAGTCGGGGTCGTGTTGGTATTTGGCGTACGCGTCTTTGAGCTCTTCGATGGCGTGGGTCAGTGTTTCACTGATGAAGCTGCCGCCGTAAATGCCAAAGTGGCCTTTGGCGTCGGGTTGTTGGTAGTTCGACATAGGTTACCTACAGAAAATGTCTAGTGCTAACTGCTTTCATCGCAGTTAGCCCAAGTGCTTCAAATAAAAAATGGGAGGGTGTTTAGAGCGGGTGCTCTGCGTCGGCTGCGCGAACGGCCCTGACAAATTCGAGGATCTTGACCGCATCTTTGATGCCTTTGGCCGATTCCACGCCAGAGCTCACGTCCACTGCCAATGAATGGCCGTGGTCACGCAGCGCGCGAATGCCATCGGTCACGTTGGCAGCGTTGAGTCCACCAGACAAGACGAGGTGAGCGTTGACGTTTAGAGGAAGCTGTGACCAATTGAATGTTTTGCCGCCGCCGCCGTAACCGTCGACATGGGCGTCGAGCAGCACCGCTTGGGCGTCTGAGTAATCTTGCGCGTATTTTAAGAGGTCAAAGGGTTCTTCGCCTGCAGGGGTTTCTAGCGGGATGCGGGCAGCGCGCATCCAGCGGCGGCCTAAGGTTCGGGCAATCTTGCGGCAATAGTCGGGCGTTTCATCGCCGTGGAATTGCAGCCATGCGCCTGGCACCTGCACACAGGCGTGGGCAATGGCCTCGGAAGTTTCATTCACAAACAGCAGCACGGGTGTCACGAAGGCGGGCAGGCGCAAGGCCAGTTCGGCCGCACGCTCCACCGTCACTGCGCGCGGGCTGGGTGCGTACATGACAAAGCCAATGGCGTCCACGCCTGCGGCTACGGCGGCGTCGACGTCTTGCTCACGGGTGAGGCCACAAATTTTGATGCGCGTGCGTTTCATGGCAGCCCATCATACGCAGGGGTACGGTCAGGTAAATTCCACTGTGCGTCGTAGCGTGGGCCTAAGAAATACAAACCATCGGGGCTGAAGGTAGGGGCGGCGGCATCGCGGTCGCGGGCGGCCAGCACTTCGATCATCCACTCGGGTGGTTTGTCGCCTGTGCCAATCTTCACAAAGCAGCCCATGAGGTTGCGAATCATGTGATGCAAAAACGCACTGGCCTCAAATTCAAAACGCCACACGGCCGAGCCAGCGTGGGTGCTTTTGCGGCTGATGTCGATGCGTGTCATGTTTTTGATGGGCGTGAGGGCTTGGCAGCTGGCGGCGCGGAATGAGGTGAAGTCGTGTTCACCCATCAAATATTGCGCGGCTTGTTGCATGGCCTCAAGGTCGAGCGGGCGATATACCCAGCCCACACGGCCCGCTTCCACGCTGGGGCGCACGGCTGATTCGAGCAGCACATAGGCATAGCGGCGCGAAATGGCGCTGCTGCGGCAGTGGAATTCGCGCGGCACTTCACGTGCCCACTGCACGGCAATGTCGAGCGGTAAATAGCGGTTGGTGCCACGCAGCCAAGATTGGGACTTGCGCTCTAGCTCGGTGTCAAAGTGGATGACTTGCATGAGGCCATGCACACCTGAATCAGTGCGGCCCGCACACAAGGTAGAGATGGTGGTTTGGGTGAACTTGGCCAGCGCTTTTTCTAGCTTGTCCTGCACCGTCTTGCCCGAGGACTGGCTTTGCCAGCCTTCGTAGGCTTGGCCGTTGTAGCTCAAGCCCATCGCCATGCGCATGCGGCTTAGCCTCGTTCAGCCAGCCACTTGAGGGCTTTTTCTTTGTCAGCGCCAGAGGCTTCGTTGGCCACTTCTTCCATCAAAGCTTTGCTGGTGTGAAGCTGGCCCAAGTTCCACAGCTCGTCGGCCAAGTCGATGCGCACTTGGTAGGGACCTGGGGGGCTCAAGTCGTCCAAGTCCAAAGAAATGTTGGGCATTTCCATCGTGGGTCGAACAGGCTGTGCGGCGCTGTCCGCGTATTCTTCTTCGAAATCATCCTCGTCATGGGCGTGAGGATGATCATGCGTGTCATGTGTGTGTGTGGCGACATCATGGATGTAAGCGCGTTCGACCGGTTCTCGGTGGTCGTGGTCGGGCAAGTCGAGGTTGAACTTCACGTTCAACGGTGGCAAGCCTTCAATGTTGTCGCCGCTTTTGTTCAGGGCTCGGCGGCGCCAAAGACCAACTAGCACCAACAGGGCAATCAAGCTACCAGCGCCTACAGGTGTGAGGCTGTGTTCACGCAGTTCGTTAATCCATTGGCCATTGGCTTGTGCCGCGCTTGCTGAGACATCCACGGGCACAACACCGCCAGCAGAGGCTGCACTTGATGCTGCGTCTGCTGATCCAGTCACGGTGGCCGCTGCAATCTTGCCGAGTTCTGCAATGTTACGGCTCAGCTCGGCAGCGCGGGTCGCGACGTCTTGGGCTTCGCGTTGCTGTGCAATTTTGTCTTCGACTGTGGATTCTTTGCTACCAGACTTGGCCAAAGTCAGCTTGTCCTGATTGGTCTTGGCGTTTTTGTTTTGTACTGTGGCGTCGAGCTTACCGGCACTGTCGCGGGCTACTTTGGGCACAGTACCGCCTGGGGCACGTGCTGCCATTTCAGCGCGATAGGCCTCAAAGTCTTTGGCTTGAACAATGATTTCGCGGCGTGCTTCTTCGCGTGAAATGGCTTTGGCTTCTTGCTCGGTGGGCAAGGTCAGCAAAACACCTTCTTTGAGACGATTGACGTTGGACGCCACAAACGCATCTGGGTTGCTGCGTAGCATTGCTAACAGCATTTGCTCTAACGATACGCCTTCAGGTGTTTTTCCCGCAACCAGTTCGCTGGCCGTGTCACCACGTTTGACGTTGATTTGTTGTGTGCCATTGCTCCCCGTCGAGGAGCCGCCTGCAATGGCTGGCGTGCTGATGGGTCTGGCTGTGATTTTGTTTTCGTCAAGCGACACGCTCAGGTCGCGCAACAAGCGACCCGTGGCCCAACGGACATCGATCAATAAATCGATCGCATGACTGCCCACGGGTTGTTTGCTGGTGATCTTTAAATAAGGCTGGCCGTGGTCTCGGCGCAACAGTTGCACCTGCATCTCTAGAGGTTGGCCGTTTACCGTAGGGTGCTCAATCTTGGCTGCTTTGTAAATCTCTTGGTTTGCAATGCTCGTTTGAAGCTCGATTTGTTCTGCAATCGAAATTTCACTGATATCGATCTCGACCCGCAAAGCCTCGCCCTGCTTGCTTTGTACGATGGGGCGGTTGAAAGTGAGCGCCTGCGCACTGCCGAAAATCGACAGAGACAAGGCAGCCCACAGCGCTGATCGCTGGAACACATTAGAAGCAGAGCGTTGGGCTTTTTTCATATCGAAAGATATTACTGTGTTTTACGCTTCGAGCAGGATGCGCAGCATGCGACGCAATGGCTCGGCAGCGCCCCACAAAAGCTGGTCACCCACGGTGAACGCGCCCAAGTAGTCATTGCCCATGGCCATTTTGTGCAAGCGGCCCACTGGCACAGTGAGCGTGCCGGTTACGGCTGCGGGTGTCAGGTCACGTTCGCTGATCTCGCGCACGTTAGGTACCACTTTGACCCAATCGTTCGCACTGGCCAAGATGCTTTCGATCTCGTCCATCGGCACATCTTTTTTCAGCTTGATGGTCAAGCCTTGTGAATGGCAGCGCATGGCGCCAATGCGCACACACAAACCGTCAATGGGGATTGAGCCCGCTGTGCGGAATGCTGGGTTGCCCAAGATCTTGTTGCACTCGGCGCCGCCTTTCCACTCTTCCTTGCTTTGGCCGTGCTCCACGGGCACGTCGATCCAAGGGATCAAGCTGCCAGCCAAGGCGGTGTTGCGAAAGTTCTTAGTTGGGAACTCAGCGCTGCGCATGGTGGCCGACACTTTGCGGTCGATGTCCAAGATGGCAGAAGAAGGGTTGGCCAAATCGTCTTTGACGGCATCGTGCAGCGCACCCATTTGGCTGAGCAGTTCGCGCATGTTTTGTGCACCCGCACCTGAAGCTGCTTGGTAGGTCATGGCGCTGACCCACTCGACCATGTTGTGTTGGAACAAGCCACCCAGCCCCATGAGCATCAGGCTCACGGTGCAGTTGCCGCCGATCCAGTTTTTTCCGCCTTGGCCCAGTGCGCTGTCGATGACGTTGCGGTTGACGGGGTCCAAGATGATCACGGCGTCGTCAGCCATGCGCAGGCTAGAGGCTGCGTCAATCCAGTGGCCGTTCCAGCCCGCTGCGCGCAGCTTGGGGTACACCTCTTTGGTGTAGTCGCCGCCTTGGCAGGTGATGATGATTT
>CANFKQ010000072.1 GCA_947447405.1 Comamonadaceae bacterium | reverse complement strand
GCGAGTTCTACGAGAAGCCAACCGCTGAACGTAAACGCAAAAAAGCAGCAGCCGTGAAACGCAACTACAAGCGCATCCGCAGCATGCAGTTGCCCAAGAAGCTGTACTAATCAGCCTCTGCCCCAAAAAAGCTCGCTAGGGACGCCTCAGCGGGCTTTTTTTTCGAACAACTTTTCTCCCAAGGAACTCACCATGAGCCTCAAAGCACAAATCACTGAAGACATGAAAACCGCCATGCGCGCCAAAGACAGCGTGCGCCTAGGCACCATCCGCTTGTTGCAAGCGGCAATGAAGCAAAAAGAAGTCGACGAGCGCGTGGAGCTGGACGATGCCATGGTGATCGCCATTGTGGACAAGCTCATCAAGCAACGCAAAGACTCAGTGGCAGCCTATTTGTCAGCGCAACGCCAAGACTTGGCTGACATCGAAAGCAACGAAATGAAAGTGCTAGAGGTCTACTTGCCTCAGCGCATGAATGCCGAAGAAATCACTGCAGCTGTGAAAGCCATCGTGGCTGAAGTAGGCGCGACCGGTGCTGGTGACATGGGAAAAGTAATGGGTGCTGTCAAAACACAATTGGCAGGCAAGGCCGATATGGGTTTGGTGTCTGCCGCGGTCAAGGCCGCGTTAGCAGGCTAACGCATATCAAGGAAAACGCCGAGTCAACACAAGTGCAGAAATCGTTTGTGACTTTTGGTTGATCAAGGGGCTTTCCATCAACATCGCACTGGCCGTTGATCGGCCGTGCGACACGATCAAATCCATGTCGCGGTCAAGCTCGATCGCAACCCCCATTTGTGCATTCGCATACAAGGTACCAGACATGTGCGCATTAAATGCACCGTAGTGAGACGTCTGCGACTGACTGGGTGTCACACCGTAATACTGCTGCACATAGCGCTGATTGGCCCAATAGCGCGACAGATCCACAAAGCCATTGACTTGATTGATCAGGGGAACACCCAGCGTGACACCCCATTGAACCAAAGTGCCGCTGGCACCATGCCATGAATTGCCTGCATTGCCATACAAGGTGATGGCATCTTTGATCGGCTGCCACTCGGCCCACACATAGCTCATGGCCGAACCTGCGACGCTGCCCATCCCCGCGTAACGTGGATCAGCCTTCTCTTGACGCCCCATCATGTAGTTCACAGACAAGCCAGCTTTGAACAACTCATCACGCACCAGCCAAACACCGACTCCATTTTGTAGGCTGGCAAAACCTTGAGCGGTTTCGTAATTCACACTCAGCGTCGGATCGTTTTGATACGTGACCAACACGCCATGCATCAACGATTGACTGGTTCGACTGTAGCCTGCTGTGACCTCAAACTTATCGGCCAAAACAGCATCATCAGCATATCCCACGATGGGTAAAACCAACACGCATGCAAGGATCAATGCAGCTCTCATGTTCAGCTAGCCGCCAATCGCACAATTCTTAACGGCTTACCAAGAAACACAAATGATTCAAGCGCAACCCTATGAGGCACCGCGTGTTCATGCAAAGCAAAACGCAATTCAAACTCATCCATGTTGCCTGATTTGGCGATCGGTTGAGACAACTTGGATAACAACAAAACCAAGTCATCTGGGTTCATCAATGACTGCCACTCATCCGAAGACAAAACAGGTTTTTGGCATTCAGTCAAGACCAAGAACAAAGGCTCTAGCTTGACACCTCCGCCGCCGTACTGCATCAAAATAAGATCATCAAAATCCGTCAAAATTTCATCAAGTACAGCCCAAGCTTCATTGTTCGATTTTGAGAAATAAATGCGGTCATTTTCGCGATACAAGGAAATTTTGTGACGAGATTCCATGATCTTTAACACCATTTGACGGGCATAAATCGTGCGTTGTAATTTCTCAATCATCAGCACAGAAATCGCAGTAACCGATGTGAAGTTAATGAACTGAATCACGTCGCTCACCGATGCTGGACCCAGCGTAAAGTAAGGTTTCACGAAGAAAAAGCTACCTGCCAACGCACTGATTAAAGTGGAAAGCAACGCCAATTGATAACCATAAAGATAGGCAATAAATAGGCATGCTACGATGAAAAAATGGAACGGTGCATAAGGCTCGATCCAAGGTTGCAAGGCATATCGCACGGCGAAACCGCCCAACAAAAGCACCACACTACCCAGCACGGCATCGCCAAACGAATACTTCACCCAAGATTTGGAATTTTGAATACGCATGAGTCAATCTATAAAGCCGCAACAAGACATCGAACTCGTGGGCGGGGAACACTGCGTTCTGATGTTACATGGGCTGGGTGCAAGCCCATTGGAGTTGTCACGACTGGCGAAAGATTTAAACGTGGCAGGCTTCTCTGTCTTCGCACCTTGCATTCCAAATTACTCATTTGGAACGGAATGCGGTGACTGGCTAGATTGGGTCCAGCATGCCCAGCAATATCTGTGGGACTTACGCGCTCAATACAGCACTGTATCGGTCGTAGGCCTATCTATGGGATCCACTTTAACCATGGCCCTTGCACAGCGCGAACCACTCACCAGCATCGTTCTTCTTTCAACGGCCTTGGCCTACGACGGCTGGGCCATCCCTTGGTACAGCTTCTTGTTGAATTTTTCGAGTTGGCTGCCTTTCGCCAGCCGCTATCGCTACGCAGAAGCTGAGCCTTTCGGCATCAAGAATCCAGAAATGCGGGCCATGGTCAAACGTGCCATGCAAAAAGACCACATCTCAGAATCAGGTGCTGATTACCTACCCTTCAAATATGTATCTGAGGGCCGCGCGCTCATCAAAGAAGCGCGTAAAAACGTTTCGCTGATTGACTGCCCCGCATTGTTCATCCATGCAGCCGACGATGAAACCGTACACATGCGTAACGCCGAGTGGGCCTATAGCAACATCCGTTCAGCCACAAAGGAGTTCATCTACTTGGGCGACAGTTATCACATGATCACCGTCGACAACGAACGTGAAACTGTGAATCAAGAAACAGTGAGGTTCTTAAAAAAGACAGTGAACGACGCTTTGGATACACCGGCATTCGATGTGGCACCGATTCAATCACCAGAGTTACGCCGAATGCTGCGCAAACGCGCTTAACTGCCTGCCACCTTCATACGATTGATTAAAACAGAACCAATCGTTTTCGCCCCCATGTTGTAAACATCTGCACCAATGGCTTCAATGCCTTGGAACATGTCTTTCATATTGCCTGCGATGGTGATCTCTTGCACGGGGTAGGCAATACGTCCGTTCTCTACCCAAAAGCCGCTGGCACCCCGTGAGTAGTCGCCCGTCACGTAGTTCACGCCTTGGCCCATCAACTCAATCACAAACAAACCGGTGCCGAGCTTTTTCAACATGGCGTCGAGGTCATCTGCACTTTGCGTGAGGCGTGAGGACATGACCAAATTATGCGAACCACCCGAGTTGCCCGTCGTGGGCATGCCCAGTTTGCGTGCGGTGTAGCTACTGAGAAAGTAGCCTTCCACGCGGCCGGCATCCACGACGCGGCGTACACGGGTGGTCACGCCTTCGTCGTCAAACGGCGAACTGCCTTTGCCACGCATGACAAACGGGTCTTCTGAAATGTCGATGTGTTTAGGGAACACGATTTTGCCCAACGAGTCGAGCAAAAACGAGCTCTTGCGGTACAGGGCACCACCGCTGACCGCTTGCACAAAACCACCCAACAAGCCTGCGGCGATCGGTGCTTCAAACAACACGGGGCATTCCACTGTGGCAATTTTGCGTGATTTCAAACGGCTCAAGGCACGCTCGGCAGCGTAACGGCCCACGGCCTCGGGGGAGGCCAGTTCATCGGCGCTGCGCATGGAGCTGTACCACGCGTCGCGCTGCATGCCGTCACCCTTGCCCGCAATCGGCGCTACCGAAATGGTGTGGCGCGAGCTGGCGTAGCCACCACGAAAACCATGGGTGTGGGCGCTGAAAAAATGGCTTTGCTGCGCCGACACCGCTGCACCTTCGCTATTGGTGATGCGCTTGTCAGTTTGGATGGCCGCGGCTTCGCAGCGCAACGCGAGTGTGGCAGCGTCGGCGCTGGTGATGGGCCAAGGATGGAACAAATCTAAATCGGGGTGGTGTAGCGCAATATCCTTCTCATCAGGCAAGCCTGCCACGGGGTCTTCTGCGGTGAAGCGGGCTATGTCATAGGCGGCTTGCACGGTACGTTCAATCGCGGCTTGAGAGAAGTCAGAGGTACTGGCGTTACCTCGGCGATGACCCAAGTACACCGTCACGCCCAGAGATTTGTCGCGGTTGCGCTCTACGTTTTCTAGCTCGCCTTTGCGCACTGACACGCTCAACCCGCAGCCCTCAGACGCATCGGCCCCAGCATCTGTGGCTCCCAGCTTTTTGGCGTGCTTCAAGGCGGCATCGACCAGCGAGGCGAAGTGTTCGCGGCTGTAGCTGAAACCTTGGGCAGGCGTGTGGGATGAGGCTTGGGTTTTAGAGGCTTTGGTCATATCGACGGCTATGATACTGGTCACTGAGTTTGCCCTTTGTGTTGAAGGGCAAACTGACCTATTTAAAGCTCCCCAATTTATGTCACGTAAACCCAAAAAAGGTTACTTTGTCCGCGGCCAATTCGTGGCCGAAGGCAGCGAACTCGACCTCGAACTCAAAGCCGAGCTCAAAGGCACCGAGGGCCTGAGTCGCACCGACCGCAAAAAAGACAGCGACGACCGCCAAGACTTGGGCGTCGAGCTGCTCACCCTGCGCAACGAACTGATCGTGCGCCTGAACACCCAAGGCCACATGACCGACCAACTGCGCGAAGCACTGGCCGAAGCACGCCGCATTACCAACTTTGAAGGTAAACGCCGTCAAATGCAGTATGTGGGCAAACTCATGCGCAAGCTCAGCGAAGAATCGATTGAGGCCGTTAAAGATGCGCTCAACGAACAACGCATGGGCAGCACCAAAGACACCTTGGCCCTGCACTTGGCTGAAAGTTGGCGTGACCGCCTGCTGGCTGAAGACACAGCTTTGCAAGAGTGGATGAACGACTACCCCACCACCGACAGCCAGCAAATGCGCGCCTTGGTGCGTCAAGCGCGCAAAGACGATGTCACGTCTAAAGCCGACATCGCCAAAGGTTTGCTGCCGCGCCAAAGCCGTTCGTACCGCGAGATCTTTCAGCTCATCAAAGAGCAGCTCAACTTGGCCGACGACGTGCTACACACCCCTCAAGAAGACGAAGATTCATACAAGCCTTAAGCATGACTGAGACCACCTTGCCCTCCCCAGATGCCCGTTGCGACACCATCAAGGTCGGCATCGTGTCCATCAGCGACCGTGCATCAAGCGGCACCTACGAAGACAAAGGCTTGCCATCCCTGCGTGAGTGGCTGGGTCATGCCTTGTACAACCCCATTGAATACATAGAGCGCCTCATCCCTGACGAGCAAACCACCATCAGCCAAACACTCATTGAACTGGTCGATGCAGGTTGCAACTTGGTGCTCACCACCGGCGGCACAGGTCCTGCAAAGCGCGATGTCACACCCGAAGCCACACTGGCTGTGGCGCACAAAGAAATGCCAGGCTTTGGCGAGCAAATGCGCCAAGTGAGTTTGAAGTTTGTACCCACCGCCATCTTGTCACGCCAGGTCGCTGTGATTCGCAATGAAACGCTGATCATCAACTTGCCCGGCCAACCCAAATCGATCCAGGAAACCTTGGGCGGGTTGAAAGATGCGGATGGCAAGCAAGTCGTGGATGGTATTTTTGCTGCTGTGCCCTATTGCATCGACTTGATTGGCGGCCCGTACATGGAGACCCGTGACGAATTTTGCAAAGGTTGGCGGCCTAAAATCGCGTTGAAACCGAAACACGTGTAACGCCATACACCCACAAAAAAGCCCGCTTTTCTCAGCGGGCTTTTTTATTTCTTGATGCTGTCTAAGGCAATTTTTTGAACAACCGGCTCATCACCCGACATATCGAAGTAGATCTCATCAAAAAAGAGCTTCACCATGGGCAAATCTTTACCTGACACACTACGACTTGGCATGAACTGCAACACGCCAAACACATAGTGATTCAAGGTTTCCACAAATTTTTCGAAATGTGGCATCTGCACGTTGAACATGGACTTCACAACGATCTTCCATTGGCCAACGATCACGAGGTCTTCGCAAACAGTCACATCGCACACCATGTCACTCGTCACCAAACCGTATTGCTCTAAATCGAAGGTGAACTGCCCCTCAAATGCGCCTGCAGAGTTCAGGGTGGCCCAAAGACGTTTGGGATACACATTCAAAAACCGCATTGTCAGTCCAACAGTTGATTGATGCGTGCCGCCTCAAAGTGCTCTTGTCGAGCGGCATCGGTAGGCACGCAATCAGGTTTAGCTTGATCGGTAGACAGTTGTTCAATCGCTCGCCACAACAATGCAATTTGATGTTCTTGTGAGGTGGCGTTATCAATCAAGCCACGCATGGCTTGGCTTACGGGATCATCGTTTTGCGTGACGCCATAGGCCGAGAAGCCCATCTTCGAAGCAGCCTCCTCACGCTTGGCATCGGTTTCGGCTTGGATGATGCGTGCAGGATTACCCACAGCTGTGGCGCCCGCTGGCACAGGCTTGGTCACCACGGCGTTGCTGCCCACTTTGGCACCGTCGCCCACAGTGAAACCGCCCAACACTTTGGCGCCTGCGCCAATCACTACATCCTTACCCAAGGTAGGGTGACGCTTTTCACCTTTGTAGAGCGAGGTGCCCCCCAAAGTCACACCTTGGTAAATCGTACAACCGTCGCCAATCTCGGCGGTTTCGCCCACCACCACGCCCATGGCGTGGTCGAAGAACACGCGGTCCCCAATTTTGGCGGCAGGGTGAATTTCAATGCCGGTGAACCAGCGCGAAAGGTGCGAAATGAAACGGCCCAACCACTTGAAACCCAAATTCCAGCAACCATGGGCCAAGCGGTGCATCAGCACCGCGTGCAAACCGGGGTAGCAAGTCAGCACTTCCCAGCGGCTTCGTGCAGCAGGGTCACGGTCCAAAATACATTGAACGTCAGAACGTAAGCGTGAAAACATAGTGGCGTGATTATCGTTCTCTCAACCCTTGCTTTTTTCAGCCGCGGTTTTGGCGACTTGCGACATGGTTTTGGCAATGCCACGCAAGATGTGAATCTCTTCTTGTGTCACCTGGGCGCGGTTGAACAACTGGTTCAGGCGGGGCATCAGTTTCTTGGGTGCTTCTGGATCCAAGAAGCCAATATCTTTGAGCGACTGTTCCAAGTGGCCTAGCAAGCCTGCGAGCTGTTGGGCGTCAGCTAAAGGTGTGGGCTCTTGCGCTGCCAATGCGGCCCCGCTCGCGGATCCAACATCAACAGGCGGCAACATCGTGGCAAGTCCGCCCAAAGCCTCACGCCAGTCATAAGCCAACACCTGCACCGCAGCGCCCAAGTTCAACGAACCAAACTTCGGATCCGTCGGAATACTCAGACACGTGTGACAGCGGTACACGTCTTCGTTGCGCATGCCAAAGCGCTCGGAGCCAAACAAAAAACCCACACCAAAGTCGGCGTTTTGGCGGTGCTCAGCGGCAAGGGCAGCAAAGTGGGGGCGTGGCTCTAGGGTGGGTGGGCCAAAGTCGCGGGGCGTCATGGCGGTGGCACACAGGTGGTGCAGACCATCCATCGCTTCATCCAAAGTCGCCACCACGCGGGCATTGGCCAGCACGTCTAGCGCGCCACTGGCACGTTGGATGGTTTCTTCCCGTCGCAACACATTGTCCCAACGGGGCGCGACCAGCACCAAATCGGAAAAACCCATCACCTTCATGGCGCGGGCTGCGGCACCCACATTGCCGGCGTGGCTGGTATTTAAAAGAATGAAGCGGGTTTTCATGGGCGTTTTGTCAGTCTTCGCGGGTAAAATCTGGTTCATTGTCGCCGCCCGCATCGCCGGGCGTTCATCTTCGACCTGTTTGGTCAGCTCTTCACAAAATCTATGTTGTCCTCTTCTTCTGTACACCCCATGCTCAACGTGGCCGTCAAGGCTGCACGCGCCGCCGGCGCCATCATCAACCGCGCCGCGCTCGACGTGGAGGCGGTGCGTATCTCACAGAAGCAAGTGAACGACTTTGTGACCGAAGTTGACCAAAACAGCGAACGCGTCATCATCGAGACCCTCCTCACCGCCTACCCCGACCACGGCATCTTGGCCGAAGAGTCTGGCTCCACGCATGGCAACCCCAACGCTGACCACATCTGGATCATTGACCCGTTGGACGGCACGACCAACTTCATCCACGGCTTCCCCTACTACTGCGTGAGCATCGCTTTGCAAGTGCAAGGCCGCTTAGAGCAAGCCGTCATTTACGACCCGACCCGCAACGACTTGTTCACTGCCACCAAAGGCCGTGGCGCGTTCATGAACGACCGCCGCATCCGCGTGAGCAAGCGCACCCGTTTGGAAGAGTGTTTGCTCGCCACGGGCTTCCCATTTCGCCCGGGTGACGACTTCAACAAATACCTCAGCCTGATGGGCGACATCATGCAACGCACGGCTGGCTTGCGCCGCCCGGGCGCTGCTGCGCTTGATTTGGCCTATGTGGCCGCAGGTTTCAGCGATGGTTTCTTTGAACTCGGCTTGAAGCCTTGGGACATGGCCGCAGGTGCGTTGCTCATCACCGAAGCCGGTGGCTTGGTAAGCAACTTCACAGGTGAAGGCCCCTACCTTGAGCACGAAGAGTGCTTGGCAGCATCCCCACGCATCTATGCACAGTTGGTGCCCATCACGCAAAAGTATTCCAAGTTTGCAGGTGCCGATGACAAGCGCGCCGCCAGCACAGCAGCCAAGACCCTGAGCCTGTCGCGCCAAGCGCCAGACGCGCCGCTGTAAACCTTTCAACACTTTCTGGCAGGCACTGCGATGCGTGATTTGTCTGGGCACACCCCCATGATGCAGCAGTACTTGGGGCTCAAAGCTGACCACCCTGAGACGCTGTTGTTCTACCGCATGGGCGACTTTTACGAGTTGTTCTTTGCCGATGCCGAGAAGGTCACGCGCCTGCTCGACATCACGCTCACGCAACGCGGCCAATCCAACGGCGAGCCTGTGGTGATGGCCGGTGTGCCGTTTCACTCGCTTGAAACTTATCTTTCACGCCTCATCAAGCTGGGCGAATCCGTCGCAATTTGCGAGCAAGTGGGCGATGTAGGCGCGAGCAAAGGCCCCGTCGAGCGCAAAGTGGTGCGTGTGGTCACGCCGGGCACACTCACAGATAGCGCCTTGCTCAGCGACAAAACCGAAGCCTACGTATTGGCCATTCACCAAAGCGATCGCGCAGGTTGTGGCTTGGCATGGCTCAGCGTCACACAAGGCTTGGTGCATTTGGCCGAGTGCGAGACAGCCGCGTTGCCCAACTGGATTGCGCGCGTGGCGCCCAGCGAAATCATTTACAGCGCCGAAGTCAGCCCTGCGTTTGAGCAACAGCTCAAAAACTTTTGCAGCAACCTTGGCCTGCCTGCCCAAGTGCGCCCCGCGTTTCAGTTTGATGCCGCTTTGGGTGGTCGCAAACTGTTGGAGCATTTGCAAGCCGCCTCACTCAATGCGTGGAACGCACAAGACGTGGTGCAAGCCCACGCCGCTGCTGCGGCACTGCTGGCCTACGCCGAACACACCCAAGGCCGCGCCCTCACACACGTGCATGGCGTTTACGTGGCGCGCAACGATGCGCTGATCGACCTGCCGCTCACCACCCGCCGCAACCTTGAGCTGACCCAAACATTGCGTGGCGAAGACTCGCCCACCCTGTTCTCGTTGCTCGACACCTGCATGACCGGCATGGGCAGCCGCCAGCTCAAAAACTGGCTGCTCTCGCCCGAGCGCGACCGCACACAAGCCATACACCGCTTGGCCGCCATCGAAGCGCTGCAAGACAACCGCACGCAAAGCTACAAAGTGCTGCGCGAAGCCCTCAAAGGCTCGGGCGATGTGCAGCGCATCAGCGCCCGCGTGTCGCTGCGCCAAGTGCGCCCACGCGAATTGGTGTCGCTGGGCCAAGCGCTGCAAAAGGCGCTGCGCATTCAGCCGCTCATTCCTACCTCACCAAAAGCGGGGGCGGTAGGCCGCTCTGCGGAGGTCAAGGAGGAGCTCGCGCAGCGAGCGGGAGACACGCAGCAGAGCGGTCTGCCGCCCTCGTTGTTGGTGCAAATCGCCCAAGACATGGGCGTGCCGCCCGAATGCGGTGCATTGCTGGAGCGTGCTTTGCTGCCCGAGCCAGCCGTCTTGGTGCGCGATGGTGGCGTCATCGGCCACGGCTACGACGCCGACCTAGACGAGCTACGCGCCATCCAAAACAACTGCGACGGCTTCTTGCTCGAACTCGAAGCCCGCGAACGCGAACGCACTGGCATTGCCAACCTGCGCGTGCAGTTCAACAAGGTACATGGCTTTTACATCGAGGTCACGCAAGGCCAAATCGACAAAGTGCCGCCCGACTACACGCGGCGTCAAACATTGAAGAACGCCGAGCGCTTCATCACACCCGAGCTCAAAGTCTTTGAAGACAAGGCCCTCAGCGCCCAAGAGCGCGCCTTGGCCCGTGAGAAATTTTTGTTCGAACAACTGCTCGACACCTTGCAGCAGTTTGTGCCCGCCCTCACCCGCTTGGCCCAAGCCGTGGCAACGCTCGACGCGCTGTGCGCCTTGGCCGAGCGCTCACTCACGTTGGGCTGGTGCGCGCCTGAGTTTGTGAAAACACCGTGCATCGAAATCACGCAAGGCCGCCACCCCGTGGTGGAAGCTCGCTTGGCCGAAACGCATGGCGTGGTGGCTGGCAGTGCTGCCAAAACCTTCATTGCCAACGACACGCGACTTGGCCATCTGCACCGCATGCAAGTCATCACCGGCCCCAACATGGGTGGTAAGTCGACCTACATGCGCCAAGTGGCCATCATCGTGTTGCTGGCCAGCATGGGCAGCCACGTGCCAGCCACGGCGTGCCGCTTAGGCCCGATTGACGCCATCCACACCCGCATTGGCGCGGCCGACGATTTGGCCAACGCGCAATCGACCTTCATGTTGGAGATGACCGAGGCCGCGCAAATCTTGCACGCCGCCACGCCGCACAGCTTGGTGTTGATGGACGAGATTGGCCGCGGCACATCCACCTTTGACGGCCTAGCCTTGGCCGGCGGCATTGCCACGCATTTGCACGACAAGACCCAAGCGTTCACGCTGTTTGCCACGCATTACTTTGAACTCACCGAGTTCCCGGCCAACCACCGCGCTGCGGTGAACGTGCATGTGAGCGCGGCCGAGAGCGGCGCGAGCATTGTGTTCTTGCACGAAATTCAGCCTGGCCCCGCCAGCCGCAGCTACGGTATTCAAGTGGCACGTTTAGCTGGCATGCCTTCTGCTGTACTCAGCCATGCCCGCCATGCCTTGGCCTCGCTGGAAGCAGGGGCTGATGCATCGAAGGTACAAGTCGACCTCTTTGCGCCACCCCCATTACAAGACGATGTAGGCCCCAGCCCACTGCAAGCCAAGCTGGCCGAGATCGACCCCGACAAACTCAGTCCACGCGATGCGTTGGACGCTCTGTATCAACTGAAAAAACTTTTATGACTTACTGTGTTGGCATCAAACTCAAAGCGGGCCTCGTGTTCTTGTCCGACTCGCGCACCAACGCGGGCCTAGACCAAATCAGCACCTTCCGCAAAATGATCGTGTACGAAAAGGCTGACGACCGTTTCATGGTGTTGCTGTCTGCCGGCAACCTGAGCATCTCGCAATCGGTGCGTGAAATATTGCAGG
>CANFKQ010000071.1 GCA_947447405.1 Comamonadaceae bacterium | reverse complement strand
CGTCACTGGCTTTTGAAGCCACCTTGCAAGTACGCAACAAAGTGATGAAAGCGTACGAAGAAATCATGAACATGCCTGTTTGATACAGGATTGAGAGACTGATATGGCAACCGATACCTTAAACATGAATGCAGTGGGCATGCCCACTGCCAACGGCCTAGAGACCACGGGCGCATCCAATGCGAGTGGTGCTGCAGGCGATACGAACCGCATGCCCGCGTGGATCAACGCCAAAGAAGGCCCAGGCGCTGTGGTGATGGACGTGTTGCGCCAACCCAGCGTGCGCAAGGTCTTGCCATTCGTGGTGATCTTCATGCTGCTGATGTCCGTGGCGGTGTTCTTCACCTCGATGAAGCCCACGCCTTACCGTCCTTTGGTGTTGATGCTCAACGATGCAGACAAGCAGTTGGCCATCGAAGCCTTGAAGACGGCGGAGTACAAGCCTGAGGTGGATGCCAACACCGGCCAGATTTCTGTGCCGACCAACCGTTACCAAGAAGCCCGCATGTTGCTGGCGTCTAAAGGTTTGCCACGCACCGATGCATCGGGCATGGACAACCTGAAAGACATGCCGGCCATGACCACCAGCCAGTTCATGGAGCAGGTGCGTTACAACAATGCGATGGAGCAAGAGCTGGCACGCAGCATCATTCAAATTGGTGGTATCAAAGCGGCACGCGTTCATTTGGCCGCGCCTAAGCAAAGCGTGTTTGTGCGTGACCGCGCACCGACCAAGGCGTCGGTGATCATCACGCGTTTGCCTGGCCGCACCATCTCGTCAGCCAACGTGCAAGCCATCATCCAATTGGTGGCGTCTAGCGTGCCTTATCTCGCACCTGAAAACGTGTCGGTGGTGGACAACTTCGGTAGCTTGATGAACGACATGTTGACCGAGCAGCCTTTGGGTTTAACAGCGCAGCAGCTGACCCAAAAGCAGCAAATGGAAGATCTGTACCGCACCCGCTTGATTCAGTTGTTGGCCCCCATCGTGGGCGAGTCCAACGTGACGGCTCAGGTCAGCATGACCTTAGATTTCACGCAAACCGAAGTGACGACCGAAGACTTTGACTCACAAGACAAAGGCCCGAAGACCCGTTCTGAGTTGTTTGTGGAAGACCGCAACACCTTCCGTGATGCGATTGGTATTCCTGGCGCCTTGTCCAACACGCCGCCTGCACCCACCAACCCACAAGCCACGACCCAAACCAACGCAGACCCACTGAAGGGTGTGAGCGAAAAGGGTGTGCAAGTGACAGCGCGTAGCACCAAAAACTATGAGCTCGACCGCGCTGTGCGCCACACCAAAGCTGCGATGGGCACCATCAGCAAAATCGGTGTGGGTGTGTTGATCAACGAACGTCCTGTGGCACCAGGTGCCAAGGTTGAAAAGAACCCCGATGGTTCGACACCAACATCGATTGCCTACACCCCTGAAGAAATCGAACGCTTGAACCAATTGGTCAAAGGCGCCGTGGGCTTCAACAATGACCGTGGTGACGTGGTCACTGTGGTGGGTACCAAGTTTGAGCCTCAGTACGACCCCACGGTGATTCCATGGTGGCGCGACGAAAACTACCAAGTCATGGTGAACGCTGGTGTGGTCGGTGGCATCTTCTTGCTGATCCTGTTGACCGTGGTTCGTCCGATGGTGCGCCGCTTGTTGGCCCCCGAGATCGACCCCAAAGCCTTGGCTGCGGCAGCGGCTGATGCAGCCACCACCCAAGCGCAGATGGCGATTGATGTGGCCACCGCCGAGAACGCAGCAGCACAAGCCGCTGCGGCCCACGCCAAGAAAACACACGACGGCGAGATGCTGCGTATTTCTGAAGAAGCCATGCGTGCGGCTGAAGAGTCTGCCCGCTTGTCGCAAGAAGCCACCTACGCCGCCGAGCAAGCACGCTTGGCAGCTGAAGCCAAAGCCGCTGCGGATGCGCTGGCCGCTGAAGAAGCGCGACTCCGCGAAGAAGCCCTGCGTGCTGAACGTGATGCACAAATTGCAGCCCAAGCTGCAGCCCATCACGCAGCCAGTGCAGCGGCCGAAGACGCATCGGAAGAAATTGAAATTGAAGAAGGCGAATCGCTGGAATCGGTGAAGGCCCGCATGGCGAGCATGAAGCCGAAGAAGCAATCGATTTCCGCTGATTTGCTCAACACCGCCAACTCGTATGACGATAAAGTGGCACTGATTCGCATGATCATGGCTGAAGACTCCACCCGTGTGGCTGGCGTGCTCAAGAGCTTGATCGAGAAGTAATAAATTTTCTGAGGATTTGAATCATGGCTGACGACTCTATTGTGATGACCGACAAGCTCCGCGCTGAGCTTGCCAACATTACCAGTACCCAACGTGCTGCTGTTTTGATGCTCTTGCTCGGTGAAGAGCAAGCGGCTGAAATCATCAAGTACCTGAACCCCAAAGAAGTTCAGGCCCTCGGTGCCGCGATGGTGCAAGTGGCCAACTTCTCACAAGAAGCGGTGAACTTTGTGCTGGACGAGTTTGTGGACCATTTGAAAAACCAAAACAACGTCAGCATTGGTGGCGCCGACTATGTGGAGCGCGTCATGCGCTTGGCATTGGGCGACGACAAAGCGGCGTCCGTGTTGGGTCGCATCATGCCGGGCCAAGGTACCAAAGGTTTGGACATCCTCACATGGATGGATGCACGCGGCATTGCCGACATGATTCGTGGCGAACACCCACAGGTGGTGGCCATCATCTTGTCCCTGCTCGAGAGCGAAGTGGCAGCCGACGTGCTGAACTACTTGCCGCCCGATGTGCGCCCAGAAGTCATTCAACGCGTGGCCAGCTTGGACACCGTGCAGCCCTCAGCCATGGCCGAACTCGAAGCCATCATGAAGCAGCAGTTCTCCAAGAACGCGTCCGCACAGTCCTCGAGTTTTGGTGGCGTGCAAGCGGCTGCCAAGATCATGAACTTGACGAAGACAGCGCTGGAAAACAGCATCATGAGTGGTTTGAACGAGATCGACCCCGACTTGATGCTCAAGATTCAAGACAACATGTTCACGTTTGAGAACTTGGTCAGCGTGGACAACAAAGGCATTCAGGTGCTCATGCGTGCGGTGGAGCCGGACTTGTTGATGATGGCCTTGAAAAATGCCAGCGAAGATTGCCAAGCGCGTTTCTTCGACAACATGTCCGAGCGTGCGCGCGGTATGTTCCGCGACGACATGGAAGCCAAAGGTCCACAACGCATGGCCGACGTGGAAGACGCGCAAAAGCAAATCATGCGCAAGGCGCGTAAGTTGTCCGATTCGGGCGAATTGATCTTGGGCGGCGCAGACTTTGTTTAATCAACCTCATTCCGCTCGGGCTGCCGTTCCTTGGCAACCCAACGCCGGCATTGCTGAAAAGCTAAGCAGTCGTGGCTATGCCACGACCAGCTGGACCAGTGACGAGCCAGAGGCGTTTGCTGACCTTGGTTTTCCAGCCAAGTCCAGCGGGTTCTCGGCTGCGCACTACCAGCCCACCAAACAACCGCTGAGCAAGCAAGCGCAAGCTTCGCTGGCGCTGCTGGAAGGCGAATACCGCAACGAGGCCTTGGGCGAAGAAAAGCCAGCTTCCGTGGCTGGCAGTGAAACGAATGAACATTTGCCTTTCGTGACAGATGCGTATGGCGCGTCACGCAAGTCAAAACTGCGCGTCAACGTCGATCCCTCGGTGTTGAAACGCGCCTTGGCACAGGCCGAGCTGGCCGAGACCTTGGTGGTCAGCCCGATTACCTCTGACGAAAAGACGGCCGACCCCATCGTGATTCATCCCGATGTGGCGGAGGATGTTGAGCCTCGTATGGTCGAGGCTGCGCAAGCGCAAGCTGAAGCTGAAGCTGAAGCTGAAGCTGAAGCTGAAGCAGCCGTCATCGAAACTGAAGCTCAGGCTACCGACGAAGTCGCTGCGCAAGAAGCGCTGGCCGTGGCTGAGTCTGTAGAGCCAACGTTGCCCGCTGTGGTAGGTGGCATTGCCCCTGAAGAAGTGGCACAACGCGAAGCCGAACAATTTGCCAAAGGTTTGGCCCAAGCTCGCGAAGAAGCTGCCATTGCATTGGCAGAGGCCGTAGCCAAAGCCACAGAAGAAGCATTGGCTCAAGGCCTTGAACAAGGCAAGGCCGAAGGTTTGGCTGAAGGCTTGCAGCAGGGTTTAGAGCAAGGGCAAGCACAAGGTAAAGAAGAAGGCATGGCCGAAGGGGATGCCAAAGCCAGGGCTGAAGCCGCAGACGAAATGGCAGCGCAACGTGTATTGTTTGAAAACGTATCACGCGAGCTGTCTGCCTTGATGGCAGACCCCAAGAAATTTTTTGAGCCCCTCAAACGCTTGGCACTGCACATTGCAGAGCAAGTGGTGGTGGGTGAGTTGCAAACGTCAACCCAAGCCATTGAGCGATTGGTGCAGCGTTGCTTGGATGAGTTGGATCATCCCGTGCATGGTGCGGTGGTATTAGAGCTTAGCCCTGAAGACAAAGCACGCTTGCAAGCGCAGGGCAGTGAATTGATCAAAGGCATGCGCCTTGAAGCCGTGCATGACATGCAGCCTGGCAGTGTGCGCGTGTTTGCCAACGACACGGTGGTGGAAGATTTGGTGTCACACCGACTGGAGAGCTTGGCGCACGCCTTGCTGGTCGATGTCGATGCATGGCGTAAAAACTCACCGGTGCCGCAGCGCGAGTTAGAGGCTGAGTTAGAAACTGAGTTAGAAGTTCAAGAAGAAGCGGAGGGCGACGATGTTCATTCCTGACGTCATCAACACCTTGTTGATGGGTTTGATTTTTATGGTCGTGATTGTGACCATCGTTCGTCCGTTTTTGCTGAATATGGTGGGCGAAGCGATGTCGAACAACGACATGCAAAAGGCAGCCATTGCAGCGGTCGAGCGCGAGATGATGCGCAAGGCTGAATTGTTTGAAGCCCAGCGCGCAGACAAGATCAAATACCAAAT
Source organism: Comamonadaceae bacterium (assembly GCA_947447405.1). GTDB lineage: Bacteria > Pseudomonadota > Gammaproteobacteria > Burkholderiales > Burkholderiaceae_C > Limnohabitans. The sequence continues at coordinate 6,934 of CANFKQ010000071.1, read as the reverse complement.
GCTGTTGCTTGAAAAGCCCCAGAAGCCAACCCCCAAACCCGTGTTTGAAGCCGAGCCTGAAGTGGTGCCCGAGCCCATCGAGGTGGCGGTGCCCGAAGCGGTGGTGGAAGAAGCCCCCATCGAAGTGGTCGAGACCCCGGTTGAGGACTTTGTCGCAGAAGCTGCTCCAGAAGAGGTCTTGGCTCAAGTACCGGCCGAAGATGAAGAAGCTGGCGAAGCTTTGGCTGACGGCGAGATTGAAATTCGCGAAGGTGAGTCTTTGGCTGAAATCAAAGAACGCATACGCAAAGAGCAGCAAAAGGCTAAGAAGCCAACCATTCCGCCAGAACTGCTCAACGGTGCCAACAGCTACGAAGACAAAGTGGGTATCGTGCGCATGGTGGTGCAATCAGACCAAGCCCGTGTGGCTTCCGCAATTCGCGGCATGATTCAGCTCGGCAAATAAACCATGATCGATTTCTCCAAAGAAGTGCAGACGAGCTTGCCCAAGCTGCGCACCCCTGAGCCGCAACGCAGTGGCACCTTGGTGCGCCTTGTGGGTCTGACATTGGAGACACGCGGCATCATGGCTCCCTTGGGCGCTTGCTGTGAAGTGATGGGCCAAGGTGGCCATCGCGTGGAAGCCGAGGTGGTGGGTTTCAACGACAAAACTTTGTACCTCATGCCCTTCACCGACCCCGTCGGTGTGGGCCCTGGCGACACGGTGCGCGTGATGTCTAACTCAGGCATGGTGCGTTTGGGCAATGAACTTTTAGGTCGCGTGATTGATGGCCGAGGCATGCCCATTGATGGCAAGCCCATGCCGCATTTGCCTGATCAGCTCAGCTTGCTGGGCTGCCCGCTCAACCCGATGGAGCGTGGCCCGATTGAAGAAGTGTTGGATGTGGGGGTCAAGGCCATCAACGGTGCATTGACGATTGGTCGTGGCCAACGCATTGGTTTGGTGGCCGGTTCTGGTGTGGGTAAGAGCGTGCTCTTGGGCATGCTGACGCGCTTCACCAAAGCCGACATCGTGGTGATTGGTTTGATTGGTGAACGTGGCCGCGAAGTGCAGGCTTTCATTCATGAATCGTTGGGTGAAGAGGGCTTGGCCAAATCCGTGGTGATTGCTGCACCCGCCAACGTGTCGCCCGTGCTGCGCCTCAAGGCCACGCACATGACGCACGTGGTGGCTGAATACTTCCGTGACCAAGGTAAAAACGTGTTGATGCTGTGCGACAGCTTGACCCGTGTGGCTCACGCTCAGCGCGAAATTGGCTTGGCCATTGGCGAGCCCCCAACCGCCAAAGGCTATCCACCCTCGGTGTTTGCTTTGCTGCCCAATTTGATTGAGCGTGGTGGTGTAGGTCGCCATGGCCATGGCTCCATCACCTCTATTTACACCGTGCTCGCTGAAGGCGATGACGGCAACGACCCGATTGTGGACATCGCGCGTGCGTCGCTGGATGGTCAGGTCATGTTGTCGCGCCGCTTGGCTGACCAAGCGCATTACCCCGCGATTGATTTGAACGGTTCGATTTCGCGTGTGATGCAAACCTTGGTGAGTCCCGAGGAGTTGAAGCAGTCCAATAAGTTGCGACGCTTGTGGTCGGTGTACCAACAAAATGCGGACTTGGTGCAAGTGGGCGCCTACGAAGCGGGCTCTAACCCCGAGTTAGACGAGGCCATTCGCCTGCGTGAACAGATGGTGGACTTTTTGCGCCAAGACATGGACAAAGGCCAAGACTACGCCATGACGCGTAACCAACTGAGCCACATCCTGTCATGAAGCCACGCGCCGCCTGGCCCGTGTTGGCCAAAAAAGCCAAAGAAAAATGCGACGAGGCCTTTGTCGCCCTCAAGCAAGCGCGTGACCGTGTGGCGCATTTAGAGCAAAGCCGTGCACGCATGCAGATTCTGTACACCGACTACGTGGTGCGCAGCAAAGAGGCGGAAAGTCGCCCGCATAGCATGTCAGAGACTTTGAATTTTCGGGGCTTCATGCAGCAGCTTCAATCACTGATTGCTCGCGTGGACATGGACTTGAATGAGGCAAGGCATGCCGTTGAAGTCAAACGCTTGGCGCTTAAGGCGGCTGAGCAAAAACGCATCCAAATGGAAACTTTGGTGGAGCAAGATTTGAAAGCTGTGCGCGACTTCCACCGCAAGCGCGAGCAAAAAGAAATGGATGCCGCAGGCATCACCCTCTACAACCTCAAGCACTGATCAAGTGTTTACCCAACCCGCTTGCAGCCAATGCCAGTAGTTGGGTTTGAAGGCCCAAGGCAGCCAGGTGGTGGCAGTGGCTGGCGCAAACACTGCGCCCGTGAGGTGGTCATGCCACTCATCTTTGGCCCCCACGCTGGCCAATAGCTTTTGTGAAAACGCAGCCTCCAGTCCTTGCTTGGCGGTGACATGATGGCTCCACACATTCAGGCCCGCAGGTAGCAACCGTCCGTCCGTCGGCCCCGACCATACATCGTGCAAGCTGCCCCAGCTGCGACCTTGAAGCGTGGTTTTGAGTTGGGCCAACTCCAGTTCTACACGCGCTTCATCACGAAGGCGAAAACGGTGTTGCCCCAGCAAGTTGTCAAACCAGAGGCATGCGTGTGGGTGCGCTTGCAAAATGTCGGGCAGGGTGGCCAGTGCATCTTGGCGGTGGTGCACGACTTGAATGCCTTGTGCCTTCAAGCGTTTGCCGTGTCGCACATCAAACAGCCAGGGTGCGAGTGGGTCAATGTCATACGCATCAATGCGCTTGAAACGGGTCAACCAGCTGGGTGGCATCATCCAGCCTGCACTGCCGCCAATCAGCAGCAGCTGGTCTGACTTGGGATTGACTTGCGCTAAAAACTGCTCAATCAATTGCAGTGTGGGCTGCCAACGTTTGCGTGCGTGGTGGGCGTGCACATGCCAGCTGAGGCCGCCCGTGCCGCCTGCATGTATCAAGTCGCGAATCAAGCCCATGTGGTTGAGCAATGCCATCGGCTTTAGCAAACCAAGCGCATGATTTTGTAGATGGGGGTATCTGGCGGCACCGGCTCAAAGGGCCCAATCACGCCTTCGGTGGACAAAGTGTCGCCACTCAAACGCACACCCGTGTGATACGACAGCGAGAGGGTGCGCACGGCTTGCTCTTTGCAATCGAACTCCATTTGCATGCGGGTCGACTTGAAGCTCTTGCCTGTGGGGCCATGCACTTTGGGGTCGCGGTAGTCGAGCATGGTCCAGGCCTTGTGGTGCTCACCCGCGTGCGTGATGTTGTCGGTGTCCACATAAAACGTGCCGATGTCAAACAAACCTACCGCTGTCCACTGGTTGGCTTGGGTGAGGGTGCTGGTCAACAAGAGGCTGGCAAGCAAGAGGGCTTTGAGGTGATGCATGAAATAACTATACCGTGACACGAAGCTGGCACGTGCCTTGCAATACCCCTAGAGATAGGCACGTCCAGTGTCAAAAAACCGTCATCGCGCACAGGAAAAACATCATGCAAAGTTTCGATTGGGGTCAGTTCCTCGCCAGCACGTTCAGCGTGTTGCTGCTGCTATGCGGCGCCTTGTGGTGGGTCAAACGCAACCGTGGTTTTGCAGCGAATGGTGCTGAAGACAAACGCATTCAAGTGCTTGAGGCTTTGCCCTTGAGCCTCAAACACAAGATGGTGTTGATTCAGGTGGACAACCAAATGGTGTTGGCCAGTGTCAGTCCTGCTGAAGTGAAAACACTGCACGCTTGGACGCAGGAGACTCGTCATGCTGCGTAAGCCGATTACTAAAAAGGTGCTTTACGTCATCTTGGTCATGCTCTTGGTGGCGTTGGCCACTTTGCCCATGATGGCTCATGCCCAAGGTATTCCTTTGGTCAATGTCAGCGGTGCTGGCAAAGGTGGCCAGCAGTACAGCATGAGCCTGCAATTGCTGGGCTTGATGACGACGCTCACGTTGTTGCCATCCATGCTGCTGATGATGACGTCTTTCGTACGCATCATCATCGTGCTGTCACTTTTGCGCCAAGCGATTGGTACGGCACAAACCCCACCCAACACGGTGTTGGTGGGTTTGGCCCTGTTCTTGACCTTCTTCATCATGTCCCCCGTCTTTGAAACGGTGTACAACGACGCAGTTGGCCCTTATATGAATGGCAAGCTCGACTTTGACAAAGCACTGATCAAAGCTGAAGTGCCTGTGCGCGACTTCATGACCAAGCAAACCCGTGAAGACGATATTGCGATGTTCATGCAAATCTCGAATCGCCGTGAGCTGACAGATGCCACCCAAGTGCCATTCACCACGTTGATGCCAGCGTTCATTACCTCTGAAATCAAGAGTGCCTTCACGATTGGTTTTTTGATTTACATCCCGTTTGTGGTGATCGACTTGATCGTGGCCAGCGTGTTGATGTCCATGGGCATGATGATGTTGTCGCCCATGATTATTTCGATGCCGATCAAGCTCATGCTGTTCGTGCTGATTGACGGTTGGACGCTGTTGATGGCTTCGCTCGCCAACAGCTTTGTGTTTTAAGGAGTGCCATCATGGATAGCGCAGCAGTTGTAGATTTAGCCCGCCAAGCCCTGTGGATGACCATGATCATCTCAGGCCCCTTGCTGGGTGTGGGTTTGATCGTCGGTTTGGTGGTGGGTATTTTCCAAGCGGCCACATCGATCAACGAACAAACCTTGAGCTTTATTCCTAAGATTTTGGCTGTAGGCATGACCATGTCCTTGGCTGGCGGCTGGATGATCAACACCATGGTGGATTACACCAAGGGCATCTTTACCCGCATTCCAAGCTTGTTCATGTAACACCTCTTGAAGCCATGAACGCCTCGCTCATTGAAATCCTAGACAAGTTTTTGGTCGTCATTTGGCCCATGCTTCGCTTGTCTGCATTTCTGGCGTTCACGTCTATTTTTTCGATCCGCGCAGTGAACATGCGCATTCGCATTTGTTTGGCATTTGCGATGGCGTTCTTTGTGTCTCAGCAAATTGACATCCCCAAGATTGACCCTGTCACAGCCGATGGGTTGTTAGAAATTTCACGTCAAATTTTGATCGGCTTGACCATGGGCTTGGTGTTCCAAGTGGCCTCTGCGGCTTTGGTGGTTGCGGGTCAAGCCATGTCGGGTTCGATGGGTTTGTCCATGGCCAACATGGTGGACCCCAACATGGGCAGTGTGCCGGTGTTGTCTCAGTTGTTCAACATCATGGGCACGCTGATCTTCTTGGGCATGGGCGGGCATTTGATTGTGTTTGGTTTGGTGATGGAGTCGTTCAAACTCATCCCGATTGGCCAAGTGTTTTTCACGCAAGACATGTTGGGCAAGATGATCAACTGGAGCTCGATGATGTTCTTGGGAGCTTTGCTGATTGCACTGCCCGTGATGATGACCCTGTTGTTCATCAACATCGGTTTGGGTTTTGTGGCCCGTGCCGCTCCCAGCTTGAATATTTTTACCGTGGGCTTTCCCGCGTTGATCTTGACAGGCTTCATCGTCATGATGTTCTCCATGGGCAACAACGTGGCCCGCATTGATTGGGTATGGGCGCAAGCATTCATGATGCTGCGTTCGTATTTAGGAGGCTGACATGTCGGAAGAAAGCGGCCAAGACAAAACCGAAGAACCGACGGCGCAGCGGTTAAAGAAAGCCCGTGAAGACGGACAAATCGCGCGCTCGCAAGAGTTGGCACCTGCGGCCATGATGATCATTGCCACCCTGTTTTTTACCATGATGGGGCAGCACATCTTCACCAGAATGAGCGACTTGTTCAAGCATCAGTTGCAGTTTGACCGTCGCATCACCGACAAAGCAGAGTTGTTGCCAGCTATTTTTGGCAGCTCGGTCGTGGATGGATTTTTGATTGTGTTGCCACTGCTTGCCATCCTGTATGTGATTGCGATTTTGTCGACCACGTTGGCTGGCGGTTTTATTTTCTCGCCACAGATGATCTTGCCCAAGTTCAGCAAGCTCAACCCCATGACGGGTTTGGCGCGTATGTTTGGCCCCGAGGCATTTTTGAATCTTGGCAAATCGTTGCTCAAGTTCTTTTTGGTCGGCGCCATTTTGTTGGTCTCGGTGATGAACAACTTGCAAGACCTGACCCACATCTCGCAAATGGATTTGAACCCTGCTGTCAAAGTGGCAGGCACCATCATTGTGGATTCGTGTTTTTGGCTGAGTCTCGGTTTGGTCTTGGTGGCCTTGGTGGATGTGCCCTTGCAGCGCCATCAGCTCAACAAGAAGCTGAAGATGACCAAGCAAGAGGTACGCGACGAGATGAAGAACTCGGAAGGTAACCCTGAGGTCAAAGGCCAGATTCGCCGTCGTCAACATGAAATCTTGAACAACAAGATGATGAGCAAAGTCAAAGACGCCGACGTGGTCATCACCAACCCAACTCACTTTGCAGTGGCCCTGTCGTATGACCCCATGGGCGACGGTGCACCCATGTTGGTGGCTAAGGGAGAAGACGGCTTGGCAGCACGTATTCGTGAGGAAGCCAAAGAGCACAACGTATATATTTTTGAGGCGCCTTTGTTGGCTCGCGCCTTATACTTCACGACCAAGCTGGATCATCCGATTCCAGAGGCGCTGTACCACGCTGTTGCGCAGGTCATTGCCTATGTGTTCAGCCTGAACCAGTCTTATGGTCGTGGCCAGGAAGTGGTCAAACCATCGCCCTCTATTCCAGACGAAATGAAATTCGACTCGAATGGCGCTTTGATGAACTCTTAAGACCTGAAGTTTGAGCCGCATGACAGACATTTACCAAAGCCCCGGTGACCGGTTGCGATTTGAAATACTCCTGAAGTCATTGACCGAAGGCAGTATCAATCTCGCCGTGTTGAGCGACCACGACATGGTGCTCGATTACTACGGCAGCCTGTTTGAAGAGCGTCTGCGTGCCAAAGGCGAAAGCCACATTGAGTGGTGTAGCTCCACCAATTCTGAAAAATT
>CANFKQ010000070.1 GCA_947447405.1 Comamonadaceae bacterium | reverse complement strand
CAGACCTTGGCCTCCACGTCTGTCTCTCACTTGCTGGGCAGCTGGACTTTAGGTGGTAGTCTTCGCTACACCGGATCACGTCCTGATATATCTGGCAAGCCTGAATTGCCAAGCTATCTGTTGGTGGATGTAACTGCTCGATATCCGCTGTCCAAGGATTGGGTTGCTTTTGGTCGAGTGGAAAACTTGACTGATAAAAACTATCAAACCGCGTACAGCTACAACCAATTGCCTCGCACCTTCTATATCGGTGTGACTTGGAAAATGAAGCCTTAATTGCATGAGCGCGTTCTCTCCGCTTTTCCCCCAACGCATCGTCTGCCTCACCGAGGAAACGACAGAGTGGCTGTACATGCTGGGGGAAGAGGCGCGCATTGTGGGCATCTCGGGTTACACCGTGCGTCCGCGTCGTGCGCGTGACGAGAAGCCCAAAGTCAGCGCGTTCTTGAGCGCCAAGATTGACAAGATCTTGGCACTCAAGCCCGATTGCGTGTTTGGGTTTTCTGATTTGCAGGCCGACATCGCGGCCTTGCTCATCCGTGCGGGTGTGCAGGTCACGGTGTTTAACCAACGCAGTGTGGATGAGATTTTTACGATGCTCTATCAAGTGGCTGCGATGGTGGGGCAAGCCGAACAGGGTTTGCAGCGCTTGCAGCAGATGCGTGCACAGTTAGACGTCATTCAACAAACAGCTTCCACATTCAAGCGACGACCCAAGGTGTATTTTGAAGAGTGGGATGAGCCACATATCAGCGCTATCCGTTGGGTGTCTGAGCTGATTGGCATTGCGGGTGGCGACGATTGTTTTCCTGAGTTGGCGCAAATGTCCATGGGTAAAGACCGCATCATTGCCAGTGGCCAATCCATCGTGGATCGTGCGCCCGACATCATCATTGGCTCGCTGTGCGGCAAGAAGTTTCGTCCTGAAAAAGCAGCAACACGCGAAGGATGGCAAGACGTGCCAGCGGTTCGCACCAATCAAATTTTTGAAATCAAATCTGCCGATATTTTGCAGCCCGGCCCTGCAGCCTTGACCGATGGCGTAGCGCAGTTGCACCGCATCATTCAAAAGTGGGAAGCAACGCATGCTTAAGCGCATCACACCGATCCGCATGTTTGCGCTGGTTGCGCTATGGGTATTCAGCAGCATCGCCCAAGCCGTGGTGTTGCGCGATGACCGTCAAGTCGAAGTGACCCTTGCCAAGCCTCCTCAACGCATCGTCAGCCTGTTGCCTTCGCTGACTGAAACTGTGTGTGCCTTGGGTCAGTGCCAAAAGCTGGTGGGCCTGGACCGTTACTCCAATTGGCCCGAGAGCATTGTCAAGCTGCCGCGCATGGGTGGCGGCATCGACCCCAACATAGAAAGCGTGGTGGCTGCCAAGCCTGACTTGGTGTTGATGGCCACCTCAGCGCGTGGTGCAGAGCGCTTTACTTCTTTAGGCTTGACGGTTTTGGCGCTAGAACCGCGTTCGCATGCCGATGTACAGCGCGTCATGCACATCGTTGCTCAGGCTTTGGATGTACCAGTGGCTGAGAGTGATCGCGTGTGGCGTCACATTGATGCAGCGGTGAATGCGGCTGCGCAATCTATTCCCGCGCAGGCCAAAGGCCAGCGTGTGTACTTTGAAGTCAGCCGTGCGCCGTATGGGGCCAGTGAATCGTCGTTCATTGGCGAGACGCTGCAGCGCTTAGGGGCTCGCAACATCTTGCCTGCATCGCTCGGTCCCTTTCCAAAAATCAATCCTGAATTTGTGGTGCGTGCGCAGCCCGACATCATCATGGTGGGCGATAGCAACTTTGCCGACATGACCACGCGCCCCGGTTGGCAAAACATGCGTGCCATGCGCACGCAACGGGTGTGTCATTTCACATCGGAAGAGTCAGATGTGTTGGTGCGCGCAGGTCCACGCATGGCAGAGGCCGCTCGCTTGATGGCCAAGTGTTTGACAGAGAAAGGTCAGCCATGACGACTCACAACACACGTGGGTCGCCTGTGCTGGTGGCTTTGGCCCTGCTGGTGTTGTGCCTCCTCGGCATTGCACTGGGCAGTGCTGTGGGCAGCACAGGGTTCGAGAGCTGGCTCACCGCTTTGCACGACGACACGGCTTGGCAAATCGTGTGGAATATTCGTTTGCCGCGCAGCGTAGGCGCTTGTGCGGCGGGTGCATTGTTGGGGCTCGCAGGCGCGTTGGCGCAAGGTTTGTTTCGTAACCCATTGGCTGATCCGTATTTGTTAGGCAGTGCCTCAGGTGCATCGCTAGGAGTGGCGGTCGCCTTGGCGCTGTTTGGTGGCAACCCATTTGCTACCGCGTTATTGGTGCGTGTGGGTTTGACGGGGGCTGCGTTTGTGGGCGCTGTGTTGGCCGTGCTGCTCACATTAGCGCTGGCACGTGGCGTGCAGCACACCTTGCGTTTGTTGTTGGCCGGTGTGATTGTGGGCGTAGTGTTGGGTGCGTTGGCCTCGCTCATCACCCTCATGCGCCCCGATGTCTTGCAGGGCATGCAAGGTTTTTTGTTGGGTTCGACCAGCTTCATCGGTTGGACATCGAGCGTTTTAATGGTGTGCGTGTTGCTGGTGTGCGTGGTGTTGGCCTTTGCGCTGAGTCGCGTGTTGGATGCTTTGAGCTTGGGTGAGTCCACCGCGTTGAGTTTGGGCTTGCCACTCGGGCCTGTGCGTGTGGCACTGGTGTGTGTGTTGGCTATGGCCACAGGTACGGCGGTGGCGCAAACAGGTTTGGTTGCGTTTGTGGGCTTGGCTGCACCGCATTTGGTCCGGTCGTTGGTGAAGACCAAATACAACTGGATGGTGTTGTTGTCCGCCTTGATGGGGGGCGTGTTGTTGTTGGCCGCTGACTTGCTGGCTCGTATGCTGCTGTCGCCCCAAGAGATGCCTGTGGGCGTGCTCTCTGCCGTGTTGGGCGGTGGCTATTTGCTGTGGCTGATGTACCGTAGTCAAACAACGAGGGTCACGCGATGAATGCACCGCTGATGGCTTTGCGTTTGCGCGATGTACATGTGTCGCTTGCGGGGCAAGAGGTGTTGCACGGTGTGGACATGTCGTTTGTCGCGGGGCGTTGGACCAGCATCGTGGGTCCCAACGGTGCGGGTAAGTCCACCTTGCTCAAGGCCATGGCAGGACTACTGCCCGTCACGGGGCGTATCTTTTTGTTTGACCAAGAACTCATCGTCATGGATCGCAAGCAGCGTGCGCAGCAGCTGTCTTGGTTGGGTCAAAACGAATCATCATCTGATGATTTACGGGTGTGGGATGTGGTCATGCTGGGGCGCATGCCGCACCAAGATTGGCTGTCCTCACCCAATGCACATGACCATGCCGTGGTCGACACTGCGTTGAAAGCCACACAAGCTTGGGATTGGCGTGAGCGCTCCATGGGGCAGCTCTCGGGCGGCGAGCGTCAGCGCGTGTTGCTGGCGCGTGCCATGGCCGTTCAAGCGCAAGTGATGTTGATGGACGAGCCATTGGCCAATTTAGATCCACCGCATCAAGTGGACTGGTTGGAGCAAGTGCGCTGCTTGACTGCGCAAGACACCACCGTCATCAGCGTGCTGCACGAAGTGGGCATGGCCTTGCATGCCGATGACATGGTGGTCATGCAAGCAGGACGCGTGGTACATCAAGGGGCCTGTTCGGATGTCGCCACACACCGCGCTGTCGAAGCCGTGTTTGACAAACGCATTGCCATTCATGCGATGGATGGTCAGTGGGTGGCGCTGCCTAAGCTTTAAAACCCAAAGGATTTCCCATGACTGCCAAGTGTGTGATGGTGTTGGGTACCGCTAGCGGTGCTGGCAAAAGCTGGCTCACCACAGCCCTGTGTCGTTGGTATGCGCGCCAAGGTTTGAAAGTAGCGCCGTTCAAAGCGCAGAACATGAGCAACAACGCACGCGTAGTGGCCTCGCACAACGGTCTTGGCGAAATCGGCGCTGCCCAATACTTCCAAGCGCTAGCGGCGAAGGTCGAACCCGATGTGCGCATGAACCCTTTGCTGCTCAAGCCAGAGGCCGACACGCACAGCCAAGTGGTTTTGCTGGGCGAAGTGAACCCCGCGTTGACGAACACACCTTGGCGTGAGCGCAGTGAAAAGGTGTGGCCACACATTGCTGCGTCGCTGGATGTGTTGCGAGCCGAAAACGATGTGGTGGTGATTGAGGGCGCTGGCTCGCCTGCCGAGATCAATCTCATGACGAGTGACATCGTCAACCTACGCGTGGCGCGTCATGGCAATGCACGCTGCTTGCTGGTGACCGATATCGACAAAGGCGGTGCATTTGCCCACCTGTACGGCACATGGGCTTTACTGCAGCCAGAGGACCAAGCGCGTGTCAGTGGTTTTGTGCTCAACAAGTTTCGCGGTGATGCATCGCTGCTCGCACCCGCGCCTGAGATGCTGCAAGAACGCACAGGCGTGCCCACCGTGGCTGTGCTGCCGATGTGGTGGCAACACGGCTTGCCCGAAGAGGATGGTGTGTTTGATGACCGCAGTCGTGCCACAGGTGTGGTGAACAAAACTGTGGCTGTCATTGCTTATCCTCGCATCAGCAACCTCGACGAATTTCAACCCTTGAAGAACGTGCCCGGTGTGCGCCTGCTGTGGGCGCGTAGTCCCGCAGACTTGGCTGGACTGCAGCCGAACGATTGGGTCATCTTGCCCGGGTCTAAGCACACCAGCAGCGATTTGGCCTGGTTGCGCACGCAAGGCCTAGACGCTGCTATTGCTCAACATGCAGAGCAGGGCGGAGTGGTGTTGGGTATTTGCGGTGGCTTGCAAATGTTGGGCGAGGCTTTGATTGACACCCACGGCATTGATGGCAATGCAGCGGGCTTGGGGCTGTTGCCCGTAGTCACACAATTCGCATCAGACAAAACCGTGCAGCGCACCCATGTCAAGTTTGGTGAACTGCGCGGTGCATGGTCTGCGTTGTCGGGTATGCAGGTGAGTGGTTATGAAATTCACCATGGTCAAACGCAAGCCCACGCTGCCATGGTGGCCGCAGGGCAGGTGGCACATGAGGTGATGCAAGGTTTGGCTTGGCAAAACGATGCAGGCAATGTGATGGGGTCTTACCTGCACGGTTTGTTTGAAGACCCTGTTGTGCTGCAAGCCTTGTTTGGTGCGCAAACACCCACGCTAGAAACGGTGTTTGAAGGTTTGGCCGATTATTTGGACCAACACATGAGCGCCGATGTGCTTCACAGCCTCATTGCTTAGTGGCTTTAAGGCTTTGTCGTTTTCGGCTTGAAGCTGCAAAACTCAGACACACCACACTGCCAACACAGCGGTTTGCGTGCTTGGCACACATAGCGGCCATGCAAGATGAGCCAGTGGTGCGCATCTACCAAGTATTCAGCAGGGATGCGCTTCATCAGTTGCATCTCCACCGCCAACGGTGTTTTTCCTGGGGCCAAACCTGTGCGGTTGCCCACGCGGAAGATATGCGTGTCCACCGCCATGGTGGGTTCGCCAAAGGCCACGTTCAGCACCACGTTCGCCGTTTTGCGGCCAACGCCCGGTAGGGCTTCGAGCGCTTCGCGTGTGCGTGGAATCGCCCCATGGTGTTGCTCGACCAAGATGCGGCAGGTTTGCATCAGGTGTTTGGCTTTGCTGTGGTAAAGGCCAATCGTCTTGATGTAGCCCTCAAGGCCTTCAAGGCCAAGGGCCAAAATTTGTTGTGGTGTGTTGGCCACCGCAAACAACTTGCGCGTCGCCTTGTTCACACCCACGTCCGTGGCTTGGGCACTCAGCAGCACAGCGCTTAACAACTCGAACACGCTGGTATATTCCAACTCGGTATTGGGCTGCGGATTGGCTGCTTTCAGCGTCGCGAAAAAAGGCTCAATGTGCTGTGTTTTCATACGACCATTATTCCCCACACTATGCAATTCGCTGACCGCCTCAACAACGTTGAAACCTCCGCCATTCGTGAACTGTTCAAACTGCTGGGTAAGCCCGGCATCATCAGCTTTGCGGGCGGCTTTCCCGACAGCGCCATGTTTGACGTGGATGGCATTCGCGAGGCCAGCAACTTGGCACTCACCGAAGAGCCAGGTGCAGCTCTGCAATACGGCGCCACCGAGGGCTACAACCCACTGCGTGAACAGCTCGCTGCCTTCATGGCCAGCAAAGGCGTGAAGGGCTTAGACGCCAACGGCCTCATCGTCACCACCGGCAGCCAACAAGCGTTGGACCTGATTGCCAAGACCTTGCTCAACCCAAACGACGTGGCCTTGGTCGAAGGCCCCACGTTCTTGGCCACCATTCAATGTTTCCGTTTGTACGGCCCGCAAGTGGTGGGCGTGCCCATCGATGCGCATGGCGTGCAAGTGGACAAGCTCGAAGAAATGTTGGTGCAACACAAACCAAAGCTCGTGTACCTGATTCCCACGTTTGGTAACCCAAGTGGCGCGACATTGAGCCTTGAGCGTCGTTTGCGCGTGCTCGAACTCGCTGTGAAATACAAAACCGTAGTGGTCGAAGACGACCCCTATGGCGACCTGTACTTTGGCGAAGCGCCGCCACCTTCGCTGCTGGCTTTGAGCGACCAAGTGCCGGGCAGCCGCGAGTGGTTGATTCACTGCGGCTCGCTCAGCAAAGTGCTATCGCCCGGTCTGCGTGTAGGCTGGATGATTGCACCGCCCGAGCTGTTGGCCCGCGCGACGATGTGCAAACAGTTCAGCGATGCACACACCTCCACCTTTGCGCAAGCCACCGCTGCGCACTACCTCAAAGCAGGCCGCATGCCCGCCACCTTGGCGCATGTGCGCAGTGTCTACGCCGAGCGCGCACAAGCGATGGGCGAAGCCCTGAAGCGCGAGCTGGGTGATGCCTTGACCTTTACTCAGCCACAAGGGGGCTTGTTTTTCTGGGCCAACCTCACAGGCGCAGGTGGAAAATTGAAAGATGGCGCTGAGTTGGCCAAACGCGCGATTGAAAAAGGTGTGGCATTTGTGCCGGGAGCGCCGTTCTTTGCGAACAACCCAGACACGACAGCGATTCGTTTGAGCTTTGCCACGGCGGATGTCGAGAAGATCAAAGAAGGCATTGCTCGCTTGGGTCAAGCTTTATAAACTTTGCTGGGTGAAGTTTTCAGATGAACCACGACACAACGTTTCGCACTGAGCGAACACTGACGTTCTCGCCTCAAGTTGTATTCGACGCATTTGCTTCGGCAGATGTGTTGGCCACTTGGTGGGGGCCAGACGGGTTCACCAACGAATTTGAAACTTTCGAATTTCAAGTGGGTGGTCGTTGGACCTTTGTGATGGTGGGGCCAGATGGCACACGCTACCCCAACCAAAGTGTGTTCACCGAGCTTGAGCCAGCATCACATGTGGTGATTCGTCATGACTGCGAACCATTTTTCACCCTCAAGGTGCAACTGAGCGCCGTCAATGGTGGCACCCATTTGCAGTGGCAGCAGGTGTTTGATGACGCGCACATTGCACAAGCGGTCAAAGCCATTGTCGAGCCAGCCAATGAACAGAATCTCAATCGATTGACGCGAGCGCTCGAACACATCGCTCCCTAGTTGTCTTGCACTCAAGTGCCAATCAACTAGGGATGGATGTCTAGATTTTTAATCCGCCTTAAAGCCAGTCGCTGCCACGGCCTTGCCCCAAGTGACCGTATCTGCCGCAATGATGCGAGCAAACTCTTCTTTGTTGGTGCCCGTCACGCGAAAGCCAGAGTCTTCGAGCTTGGCTTTGGTGTCAGCTGACTTCACCGCTTTTTGAATATCGGCACTCAGCTTAGCTTGAATGTCGGCAGGCACTTTCGATGGTGCGACGATGCCAAACCATGACGAGAACTCAAGGTTGTTGTAGCCCTGTTCCTTGATGGTGGGCACTTCGGGTAGTGCAGCTGTGCGTGTTGCGCCGGTGCTACCCAAGGCGACCAATTTGCCAGCCTTCACGTTGGGCGCGGCTAAACCTACGCTGGCGAACACCCCTTGCACATCACCGCTGAACAAACCACCTAGTGCATCGGCGGTGCTCTTGTAGTGCACAGCTTCTGGCTTGAGCTTGATCGCATCGCCAAACATGAACGCGCCAAAGTGTCCGGGTGTGCCCGCACCAAAGGTGGCCATGAACAGGCCTTTCTGTTGCTGCGTCCAGCTCACGAATTCCTTCACATTTTTGGCGGGTACTTTTTGTGGGTTGACCAGCAACACAAAGTCAGCGCTAACCACTTGACTGATGGGTGCGAAGTCTTTGGCGGGGTCATAGGGCAGCTTGTTGTAGCTGCTCGGTGCGATGCTGAGTTGACCGGTTTCACCCAACATCAAGGTGTAGCCATCAGGTGCTGCGCGGGCAGCCTCGCTAGCGGCAATCAAGCCACCTGCACCGGGCTTGTTGTCCACGATCACACCCATGTTGTTCCAACCTTCTGAGAGCTTTTGCGCGACCAAGCGCGCCACGATGTCTGGGCCTGTGCCTGCAGGAAAGCCCACAATGATTCGGACGGGGCGTGTGGGGTAGTTGGGTTCAGCTGAGGCGCCCATGCTGGCGCCAAGTGCTGCCAAGCCCATGCCAACGATCAGGCTGCGACGTGCGAATTCTTTTTTCATGTGTGTCTCCTCGGTGGTGGTTTGTTTTCAATATCGAACTTGTTGGATGGTCAGCAAACTTCAAAGAAGCGCATAGCCACATGGTCTGGGTGTCTCGCCCCTGTGCCAATGAACAAACGTTCGCTGATCCACGAAAGGGCAGGAGACGCTGTTTCAAATCGTGGCGTACAACGGAAGTAAACCGCTTCAGGGTTGACCACTTCGCCCTTGATGAGTTGTGCCATCACCTCAGGTGACGCGGTGCGAATGGCGTGGTTTTGTACATAAATGACATCGCCAGCATCTGTCTCTAGGGCATAGCGTGCATCCAGCTCTGCCATTTGCGCATTCACGATCAGTTGGAAGTCGGCGCCGCCTGGAAGCACGCGTGCAGTCCAGCCATCACCCGTCACGGAGCCTCCAAGAATAGAGATGAGTCGACGCGTACCGTGAATCGTTTGACCCACTTCAATGGGCTTGGCAACTTCTACCGAGAGATCGGCGAAAAATTTGAGTGAGGGTGTGGGTAAATCAGGCATGAAACAAAGGGTAATCCCAATAGCGCCAAGTTGATGTCATCCCTTAGGATGACAGCCACAAAGGCTACGAATTTTCAAAATGCGTCAATGGAATTTGCACTCGCCAGCAACGCATGTTCAGGCCTTAGATGGCTTGATTGGGTTGATGGGCCAAAAAGACTTTGAAGCCCACTTTCTGCCGCATCTGCAAGATGTCGTGCCTGCAGCGTCGTACTCGATTTATAGAACAGGTCGCCAGTGCGTGCCAACGCGCTTCATGTCTGCGAGTTGGGGCGTGGCAGATAACACCCAAGCCTGTTGGAATGCCTATTTGTCTGGTCCGCAAAAGAGTGACCAAACTTTGGCCGCCCCAACGATGGAGAGTGGCCACGCCATGCTGTGTCATATCACTGATAAAGAAATTCCAGCGCAACACAAGGCGCTGGTGTATGAGCCGCATGGCATGAAAGAGCGGCTGTCCGTGATTCAACAAGAAGCGGCATCTGTTTTTGCGATTAACTTTTACCGACATGTGCATCAGCGTCCCTTCACGGATACGCATTTGTCAGACTTGGCCTCTTTGGCGCCTGTGTTGCTCACACTGGTTCGAAAACAAATCACGTTGTTTGCGCCCCAAGTCGTGACATCCGCTCGTGATGTACATCATTGGATCGATAAGCTCAGGGCCTTCAATCCAACTCTGACCGAGCGCGAGGTGGACGTCTGTGCACGCCTACTGACGGGGATGACGCAAGACGGTATCGCCGGTGATTTAGGCTTGTCGTTGGCCACGATCAAGACCTACCGAAACAGGGCATTCGCGCGCTTAGGCATTCACTTTAAAAGCCAGTTGTTTTCCCTCTTTTTGCATTGAGTGGCTACGTGTATTCCCCAGTAAAAAAGGCTGCTCAATGAGCAGCCTTTTTGCTGATGGCATGGGTGTGTATCAGCCCGCAATGGCTTGATAAGCTGCCGCGTCCATCAATCCATCCAACTCAGCAGGGTTGCTGACCCTCACCTTATAAAACCATCCTTCACCCTCTGGATCGCTGTTGGCCAGTGAGGGGTCGGCGCGCAAGGCTTCGTTGTGTTCGAGGATTTCCACAGTCGCGGGCATGTGCACGTCGGCGGCGGCTTTGACCGACTCGACCACACCGGCTACGGTGCCTTGTGCAAATGTTTTACCGATTTCTGCGAAGTCAATAAACACGATGTCGCCCAGTGTGTCTTGTGCGTGTTGGGTGATGCCTACCAAAGCGGTGTCGCCTTCGATGCGCACCCAGGTGTGTTCTGCGTGATATTTGTTCATAGTCTTTACATGCCGCTGTAGTTGGGGCCGCCACCGCCTTCAGGCGTGACCCACACGATGTTTTGTGTGGGGTCTTTGATGTCGCAAGTTTTGCAATGTACGCAGTTTTGCGCGTTGATTTGCAAGCGGTCGGTGTTGTCGTCGTTCTTTACGTACTCATACACACCAGCGGGGCAATAGCGGCTCTCAGGGCCAGCAAATTTGGCGAGGTTGATGTTCACTGGCACAGACGCGTCTTTGAGCGTCAAGTGGGCGGGTTGGTTTTCTTCGTGGTTGGTGTTGCTGATGAACACGCTGCTCAAGCGGTCAAACGTGAGCTTGCCGTCTGGCTTGGGGTAGTTGATTTGGGCGTGCTGTGCAGCAGGCTCCAAGCTCACATGGTCGGGCTTGTTGCCGTGCAGGGTCCAGGGTGGGGTGGCTATGCCGAGTTTTGGTAACAGCCATTGCTCGATGCCGGTCATCACGGTACCAACCCACATGCCTTTTTTGAACCACAGCTTGAAGTTGCGGTATTGGTTGAGTTCTTGGCTCAGCCAGCTGTTCTCAAACGCAGCAGGGTAGGCGCTCAGCTCATCGTTGGCGCGGCCAGAAGACACGGCCTCGTATGCCGCGTCAGCGGCCAACATGCCGCTCTTGATGGCGGCGTGGCTACCTTTGATGCGGGCGGCATTGAGGTAGCCCGCGTCGCAACCAATCAGTGCGCCACCTGGAAACACGGTTTTGGGCAAGGCTTGTGGCGTGCCGTTGTTGATGGCGCGTGCGCCGTAGCCAATGCGCTTGGCGCCTTCGAGGTGTGCGGCAATGGCTGGGTGTGTTTTCCAGCGTTGCATTTCTTCAAAGGGGCTGAGCCATGGGTTTTTGTAGTCAAGGCCGAGCACAAAACCGAGGGTGACTTTGTTGTCTTCGAGGTGGTACAAAAAGCCGCCGCCAAAGGCATCGTCTTGCATGGGCCAGCCAGAGGTGTGCACCACCAAGCCGGGCTTGGCTTTGGAGGGGTCGACTTCCCACAGCTCTTTCACGCCGATGGCGAAGCTTTGTGGGTCACGGCCTTCGGCCAAGTTGTATTTGGCAATCACTTGTTTGCCCAAGTGGCCACGTGCGCCTTCGGCGAAGATGGTGTACTTGGCGTGTAGTTCCATGCCGAGCTGGAAGTTGTCGGTGGGTTGGCCGTCTTTGCCGATGCCGAGGTTGCCGGTTGCCACCCCTTTGACGGAGCCGTCCTCGTTGTAAAGCACTTCAGCAGCGGTGAAGCCGGGGAAGATTTCCACGCCCATCGATTCAGCATGCGTCGCCATCCACTTCACCACATTGCCGAGCGCCACCACGTAGCAGCCGTCGTTGTGGAAGTTGCGAGGCAGCAGCCAATCGGGCGTGCGTTGTGCTCCCGTTTCGCTGAGGAACAACACATCGTCGCCCGTGACCTCTTGGTTTAGTGGGCAGCCGAGTTCTTTCCAGTTAGGGATGAGTTCGGTGATGGCCTTGGGGTCCATCACTGCGCCCGACAAGATGTGTGCGCCAGGCT
>CANFKQ010000069.1 GCA_947447405.1 Comamonadaceae bacterium | reverse complement strand
ATCCAACGGGCAATATCAACTCCTACCTCTCGTATGTCACGGCTGCGGGTGTTGTGCTGACCAATCCTGACGTACCTGTGTGTACCGTCGCAATTACTAGTTGTACAGCTAGCACGATTGCCACGAACACCAACGTAGTTCCAAACGTGCCCTGGGACTACACCACCTCGGTATTTGCTGATAACTACAACTTGACTCCAGCAGCAAACCGCATGTTGGCTGATTACATTTTTAATACCACCCTGCGCGTGGGCGGCTGGCGTTAATCTGCTGCTGATGCGCTGCGCCCAAATCGCAAGCGCATCAGCAAAATACTGGCAGCCAAGATCAACGTGATGATGTTGGCAATCACCACGGGCCAGGCTTCGATCAGCAAGCCATAGGCCAACCACAGCGCAATGCCTAGCGTGAAAGCGCTGTACATACCCAGCGAGATACCGCTCACGTCACGGGTTTTAAACGTCAGCCACGCTTGCGGTACAAAGCTCGCGGTGGTCAGGCTGGCGGCTGCGTAGCCGATCCATTCGGTCTCGTTCATTAAGGCTGTCTCCCTGCCCAGTCAATCATTGCGTCAAGCGCAGGCCGAGCTGCATTGGCATTGGCGTGGTGCAAGATGGCTACCACCACCAAGCGTTTGCCGCTGGCTGTGTCTACAAAACCCGCCACGCCCGCCACATCGCGCAAGCTGCCGGTTTTCAAATGTGCGCTGGCTTGGGCTTTGCTACGCTTCATCGTGCCGTCTAGGCCGGTCACGGGCAAGGAGCTCATCAGCTCTGACATGGTGGGAGAGGCCCATGCCACTTGCAGCAAGCGCGCGAGGGCTTGGGCGCTGATGCGTTCTTCGCGGCTCAGTCCTGAGCCGTTGTCAAACAGGGGTACTTCACCGCCCACGCGTTCGCGCCACCAGCGTTGCATCACGTCGCGCGAAGCATCGAAGCTGCCCACGCCACGTTGTTGTTGGCTGAGTGTGAGAAACACATGTTGCGCCATCACGTTGTTGCTGTACTTGTTGATGTCGCGAATGGTTTCGGCCAAGGTGGCCGATTCCACATTGAACATGGGTTCCAAGTGGGCAGGTACGCTGCCTTCACGCACTTGACCGCTGATCTGTCCGCCCAGTTGTTGCCACATGCCCGCGATGGCGCGTTGTGCAAATTGCTGGGGCGCTGCGTAGGCGATGGGCCACATTTTTTCGCCGCATACGGCGGGAAAGCTGCCTGCAAAGCGGATGCGTGTCGGATCGCTCCAGTCGGCGCGCAACGCGCTGCGGTAGTCGCTGCAGTCACCATGGCTCAGCGGCACGGTGGCGGGAAACAGTACACCAGCCAAGGGCGGCTCGATTTGTACACGCGCCACATTGGCGGCGCGGTCGGGCACAAACTGGATGAGCAAGGATTTGAAGTTGAGCAGCAGCGCATCGGGCGCGGCGTTGTAGGGGCGCAGAGGTTCACCGTCAAAGCTGGCAGCATCGCGCGCGGGCACATCAAACGCGCTGCGGTCGAGCACGATGTCGCCTTGAATTTTTTGAATGCCCAAGCCTTGAATCCGGCGCATCAGCAGCCACAAACGCTCCACCACCAGACGAGGGTCACCACTGCCGCGCACATACACATTGCCTTGCAACACGCCATCGCGCACAGGGCCGTCTACGTACACAGGTGTGCGCCATACAAAGGCGGGGCCAAGGGTGTCGAGCGCTGCGGTGGTGGTGGCCAGTTTCATCAACGATGCTGGGTTGACGCGCACTTGGGCTTGGTGGCTCAGGCGTGGCGTGCTGCTGGCGTGTGTGTCGACCACCATCACATGGAAGTTTTCGCTCGGTACTTTGGCGCGTTGCAGTGCGGCTTGTACTTCTGGTGGCAGCTGGCCTATGTCACTGGCCGTGTGTTGCGGTGGTTCGCTGCGCACGGCTTTGGAATGTGGCGCTGCGTGCGCCTGCAAGGCTACGGCGCACACCATGGCAAATGTCATCGCACAGGCCGAAGGTGAGTGCACAAAGGCCCATCGTGCGGCGCGGATGGGGGGGGTGAGCGGGTTTAAAGCGTGCGTGTGCGAGCGATTCATGGGTAAATTATCACGGCTGGGATAATCAGCGGATGCACGACAACCACTGGCTGGCTTTAGAAACCAGCACTGACACCCTTTCTCTTGCGGTCGCACGCGGCACGCAGACGTGGACGCACACCAGCGCAGGCGGCGCGCTCACGTCCACGCACATGATTCCGCAAACCCTGGCGCTTTTAAAAGAGGCCGGTTTGGCGTTGACTGATTTGCAAGCCGTGGTGTTTGGCCGTGGGCCAGGTGCCTTCACGGGCTTGCGCACAGCGTGCTCGGTGGCTCAGGGTTTGGCCTTTGGCGCTGATTTATCAGTGCTTCCGATTGACACTTTGTTGGCGGTGGCCGAAGAGGCGCGAGCGGCGCGTGTTGCAAATGGTTTGGCAAAAGGTGCGGCAACTGGTGCAATGTCTGTGATGCGCGTGCTGGCCGTGATGGACGCGCGCATGGAGCAGGTCTATGCGGCGGCGTATGAATTCACGCCAAACGTCGGCGCCGCATCAATAAGCGTCAACGAAACAAACCAGATGCCAGGCGTATGGCGCTGCGTGCAAGAGCCTGAGTTGCATAGTCCCGAAGCACTGCATTGGCCTGCCGATTGGACAAATGAAGGAGCGTTGCCAAGCGAAGACCCAGCTTTTATTGCTGCAGGCAATGCGTGGCCTGTTTACGTAGACCGCTGGCCCGCCGCTCTGAAGGCACCGCAAGTGATGGCTTTGCCCACTGCTGCTGCTCTGCTTCGCCTCGCCCCTGTCGCGTGGGCTGCAGGCGCAGCCGTGCCACCGGAAGACGCCCTGCCGCTCTACATCCGCGACAAAGTGGCCCAAACCACCGACGAGCGCATGCAAATCAAAGCGCAGCAAGCGGCCGCCCAATGAACGCCGTTTTGAAACCCGAAGTACGCCTAGAGCCGCTGACCGAAGCGTTGCTCGATGACGTGCTGCGCATCGAAAAAAGCGCCTACGCCCACCCGTGGACACGCGGTAACTTTGCAGATTCGCTGAAGTCGGGTTACCAGCTGCTGGCGCTGATCGGGGGCGACACCTTGATTGGCTACTTTGTGGCCATGGAGGGCGTGGACGAAGTTCACTTGCTCAACATCACCGTCGCGCCTGAGTTTCAGGGCCAAGGCTACGGCGTGCTCATGCTCGATGCCTTGTCGCTCTGGGCGCGCAGCCGCCAAGCCCAATGGCTGTGGCTAGAGGTGCGTGTGGGCAACACCCGCGCCATGCAGGTGTACGAGCGCTATGGTTACCGCCGTGTTGGCGAACGCAAAAATTATTACCCCGCCGACCACGGCCAACGCGAGCACGCGGTGGTCATGTCGCTTAAGCTGTAAGCTTGTCACCCATGACAGACACCCTGCACCTCGACAAACGCCAACGCGCCATGCTGGCCGAAATGGGCGTGCGCGTGTGGTCGCCCATGTCTGAGGCCGCCGTCATGGGCGCGCCAGCCGTAGAAACCCTGGTGGTGGACACATCCGCTTCTGCACCTACTGAAGTGGCGATGCAAGCCCACGCCGAAGAAGCGCACAGCTTTGCCGCTGCCAGCGAGCTGGCCACGCAAGCCATTGCCAATGCCGCAGGCTATGAAACCGCAGCGCGACAAATGCCTGCGCCAGTTGCAAAGGCCGAGCCAGCACCCATCATCATCCAGCGCCCCGAAGGCATTGACCAAATGGATTGGTCAGCCCTGCACGACACCGTGTCTGACTGCCAAGCTTGCACGCTGTGCGGCTCGCGCCAAAACACCGTGTTTGGTGTCGGTGCACCTGCTGAGCAGGGGCAAGCGCCACAAGTGGACTGGCTCATCGTGGGCGAAGCCCCAGGCGAGAACGAAGACTTGCAAGGCGAGCCGTTCGTAGGCCAAGCTGGCAAGCTCCTCGACAACATGCTCGGTGCAATGAAACTTTCGCGGATGGGCGAACGCACGCCAGACGGTGGTGGCGTGTTCATCGCCAACGTTCTCAAGTGTCGCCCACCCGGCAACCGAAACCCCAAGCCTGAAGAGGTCGCCCAGTGCCTGCCGTATTTGGAGCGTCAAGTCGCGTTGCTCAAACCCAAAATGGTTCTGGCCATGGGCCGCTTTGCGGTGCAGGCCTTGTTGCGCGACACCGTGCCTGATGTGGACACCACGCCGTTGGGCAAACTGCGTGGCCGTGTTCACCAATACCAAGGCGTGCCTGTGGTGGTGACGTATCACCCCGCTTATGTGCTGCGTAACTTGCCCGAGAAGGCCAAGGTGTGGGCCGATCTTTGTTTGGCTATGGCTCACCTTAAGGGCAGTGAGTAAGCCTTCTAAAATAGGGCATGACCTTTCTTGACATGTTGAGCGCCGCTGAGCGCCAAAACAACTCCATGCTGTGCGTGGGCCTTGATCCCGAACCCACCAAGTTTCCAGATCACATCAAGGGCGACTCGAACAAGATTTACGACTTCTGTGCGGCCATCGTCGACGCCACCGCAGATGTGGTGAACAGCTTCAAACCCCAAATCGCTTACTTCGCCGCGCACCGCGCCGAAGGCCAGCTGGAGCGCTTGATGGAGCACATGCGCCGTGTGGCGCCCCATGTGCCCATCATCTTGGACGCCAAGCGCGGCGACATTGGCAGCACCGCCGAGCAATACGCCATCGAAGCTTTCGAGCGCTACGGTGCGGACGCGGTGACCCTCTCGCCCTTCATGGGTTGGGACTCGGTGGCCCCGTATTTGAAATACCACGGCAAAGGCGCGTTCTTGCTTTGCCGCACCTCCAACCCTGGTGGTGACGATTTGCAAAACCAACGCCTCGCGTCTGTAGAGGGTCAGCCTTTGCTCTACGAACATGTCGCGCGTTTAGCTCAAGGCCCTTGGAACCTCAACGGCCAATTGGGCTTGGTGGTGGGTGCGACCTACCCCAAAGAAATTGAACGTGTGCGCGAACTCGCACCCACGGTGCCTTTGCTCATTCCAGGCGTAGGCGCACAAGGTGGCGATGCGGTGGCGACGGTGAAAGCTGGTTTGCGTGTGGCCAATGGCAACACCACCGGACCCATCATCGTCAACTCATCGCGTGCGATTTTGTATGCCTCTTCTGGGGTGGATTTTTCTAACGGCGCTCGTCACGTTGCATTGCAGACGCGTGATGCCTTGAACGCTGCACGCGCCTAAGGCTTGCTGTTGGCCCTGAGTAGGGCTGAATCACGTATGCGACCCTGCGTGCGTTGCAAGTCTTTTCTTTTCTACTAGTATGCCAAGCGTTGACCTGATGATTTTCAGAAAGGGTAGGCATGCTGGAACAACCAAAAGCGCAGGTGATGATTGCAGGTGCAGGCCCCGTGGGTTTGTTGACGGCTTTGGTACTCGCGCAGCGCGGGGTGTCGTGCGTGGTGTTGGAGGCTGAACCCAGCCTCACCCTAGATTTACGCGCTGGGACGTTCCATCCGCCTACCCTGGAAATGTTGAACCGTGTCGGTGTGGCAGATGCCATGCTGACTTTGGGTATTCAGGTGCCACGTTGGCAGTCGTGTGACCTTGAGCACGGATTGGTGGCTGAGTGGGATTTGAGTTTGCTCAAAAACGACACGCCCTATCCGTTTCGCTTGCACCTAGAGCAGCATCGGTTAACGCCACTCTTGATGGATAAGCTTCAAAACTTCCCACATGTTCAAGTCTTGTTTAACCATCGATTTGAGTCACTGACGCAAAACGCCCATGACGTAACGGTTCGCGTAGCAACCCCAGAGGGGCCCGCCACTTGGACCACGCCATGGTTAGTTGCTGCGGATGGCGGTCGCAGCCAAGTCCGTAAGTCGGCTGAGATCGAGTTTGCTGGATACACCTGGCCTGAACGCTATAGCGTCATCAGTACCACCTACGACTTTGGGCGGCTGGGTTACACCGAAAACGCTTATATCAGCGACCCTGAACAATGGGTTGCGCTGTTCAAAATGCCCGATGTTGGTCCCCCGGGCCTGTGGCGCATGACGTTACCCGTTGGACAAGATGTCCCCGACGATATAGCCATGGCCGGTCCTTATGCCCAACATACTATTCGGCGATTGACTGGCGCTAGTCCAGAGGTCATGTACCCCTTGGTGCATCAAAGTATTTACAGCGTGCATCAACGCGTGGCAGTCAATTTACGCAAGCACCGGGTGTTGCTTGCCGGTGATGCCGCTCACGTCAACAACCCGCTTGGGGGCTTCGGTTTGAACAGTGGCATTCACGATGCCATGAGTTTGGGCGATATGTTGGCTGAGGTGATCCAAGAGCGAGCAGACGACGCACTTCTCGATCTTTACCACCGACAGCGGCACACGGTCAACATGGAATATGTGCAACAACTGTCTGTGAAAAATAAAAAAAATCTAGAAGAAAAAGACCCTGAACTGCGAATGCAACGCATCCGTGAGTTGCAAGAGACTTGTGCTGATCCGGAGAAGGCGCGCGTATTTTTATTGAACTCTTCCATGATCAACAGCATTGCGCGCGCCAATGCCATTCTTTAACTTTCGCTGAGAGGATAAGTGATGCTACGTTTTCGCTGGATGACAACGCTTTTGGCTTTCGCACTTTGCGCAGACTTTGCTGGTGCGCAAACGCAGATCAATTGGCCTCAAAAGCCGATTCGCATCGTGGTGCCATTTGCGGCAGGGGGAAATACAGATTCGATTGCGCGAGTGATCGCAGAGAGATTCACACAGAGCCTCGGTCAGGCTGTTGTGGTCGAAAATAAAGTGGGCGCAGGCGGCGCCATCGCAGCTGAATTTGTGGCGAAAGCGCCTGCCGACGGGTACACCTTGATGATGGCCGCAATGCCTGTCATGGCGGTACTGCCCGTGGTTGGCAAAACCAATTTTGATCCTTTGAAAGACTTTGTTCCCGTCAGCAACGTGGGCAGCAATCCTTTCGTGATGGGGGTTCACAAATCTGTCCCGGCCAATACGGTGAATGAATTTGTCGCCTACATTCGAAAAAATCCAAACAAGTTCAATTACGCTTCGGGCGGCTCGGCGAGCGTGTCACATTTGTCTGCGGCATTGTTTGTCAAGCGTGCTGAATTAGACATGACGCACATCAGCTACAAGGGCGGAGCACCTGCTGTCATTGACTTGCTCGCGGGAAACGTACAGATGTACTTTGGTAATTTTTCTGAGCTGTACCCCCATCTCAGTGGTGGCAATATTCGCATCATCGGTGTGTCTAGCGACAAGCGTGCAAGCCAGTTGCCGCAAGTGGCAACCATCGCGGAATCTGGATTCCCTGGCTTTAGAACCGTCACTTGGAATGGACTCATGGCGCCTGCGGGCACGCCACCCGCAGTTGTTGCGCGTTTGGCAGAGGCTGTCAAGGAGGCCTTGGCTTCGGAAGGCACGCATTTGAAGTTTCAGCAAATGGGGGTGGATGCGATCGGCAGCTCACCGAAAGAGTTTGCGGACACCTTGCGCACTGACATCGCGATTTGGTCTGAGGCGGCCAAGGCGGCCAACTTGAAAATGGAGTAACCGGCATGAAGACACAAACTACCAGCCTAGACGCATTGGCTACCCGTGCAAAGATCGCTGTCATCGTGCCCGCCACCAACACCATCGTGCAGCCAGAAATGGAAGCCATGCGCCCAGTTGGCGTGACCAACCATGTCAGCCGCATGTTGTTGCCAGTTCGCCCCTATGACGACATGCAAGCTTATCGGCAGGCCTTAGAAACCGAGAGGGGTAATTTGGAAGAGGCGCTCAATTTGGTTTTGCCATGTGAGCCCCATGCCGTTGCGCACGGTCATTCGATTCATTCATTTCGTGGTGACCGCGCTCGCGCGCAGGCGGAGCAGGAGCGGCTTGAAAAACTAGCCGGCATTCCATTTGTCACGCCTTCCATGGCGGTGTTAGCGGGTTTGGCTGCTATCGGTGACCCAAAGCGCATCGCGGTGCTGACGCCTTATTGGCCTCCTGCGGATGCTTTGATTCATGAGTTTTTTGTCTCGTGTGGTTATGACGTTGTGGCAAGTCACGGTCTGAAGGCGAAAGGCCCAATTTCTGTGGCGCAGTTCAGTCCCGAGCAAATCATGGGTGGCTTTGAGGCGCTCAATTTACAAGGTGTTGAGGCTTTTGTGCATGTTGGTACGAACCTGCCAGTCAGTGCACTGACGCCGCAAATCGAAGCGGCGTTTGGCAAGCCTTTGATTGGTGTCAACGTGGCAACTTACTGGTGGGCACTGCGTCGCTTGGGTATTCATGATCCCTTGACAGGCTTTGGCTTGCTTGCTGAGACGTACTAACTCGGACTGTTCTCGTTGGCAGTATTGCGCTAACCGCGCTTGGCGGAGTTCAGCCCGCCAATAACTCACGCGGCAGGCTGATGATGAAATCATTCAACGTTTTTGAGTCACGACCTGGGCGCATGTGTGCGGTCATATAGGTGAAGGCGGCACTGGCATCTCGTTTTTCGAGCGCATTGACTATTTTTTCGTGTTGCTCGTACGACGATTTGATTCGTCCTAATGCACCAAACGCATGACGCCGATAGGCCCCAGTTCGCGAGCGGATGCGCAAGACTTCTTGTCGCAAGAAGGGGTTGCGAGCACCTTCGTAAATGATTTCATGAAATTTCAGGTTCGACTCTTGCCAACCATTGATGTCTTCTTTGTTGGCAATTTTTTGACTGCCACGGTGTTGCTTGACCAAGACTTTGATTTCTTCATTCGTCATGCGCTCGCAGGCCAGCCGAACCACAACGCCTTCCAGTTCTGCCAGCAACTCCCATAACGAAAGTAGTTGCTGCAAGTTCATTTTGGAAACGATGTGCCCGCCACGCGGTGTGCTGCTCAAGATGCCCTGGGCTTGTAACTGCAGCAACGCCTCACGAATAGGTGTGCGAGACACTTTGTGCTGACTGGCTAAGGCCACATCATCGATGGCATCACCAGGGAGCAGCTCACCTGAGGAGATAGCCGATTCAATGCGAAGACGGATTTGGTCACTGATTTTCATAAACATGCTTAGGTAGAAACGATATTTTAAATATTAGCTATAAATATATTTTATGAGGTATAAATATACACATACAGATCATCTAAATACGCTGCACACATGTTCATTAGCATTAAGAGCTCGGAAGAATTGACGCAATTGGCCAAAAGAACTTTGGTCGAAAATGGTGTGACGCCATCTGAAGCGTTGAGTCAAGCCGCAGGAAAAATGCTGATGCGTTTACAGGATGCGGCACCCATGCCCTCAATTTCGGATCAAAGTCTCACCTATGAAGCCATGCTAAGGAGGTGTGCGCTTGACTGAGTTGCCAGATCGCATGGTGCAGTTGCTCGCGCAGATTCGTGCAGGGCGCATTTCTGCGCAATCGGCGTTGCTTGCGCAAATTGCACATGGTCGTGTTTTGGCGGGTTCATATGCTTGCGTGGTTGATGTGCTGCCCGTGGTGGCTCCTGGAGCGGGGCCTTTGGCGGGGGTGGCGCTGGCGCACAAAGACATTTTTGATTTGCAAGACCGATTGCCTGGCTGTGGTGTACAGCTCGGCGCATTTCAGGTAGGTGTGCAACCTGCTGCGGTCATCAAAGCCCTCGCCGATGCAGGTGCGAGTCAGTGGGCTACGCTGGTCATGGCGCCGCATGCCTGTGGCGCAACGGCGCAAAATTCACACTTTGCGCATTGCGTGAATCCCTTGGATCCGCGTGCGGCTGTTGGGGGGTCATCCAGTGGCTCCGCTGTGGCTGTGGCGTCTGGCATGACGTATGCCGCCTTAGGAACAGACACGGCGGGTTCCGTGCGTATTCCAGCAGCGACCTGCGGTTTGATCGGTCTTAAAACCACCCATGGTGCGTTAAGTACCCAAGGATGCGCGCCTTTGGCGCCATCGCTTGACACGGTCGGCATCTTGACCCGCTGTCCAGAAGATGCTCGTGAAATTTGGCAGGCGCTTTCGCCTGTGTCGCTGCGCAAGTCAATGGACCACGAGGCGTCATGTCAAGTGTGGTTTCCTCATCGTGGCGTTGACAGCCAAGTGGTGCAAGCTATTCAAGATTGGATTGCAAAACTGGATATGAAGGTCTCTGAAGTTGATATCACGGATCAGTTTGAGCAACTCAATCGACATGCGCAACGCGTGTTGTTTTACGAGACGGCACAAACCCACCGTGCCTCGCTCTTGGCGGGGCAAGCAGACCCCGCGGTCCAAGCCATTGGATTGTTTGGATTGGGTTTGCCTCAGGCTTGGTACCACGAGTCAATGCATGCGCGTGCCGCCTTCTTAGCGCAGTTTGTTGAACAACATTTCGATCATTCAGAGTTCTTGATCTTGCCTGCCTTAGGCGGTCTCGTCCCCGATGAGGCTTCTGTAGAAATTGGAAATCCCGACTTTGACCGCACGCAATTGGCGGGTATGCATGCCTTTATGGGCTTTGTGAATTACCTGGGCTTGCCCGCATTGAATTTACCTATTGCGCGTGATGCACGAGGTCGCCCCATTTGCGTTCAGGTGCTTTCACGTCCCTTTGCTGAACATTGCTTGCTCGACTTTGCAGAGCACGTTGAATTAATTTCTCAGGTCATCTAAATATGCCAAAAATACAAGCGTCTAGTGCACTCTCACGGTTCAAGGTGATTGATTTGTCGCGTGTCCGAGCGGGCCCCAATTGCGTGCGTATCTTGACTGATTTTGGTGCGGATGTGATTCGTGTTGAGCCGCCCGAAGGTGTGGATCCGAATGAAGCCATGTTTGCGGCCAACCGTAAGGGGGGAGATTTTCAAAACATCAACCGCAACAAACGCTCGATGACGCTCAACCTCAAAAAGCCTGGGGCAATGGAGGTGCTCATGCGCTTAGTCGCCGAGGCGGATGTGGTGGTAGAGAACTGGCGTCCCGATGTCAAAACCAGATTGGGTCTGGACTATGAGTCTTTAGCCAAGGTCAACCCGCGCATCATCTTGGCCAGCATTTCAGGTTTTGGTCAGGACGGTCCATACGCTTGGCGTCCTGGTTTTGATCAAATCATTCAAGGCATGGGCGGCTTGATGAGTGTCACAGGTGAGCCTGAGCATGGGCCCATTCGTGCAGGTTTGGCTGTGGCGGACTTGAGTGCTGGCCTGTACTGCGCGCTTGGTATTTTGGTGGCCTTGTTAGAGCGAGAGGTATCTGGCAAAGGGCAATGGGTTCACAGCTCCTTGTTGCATTCACAAATAGCCATGATGGACTTTCAAATGGCGCGCTACCTCAACGACAACGATGTCCCTGTCCAAGTGGGCAACAACCATCCCACCAGCTCACCCATGGGTTTGTTTGATGCAAACGATGGCTGCTTCAATTTAGGAGCCTCTGGCGAGGGCAATTGGAAACGTTTTTGTGACGCGTTGAACAAACCGAATTGGTACGCTGATCCCGAATTTCGGACCGAACCCTTGCGTGTGAAACACCGTGAACGGCTGAACGCACTAATTGCAGTTGAATTCAAAAAGAACACCGTTAAGCATTGGGTGGATTTGCTGAATCAAATAGGTGTTCCTGCTGGCCCTGTTTATACCGTGCCTCAGGTGTTTGAAGATGAACAAGTCAAACATTTGAAGGTCACCCAGTCCCTCATGACGAACTTTGGCAAAGAAATTGCGTACATCACTCAGCCAGTGGTTTTAGAGCGTACACCGTCCCAAGTTGTGGCGCCCGCACCTGGTTGGGGCGAGCACACCGATGAAGTGCTGCGCGAGGCGGGTTACTCGGATGAAGAGATT
Organism: Comamonadaceae bacterium; assembly: GCA_947447405.1. Taxonomy (GTDB): domain Bacteria; phylum Pseudomonadota; class Gammaproteobacteria; order Burkholderiales; family Burkholderiaceae_C; genus Limnohabitans. The sequence goes on along the minus strand of CANFKQ010000069.1, from coordinate 146 downwards.
CAGCAATTTCACAAACAAGAGGTGGTCTAAACATGGGTGCTATTCATATCACACACGACGCGCATGTGACGCTGGTCACGATTGATGATGCAGCGCGTTACAACGCCATGAGCTTGTCAATGTGGATTGCGCTCGAACAGGCATTT
>CANFKQ010000068.1 GCA_947447405.1 Comamonadaceae bacterium | reverse complement strand
CAACCCGCACGGCGAACAAGTGATGGACAAGCTCGAACTGGCCCGCTCGACCGAAGAGGAAAAGCAAAGCCAGTTGAACCGCTTGAACGACTTCCACGCCCGCCACAAGGATGCAGCAGCGGTGCAAATCAAGCGCCTGCAGCAAGCCGTCATCGACAACGCCAACGTGTTTGAGGTGTTGATGGACGCGGTGCGTGTGTGTTCACTTGGCCAAATCACCAACGCCTTGTTTGAGGTGGGTGGGCAGTACCGCCGAAATATGTAGTCGGTAATATCGGGGCATGAGTATTCGTCCCCCCTTCACCGCCCCCACCCGTCACACCGACGCCGACAGCGCACTTGCCCAAGTGCAAGCGCTGTACCAAACCAGCCTCGACCACTTGCGCCAAGCCATGCGTGAGTTCGTGGCAGGTCAGTCGTTTGAACAACGTGTGCGTGCGTTCTACCCCTTTGTGCGCATCCACACCAAGACCGGTGCACTGCAAGCCAACAGCGAAGGCGCAGGGCTGAGCTATGGCTTTGTGGCCGAGCCTGGCCGCTACGAGACCACCCTCACCCGCCCCGATTTGTTTGCGACGTATTACCGAGAGCAATTTCGCCTACTGCTGCAAAACCATGGCGGCACGCTGGAAGTGGGCGTGAGCCACCAGCCTATTCCTGTGCACTTCTCATTTGCCGACCACGACCACGTAGAAGGCGAGATGAGCGCCGAGCGTCGCCAGCTCATGCGCGAGGTGTTTGACTTGCCCGACCTCACCGCCATGGACGACGGCATAGCCAACGGGACGTTCGAAGCCAAGCCCAACGATCCTCAACCGCTGTCGCTGTTCACCGCCGCACGGATGGACTATTCGTTGCAGCGACTGCGCCACTACAGCGGCACATCGCCAGAGCATTTTCAGAACTATGTGTTGTTCACCAACTACCAGTTCTACATCGACGAGTTTGTGCGCTTGGGCCACGAGGCCATGCAGGACCCCCACAGCGACTACGTCGCGTTTGTCGAGCCCGGCAACGTGGTGACACGGCGTGTGGGCTTGCCCGCCGAAACAAATGACGCACTGGGCAAAGTGCCTCCGCGCTTGCCGCAAATGCCCGGCTACCACTTGGTGCGCGCGGACCACACCGGCATCACCATGGTCAACATTGGTGTGGGCCCGGCCAACGCCAAAAACATCACCGACCACATTGCCGTGTTGCGCCCCCACGCATGGCTGATGCTGGGCCACTGCGCAGGCCTGCGTAACACCCAGCAGCTGGGCGACTACGTGCTGGCCCACGGCTATGTGCGCGAAGACCATGTGCTGGACGAAGAGCTGCCGCTGTGGGTGCCTATCCCCGCGCTGGCTGAAATTCAAGTGGCGTTAGAGCAAGCAGTGAAAGACGTGACGCAATGTGAAGGCGCCGAACTCAAACGCATCTTGCGCACCGGCACAGTGGCCAGCACCGACAACCGCAACTGGGAGCTGTTGCCCGACAACACGCCCCAACGCCGCTTCAGCCAAAGCCGTGCCGTGGCGCTCGACATGGAAAGCGCCACGATTGCCGCGAATGGATTTAGGTTTCGTGTGCCCTACGGCACCCTGCTGTGCGTGAGTGACAAACCGCTGCACGGCGAAATCAAATTGCCGGGTATGGCCAACCACTTTTACCGCGAGCGTGTGGACCAGCACCTGCGCATTGGCATGCGTGCCGTTGAGCTACTGCGCCAGCAAGGGCCTGCGCAATTGCACAGCCGCAAACTACGTAGCTTTGCTGAGGTGGCGTTTCAATAAGCCTTAAACCGCATCACCCATCTTCTCGCCCAAGCGCACGCCTTGTGCCGCTTGCCAAGCAGGGTTGAACGCAATGGTGTTCTTCGGCCACAGCAACACCACAGTCGAGCCCAACAAGAAGCGACCCATTTCGTCGCCTTGGCGAAGGCTCAGGTCTTGGTCGTCATAGGTCCACTCGCGCACCGTGCCTGGACGAGGTGGGTTGACCACGCCATGCCACGGTGTGGCCATGCTGCCCACGATGGTGGCGCCCACAAGCACCAACACGTATTGCTTGGGCGTCTCACCAGCGGCTGATGGCATGTCAAACACGCACACCACGCGCTCGTTGCGTGCAAACAAGCCGGGCACGCCACGGGCTGTGGCTGGGTTGACCGAGAACAAGTCACCGGGCACATGAATCATGCGGCGCAATCGGCCGCTGCTGGGCATGTGGATGCGGTGGTAGTCCTTGGGGCTGAGGTAAATCGTGGCGAACTCGCCGTCTTGAAACTGCGCCGCCAATGTGGCGTCGCCACCCACCAAGGCTTGCGTGATGTAGCTGTGGCCTTTGGCTTGAAACACTTGATCGCCATCGATGTGGCCCAACTGACTGATCGCACCGTCCACGGGACAGACAAACGCGGCATCGGCCAAGGGGCGTGCACCGGGCTTGAGGGCGCGGGTGAAGAAGTCGTTGAAGCATGCGTACTGCGTGATGTCGGGTTGCGCTGCCTCGTCCATGTTGACTTGGTACTTGCCCACAAACCATTGGATGAGGGCATGCGTCCATTTGCCGCAACGTGCACGCGCCACGGCACCTGCCAACTGCGTGAGCAGCTGTTTGGGCATCACATATTGGGAGAGAACAAATAAGGTATCTGACACGTCGTAGCCCTAGAGGAAGTTGCACGGATTTTAGGCGGGCAAAATGCAGCCATGAACACCCCACTTTTTGAATGCAAGCACCTTCTCAAACGCTACGGTGACCACACCGTGGTGAACAATGTGTCTTTCAGCATCGCACCCGGCGAATGCTTGGGCGTCATTGGCCCCAATGGCGCAGGTAAAACCACCACCTTACGCATGTGCCTCGGCCTCGCACAGCCCGATGGTGGCAGCATCCACGCCTTTGGCTTGTCCATGCCCGATGACGCGTTGGCCATCAAAGCACGCTTAGGCGTGGTGAGCCAGTTCGACACGCTCGACCCCGACTTCACCTGCGCCGAAAACCTGATGGTGTTTGGGCGTTACTTTGGGATGAAGAAGGCCGACATTCAAGCGCGCATTCCGCAACTGCTGGAATTTGCCGCGCTCTCACACAAAGCCAATGCCAAGCCAGGCGAGTTGTCGGGCGGCATGAAGCGCCGATTGAGTCTGGCCCGCGCCCTCATCAACAATCCTGACTTGCTGCTACTGGACGAGCCAACGACCGGCCTAGACCCACAAGCGCGGCACTTGATGTGGGAGCGTTTGCAGCAACTGCTGCAACAAGGCAAATCCATTTTGCTGACCACGCACTTCATGGACGAAGCCGAACGCCTGTGCAACCGTTTGCTGGTGCTGGACCACGGCAAAAAAATTGCCGAAGGCACACCGCGTGATTTGATTGCCCAACACCTTGAACCCGATGTGGTGGAGGTGTTTGGCAACGGCGCGTTGGCTTTGGTCAACAGCCCCATCGCTGCCTTAGCGCAACGCGTGGAGACCAGTGGTGAGACCGTGTTTTTCTACACCCAAGATGCGGCGCAATTGCTACACGCGCTCAGTGCTCATACGGGCCTGCGCACGCTACATCGCCCTGCCAACTTGGAAGATTTGTTTTTAAAAATGACCGGACGCCAAATCCGCGAAGAAGGCTAAACCGCAATGCACACCTATTTCCGTTTCTGGCCCGTCTTCTTGCGTAACCTCTTGGTGTGGCGCAAGCTCGCCATCCCCAGCCTCGTGGCCAACATTGCCGAACCTTTGATGTGGCTGGTGGCCTTTGGCTACGGCATGGGCGCCTTGGTGGGCGATGTCACCCTAGGCGACGACAAAGTGCCCTACATCTTGTTCTTAGCCAGCGGCTCCATCTGCATGAGCGCCATGAACGCCGCCACGTTCGAAGCGCTGTACTCCGCCTTTTCCCGCATGCATGTGCAAAAAACTTGGGATGGCATCTTGAACGCCCCCATGCGTTTGGACGATGTGCTCTTGGCCGAAATGCTGTGGGCAGCCTTCAAAGCACTGTTCACCATCACCGCCATCTTGGGCGTGATGTTTGCACTGGGCATCACCCAAAGCTGGAAGCTCTTGGCGGCGTGGCCAATTTTGTTGTTCGTCGGCATCACCTTCAGCTGCATTGCCCTCATCTTCAATGCGCTGGCCAAGGGCTATGACTTCTTCACCTACTACTTCACGCTGTTCCTCACACCCATGATGTTCTTGAGTGGTGTGTTCTTCCCGCGTGATCAGCTGCCAGGCATCGTGCGCGACATCTCGGCGTGGCTGCCGCTCACGCAGGCCATCGCCTTGGTCCGGCCTTTGTTTCTAGACCAGTGGCCCACTGACGCAGCGATGCACCTAGGCGTGCTGGCCGTTTACACCGTGGTCGCCTGGAAAATCGCCCTGCACCTGACGAAAAAGCGTTTTCGCGCTTAACGACCCGTAAGCGAGTTGACTTGGGGCGGCTGACGATTTCTGGTACTCCAGCATGAGGAAGACGCCTCAAGCCAACTCGCTGGAGCATTAGAAATTGACCCACGTCAGCCAAAAGCAACCCTTCCCCCGCTAATATTGTTTTTTTGAGTTAACCAACAACACAAGGATTCCCAATGAGCATTCAAACCGTAGGCATCATCGGCGCTGGCACCATGGGCAATGGCATTGCACAAGCATGTGCGGTGTCTGGCGTGAACGTGGTGATGGTCGACATCTCTGACGCTGCCGTGGCCAAAGGCCTCGCCACTGTGGCAGGTAGCTTGGACCGTTTGATCAAGAAAGAAAAAATCACCGAGGCGGACAAAGCAGCGGCCTTGTCGCGCATCAAAACCAGCACCAGCTACGACGACCTCAAAGGTGCGCAGCTCGTCATCGAAGCCGCGACTGAGAACTACGACCTCAAGGTCAAAATCGTCAAACAACTCGACGGTATGTTGGCCCCTGAAGCGATCATCGCGTCCAACACCTCGTCGATTTCCATCACCAAGCTTGCCGCTGTCACCACACGCGCGGACCGCTTCATTGGCATGCACTTTTTCAACCCCGTGCCCATGATGGCCTTGGTGGAAATCATCCGTGGTTTGCAAACCTCCGACGCCACACACGCTTCGGTACATGACCTGTCCACACGTTTGGGCAAGAGCCCCATCACCGTGAAGAACGCGCCGGGCTTTGTGGTCAACCGCATCTTGGTGCCCATGATCAACGAAGCCTTCTTTGTCTTAGCCGAAGGTGTGGCCACCGCCGAAGACATCGACGCGGGCATGAAGCTGGGCTGCAACCAACCCATCGGCCCCTTGGCTTTGGCCGACATGATTGGCCTCGATGTGTGTGTGGCCGTGATGGACGTGTACTTGCAAGAATTTGGCGATAGCAAATACCGCGCTTGCCCACTGCTCAAGGAAATGGTGGCCGCGGGTCAGCTGGGTCGCAAGACCGGCAAAGGCGTTTACACCTACTAAGCTTTCAGCGGTTTTGTGTTGACATGAAATACGCCCTGCTCTCTGACATCCACAGCAACTTGCATGCGCTTGACGCATGCTTGGCACATGCACAAACGCAGGGCGTTGAGCGCATGGCCATTTTGGGTGACTTGGTGAGCTACGGTGCATTTCCAGCCGAGGTGGTGGCGCGCTGCCAGGCCTTGCAAGACGAGGGTGCTGTGGTGGTGCGAGGCAACCACGAAGAGCTGGTGCAAATGCACACGGTCAACACGCCCAACCCATCGTTGGGTAGCCAAACCGCGCAGTGGACGCACGACCAGCTCTCACCCGCACAACGCTTTTGGCTAGAGACCTTGCCATTGACCGAGCGCGTGGACCAGATGTTTTTTGTGCACGCGAGCGCAGATGCGCCCGAGCGTTGGCGCTATGTTGAAGACGAACGCATTGCAGGCCTTAGTCTCGACGCCGCATGCAGCCACCCCGATGTGCACTATGTGTTCGGCGGCCATGTGCACCACCAGTCGTTGTACTACCGAGGCACGGGCCGTCAGTTGATGGCATTCAAGCCCACCTCGGGCGTACCGATTCCCACCCCCAAACACCGCCAGTGGATTGCCACCATCGGATCCGTGGGACAACCCCGCGATGGCAGTCCGCGGGCCATGTACGCGGTGTTTGACAGCACAGCGGCCAAGCTCACGTTTCATCGTGTGGCGTATGACCACCGCGCAGCGGCTCGCGCCGTGCGCGAAGCAGGCTTGCCCGAGTACTTTGCCCAACGCTTGGAGACCGGTCAATGAAGCGCCTAGCAGCAGGCACTGAACTGGACGGGTTTTGCATCGGCGCTTGCCTGCATGCAGGCGGCATGGCCCATATTTATGAAGTGACCTATGCCGACGAGCGCCCCGCGCCGTTTGACATGGTGATGAAAGTGCCGCGCATGACCGCGGGCGATGGCGCAGAAAACATTGTGGGCTTCGAGGTTGAGCACCAAATCTTGCAAGTGCTGCACGGCACGCATGTGCCGCGCTTTGTCGCAGCAGGCGATTTGGTGAACCTGCCTTATTTGGTGATGGAGCATGTGCCCGGCCTGACCTTGCAACAGGTGCTGGACACACACACACAAGAGCGCACACGAGCCAGCGTGACAGAGATGTCGCACCTAGGGGCCGCCATCGCACGCGCAGCGCACAGCCTGCACCAACAAAACACCTGCCACCTCGATATCAAGCCTGCCAACGTGCTGCTGCACCCAGACGGTCACGCGGTGTTGCTGGACTTTGGGTTGTCCTGCCACGCGCACTACCCCGACTTGTTGGCCGAAGAGTTGCGCAAAGCCGTGGGGTCGCCCGCATGGATTGCACCCGAGCAAGTGGTGGGGGTGCGCGGTGATCCACGCAGCGACATCTTTGCCATTGGAGTGATGTTGTACGAGTTGGCCACAGGCGAGCTGCCTTTTGGCAACCCACAAACGCGTGGAGGCATGCGCCAACGTTTGTGGATGGACCCGACGCCACCGCGCCGCTTGCGAGAAGATTTACCCGAATGGTGGCAAGAGGTGGTACTGCGCTGCTTAGAGCCCGAAGCGGCCAAACGCTACCCCTCGGCTGCGCATTTGGCATTTGACTTGGAGCACCCCGAACAGGTGAAAGTCACCAAGCGCGGCAAGCAAGTGCAAGGCACGCCCTTTTTCACACACGTCAAACGCTGGCTCAAAGCGGCAGGCATGCACTACCAGCCGAGCCCATTGCCCTCGCAGCAGATTGACGAAGTGCCCATCGTCATGGTGGCCGTGCCACATCACGAAGCCAGCGATGCCACGCTGTATTCACTGCGTCTAGCCGTATCGCGTTCGCTGGGCATTCGGCCTGGCGCTCGGCTTGCTGTGGTGACGGTGATTTCACCCAACCAAACCAGCGCCACCGAAAGCATCAAAAGCGAAACCTCGGTACACCGCCAATACCTGACCATGTTGCACCAGTGGTCACAGCCACTGGATTTGGAGCAACACCAAACTTCATTTCATGTACTCGAGGCGAGCGATGTGGCAAATGCCATCGTGCGCTACGCGGAAGGCAATCACGTGAGCATGATCGTCATGGGTGCAGCGACGCATGGTTTGCAGATGCAACGTTTTGTCGCCACCGTGCCCATCAAGGTGGCGATTGACGCACCTTGTACGGTGATGCTGGTGAAGCAATCACTCCCCTTTGAACACCTGATGGGCTAATCGCACACCTCAGTCGACTTTGGCGCCAGACACTTTCACCACCTGCGCCCACTTTTTGTGTTCGGCATCGATGAACTTGGCGAAATCTTCAGGGGTGTTGCCGCCGGGAATGGCACCTTGTGCCAACAGTTTTTCCTTGACAGCGGGTGTGCTCATGGCTTTGGCCACTTCTTGTTGAATGCGACGTACCACGTCGACAGGTGTGCCCGCAGGCGCCAGCAAACCAAACCATGAACTTGCCTCATAGCCCTTCAAGGTCGGGCCGCCTGCTTCTTCAATCGTGGGCAACTCGGGCATGGCCTCGGAACGCTGACTGCTGGTCACTGCCAACGCTTTGAACTTGCCAGACTTGATGTGCGGCATGGCCGCAGGCAAGTTGTCAAACATCACATCCATGGAGCCACCCAACAAGTCAAGAATGGCGGGGCCAGAGCCCTTGTAGGGAAAGTGAACCATGTAAGTGCCACTCATACTTTTGAACAACTCACCAGCCAAATGGATAGAGGTGCCATTGCCACTGGATGCCATGTTGAGTTTGCCAGGGTTGGCTTTGGCATAGGCAATGAAGTCGGCCACAGAATTGATGTTGCGCGCTTTGGCCGTGTCGGCATTCATCACCATCACATTGGGCACACCGGCCACCACCGTGATGGGCGCAAAGTCTTTGATCGGATCGAACGGCAACTTGTTGTACAACGCGCGATTGATGCCATGCGTCCCCACCGTGCCCATCAGCAAGGTGTAGCCATCGTTCGGCGATTTGGCGACGATGTCGGCGCCTACATTACCGCCGGCACCGGCTTTGTTTTCCACAAAGAAAGTTTGGCCCAATGCGCGCGTCAACTCTGGCGCAATCGCACGGGCCAAAATATCGGTGGTGCCTCCTGGGGCGAATGGCACCACAATTCGCACGGGCTTGCTAGGCCATGCCTGCTGGGCCTGTACCACGCCATGCAAGAAGCCTAATGCGCTCAAGAGCGAGGCTTGCGTAAAGGTACGGCGGCGTAGTGTCATAGCAAGTCCTTGTTTTTGGGTCTGTGCATCATGCCATCCACGGCCCCCGCGAACTGCCAATTTGGCGACACCAGACGCCCGTATTTACCCCATGAAAAAAGCCACCCGAAGGTGGCTTTGACATCTCACACCACCGAAGGGGTTGGATCAGTCTGCATACACGCCAGCAGCCTGAATGATGGGGCCCCACTTGGCAATTTCTGCAGCCACAAATTTCTTGTGTTCAGCAGGATCAGAACGCTTGTCGGTCACGATCACGGCGCCCAAGGCTTGTTGCTTCTTGATGAACTCGGGATCTTTCAACGCAGCTTTCAAAGCTTTGTTGATTTTGGCGGTCACCTCAGCAGGCGTACCCTTGGGAGCGTACAGACCGTGCCAAATGGTGACTTCAAAACCTTTGAGGCCAGACTCTTGCAAAGTAGGCAGGTTCTTCAAAGCAGGCGTGGTCAAACGCTTGGCCGTCGTCACCGCAAAGGCCTTGACAGTTTTGCCTTCGATCTGGCTGGTCGTGTTGGTGCTTTGGTCACACAACAAGTCAATCTGGCCGCCCATCAAGTCGTTCATGGCAGGCGCTGTGCCTTTGTAGGGCACCGTGGTCATGTCCGTCTTGATCGCATCTTGGAACAACAGGCCGCACAAATGTGAGGCCGCGCCCAACCCAGCGTTACCTAAATTGACCTTGCCTTTGTTTTGCTCAATCCAAGCTTGCAACTCTTTGAACGTGTTGGCGGGCAATGTGGGGCGACCGATCAAAGTCATGGGCACATCGTTGACCATGCCCAAGAACTCAAAGTCTTCGAGGGTGTTGTAGGGCATCTTGCGATACAGCGCTGGCGAGGTGGCCATGCCGATGTGGTGCAACAACACAGTGTGACCATCTTGTGGCGCTTTGGCCACCTTGTTGGCGCCAATCGTGCCGCCTGCACCCGCCACGTTTTCAACCACCACATTGGCACCCAAGGGCTTGCGCAAGGCTTCGGCCAAATCACGGGCCACGCGGTCAGTTGGCCCCCCCGCAGTGAAGGGCACGACGATGGTGATGGGTTTGTCTTTGACGGGGAAGTCAGCTGCATTGGCGCCAGTCAATGCAGCCAAAGCCAACAGGCTTAAAGTGAACAATTGTTTCATCGGGATTCCTCTAAAAAGTGTCCAATACTAAAGCACTATTGACAATTTCGTTATTTTGGTTTCCACGTAAGGGCTTACCTTGATGCACGTCAAGATGAGCACCAAATTTGTCTTATTGGTAAGTGCGTGCATCTTCAATGACTTTGCCATCGTTGGGCAAGGTGCCCAACGCGACGACCGTCACATCGGCGCGCAGCTTCGTGATGTCACGCACAGCTTCGCCAATTTTTTGAATCAAGCCGTCCGTCTCTTGAGCTTCGACTTTGAGGCTCATTTGGTCGTTGGCCATCTCACCCGTGACCACCAAACGCGCGCGTTTGATTTCGGGGAAACGTTTGATCACCTCGGCCACCTGGCCAGGGTGCACAAACATGCCACGCACTTTGGTGGTTTGGTCTGCACGCCCCATCCAGCCTTTGATACGCACATTGGTGCGTCCTGTAGGGCAGTGGCCTGACAACACGGCAGACAAGTCGCCGGTACCAAAACGAATCAAGGGGTAATCGGGGTTAAGCGATGTCACCACCAACTCGCCCACTTCACCTTCGGGCACAGGGTCAGCGGTGCCAGGGCGGACGATTTCCACGATCACGCCTTCATCCAGCACCAAGCCTTCACGGGCTTCGGTTTCATAGGCAATCAAACCCAGGTCGGCAGTGGCGTAGCACTGGTAGCCCGCAACACCGCGCTCAGCCAACCAATCACGCAAGCTGGGGGGAAACGCCTCGCCAGACACCAAGGCTTTGGTGACGCTGGGCAGCTTCACACCCATCTCGGCGGCTTTTTCCACAATGATTTTCAAGAAACTGGGGGTACCGATGTAGCCCGCAGGCTTCAACTCAGCCATGGCGCCCACTTGCTGTTCGGTCTGACCCGTGCCGCCCGCAAACACAGTGCAGCCAATGGCGTGTGCGCCAGTTTCCATCATCGAACCTGCAGGCGTGAAGTGATAGCTGAAGCAGTTGTGAATCAATTCATTCGAACGAAATCCTGCGGCGTAAATGGCACGGGCCATGCGCCAGTAATCTGCGCGTGCGCCTTCGGGTTCGTAAATCGTGCCTGGGCTGGCAAAAACGCGTGGCATAGCTTTGCCAAAACCAATCGCGGCGAAGCCACCAAACACATTGGTGGCACGCTGTGATTGCTGCTGCGCCAACAACTCATATTTACGAATGACTGGCAACGTGGCCAATGCTTCGCGGTGGGTGATGCTGGCAGCATTCACGCCCGCCAATGATTTGGCAAAAGCAGGTGAATGTTTCTGTGCATGCGCAATTTGTGCAGGCAGTGCAGCCATGAGCGCAGCTTCGCGCTCGACAGGGTTGCGGGTTTCGAGTGCGTCGAAATGTTTGGACATGTGGACTCCTCTTACGCCAACCAACGCTTGCGGCGTTTGTAGCTCTTGGCATCTTTGAAGCTCTTGCGTTCGCCGCCACCCATACCGAGGTAAAACTCTTTCACGTCTTCGTTGTTGGCCAAGTCAGCAGCGGCACCGTCCATCACAATTCGACCAGACTCCATGATGTAGCCGTAGTCGGCATACTTCAAAGCCATGTTGGTGTTTTGCTCGGCGATGAGGAACGTGACTTTTTCTTTCTCATTCAAATCCTTGACGATGTTGAACACCTCTTCCACGATTTGTGGGGCCAATCCCATGGAGGGCTCGTCCAACAGCACCATGCTGGGGTTGGCCATGATGGCGCGACCAATCGCACACATTTGCTGCTCGCCGCCAGACGTATAAGCCGCTTGCGAGGTGCGGCGTGTTTTGAGACGCGGAAAGTAGTTGTAGACCTTCTCCAAGTTGGCCTCAATCTCACCCTTACTGGTGCGTGTGTAACTACCGGTCAACAGGTTTTCTTCGATGGTCAAGTGGGCAAAGCAATGACGACCTTCCATGACTTGCACCACACCGCGCTTGACCAAATCAGCGGGTGTGAGGTTTTCAATGCGCTCACCACGCAGCTCGATGCTGCCTTTGGTCACCGCACCGCGCTCGCCTTGCAACAAGTTGGAAATCGCGCGCAAGGTGGTGGTTTTGCCAGCGCCATTGCCGCCCAGCAAAGACACGATGCTGCCTTCAGGCACATTGAGTGACACGCCCTTGAGCACCAAGATGACGTGGTTGTAAATGACTTCAATGCCATTGACGTTGAGAATGATGTTTGAAGCGTTCATGGATAACCTTTGTGAATCAACTGAAAGACGCGTCAAT
>CANFKQ010000067.1 GCA_947447405.1 Comamonadaceae bacterium | reverse complement strand
TTGGCTGGCACTTGGCCAATCGACCCTGCGCCCATGCACATCACCACATCACCCGCTTGGGCGTGCTCAGCAATGACTTGGGCCATTTTTTGAATGTCATCCACGAACACCAAGGCTTCGTGACCCGCCACGCGCATGGCACGCGACAGTGCACGGCCATCGGCGGCGGCAATCGGTGTTTCACCTGCGGCGTAAATTTCAGACAACCACAACACATCCGCGCGGCCCATGACTTCCACAAAGTCTTCAAAACAATCACGCGTGCGGGTGTAGCGGTGCGGCTGGAACGCCAAGACCAAACGACGACCGGGAAATGCACCCCGTGCCGCCGCCAAGGTGGCGGCCACTTCCACAGGGTGGTGCCCATAGTCTTCGATGAGGGTGAACTCGCCACCGTTCTTCGCAGCGACTTCGCCGTGACGCTGGAAGCGACGACCCACGCCTTTGAACTCGGCCAGCGCTTTTTGCAAGGCCTCATCAGGGACGTTCAACTCCACGGCAATCGCGATGGCAGCCAAAGCGTTGAGCACGTTGTGCTCGCCAGCCAAATTGAGGGTGATGTCGATGTCGGGCAAAGTCACACCGTTGCGACGCTGCACGGTAAAGCACATGCGGCCGTTGTCGGCACGCACGTTCACCGCGCGCACTTGCGCTTCTTCATTAAAGCCATAGCTGGTGATGGGGCGTGAGACCTCGGGCAAGATGCTGCGCACCGCTGGATCATCGGTGCACAAAATAGCGGCGCCATAAAACGGCATGCGGTGCAAGAACTCAATGAACGCACCCTTCAACTTGTTGAAGTCGTGTCCATAGGTGTCCATGTGGTCGGCGTCGATGTTGGTCACCACGGCCATCACAGGTAAGAGGTTCAAGAACGAAGCATCTGACTCGTCAGCCTCTACCACGATGTAGTCACCCGAGCCCAGCTTGGCGTTTGCGCCTGCGCTGTTGAGCTTGCCGCCAATCACAAAGGTGGGGTCCATGCCCGCTTCGGCCAACACGCTGGCCACCAAACTGGTGGTGGTGGTTTTGCCATGTGTACCTGCAATGGCCACACCCGTTTTGAGGCGCATCAATTCGGCCAACATCACGGCGCGTGGGACGACGGGAATCAACTTCGCATGGGCAGCCACCACTTCGGGGTTGTCCGCATGCACCGCTGTGGAAGTGACCACGGCATCTGCACCTGCGATGTTTTGGGCGTCGTGGCCCACATGGGTTTGAATGCCCAAGCTTTGCAGGCGCTTTAAGGCCACACTGTCTGACAAATCGGAGCCCGAAATGGCATAACCCAAGTTCAACAGCACTTCGGCAATGCCGCTCATGCCTGCGCCGCCGATGCCGACGAAATGGATATGACGAATGGCGTGTTTCATTATTTTTTTCCTTTCGCGGCGAGCTGCTCGCAAGCGGCCACCACTTGAGCCACCGCCTCCACCTGACGCACGGCATACGCTTTTTCGGCACAAGCCAACAAGGTGCGGCGCGTGATGAATTGCAAACGGTTAGCCAAGTCTTGAGCTGTCAATTCGTTTTGTGGCACCAACCAGCCGCCGCCTGCATCCACGACGAAGCGTGCGTTGGTGGTTTGGTGGTCGTCCACCGCATGGGGAAACGGCACATAAATCGCTGCAGCGCCCACGGCAGCCAACTCAGTCACGGTGCTGGCACCGGCACGGGCAATCACGATGTCGGCATCTGCAAACGCTTGTGCGGTGTCGTCAATGAACGGGGTTAACTCGGCTTGCACGCCCGCCTCTTCATACGCAGCACGCAAGGCATCAATTTGTTTGGCACCACTTTGGTGGGTGACGATGGGACGTTGGTTATGCGCAATCTTGGCCAAGGCTTGCGGCACCACAGTGTTGAGCGCTTGCGCCCCCAAACTTCCGCCCACCACCAACACGCGCAACGGGCCGGTGCGGTCGGCAAAGCGTTGCGCGGGTTTGGCTTGGGTCACAAAGCCGTCGCGCATGGGATTGCCCACCCACTTGGCTTTTGGCAGCACATTGGGGAACGCGCTGAACACACGGTTCGCCACGCCACTCAACACTTTGTTGGCCATACCGGCGACTGAGTTTTGCTCATGCAACACCAAAGGCTTGCCACAGAGCACAGCCATCATGCCGGCTGGGAACGTGATGTAGCCACCGAGGCCTACCACCACATCAGGCTTCACGCGACGCACCACACACAAGCTTTGCCAAAAGGCACGCAACAACTTGAAGGGCAGTAGCGCCAAAGTTTTGACACCTTTGCCACGCACGCCGCCGAACTGAACGGTCTCATACGCAAAGCCACGAGGAGGCACCAACTGGCTTTCCATGCTTGGCTCAGGCGCACCAAGCCAATGCACGTTCCAGCCGTGGATGCGCAATTGTTCAGCCACAGCCAAGCCAGGGAAGATGTGGCCGCCAGTGCCGCCAGCCATGATGAGTGCGGTGCGTGTGCTGAGCGTCATAGTCGCCCCCCATGCATGACAACGCGGTTTTCAAAATCCACGCGCAACACCACCGCAATGGCAATGAGGTTCAACAAAATCGCAGAGCCGCCGTAGCTCATGAGTGGCAAGGTCAAGCCCTTAGTGGGTAGAGCGCCTAAATTCACGCCCATGTTGATGAAGGACTGAAAGCCCATCCAGATGCCCACACCTTGCGCGACCAAACCGGCAAACACACGATCCATGGCGATCGCTTGACGGCCGATGTACATGATCCGACGGGTCAACCACATGAAGAGGCCAATCACAGCCACGACGCCAACAAAACCAAACTCTTCGCCGATCACAGCCAGCAAAAAGTCGGTGTGCGCTTCGGGCAACCAATGCAACTTTTCCACACTGCCGCCCAAGCCAACACCAAAAATTTCACCACGGCCAATCGCAATGAGCGAGTGCGACAACTGGTAGCCCTTGCCCAAAGCATGCTCCATGCTCCATGGGTCAAGGTAGGCAAAGATGCGTTCACGACGCCACTCAGAGGTAGCAATGATCAAACCGAACACACCCACCAGCGCGGTCGCGATCAAGAAAAACATGCGTGCATTGACGCCACCTAAGAACAAGATACCCATGGCAATCACAGCGATCACCATGAATGCGCCCATGTCGGGCTCAGACAACAGCAATAAACCCACCGCCGCCACCGCTGCACCCATCGGCGTGACCGCAGCAAAGAAGTTTTCTTTCACGTCCATTTTGCGCACCATGTAGTTGGCGGCATACAGCAACACGCCCCACTTGGCCAGCTCCGACGGCTGAAAGTTCATAAAGCCCAAGCCAATCCAACGCCGTGCACCGTTGACGGATTTGCCGATGAACGGAATCAATACGGCAATCAACAACACGATGGCCGCAATGAATACCCAAGGTGCCACACGTTCCCACGTGTTGAGCGGAATTTGAAATGCCAACAGCGCAGCCACAAATGCCACAAACAACGACAGTGCGTGTCGCAACAAGAAATGCGTTTGGGTGTAGCCCGCCCCCATACGTGGGTTGTCAGGAATGGCGATGGAGGCTGAATACACCATGACCAAACCAAACATCAGTAAGGCAAAGGTGACCCACACCAAAGGTTGATCAAAACCCTTCACATGCACAGGCGAAGCGGCGGTGCGTGTGAACTCTGTGCCGTGCACACGCACGGGCAAAGCATCCATGCCCGTCTCAGGTTCAGCGCCAAAAAGACGGCTGATGCCCTGCTTCATGCGCTGCATGAAAGAGACTTTTGCGGATGTGGCCATGTCACTCACGCCATGCCTCCTGCTTCTTCTACCAAGTGGTTCACTGCGCCAACAAATACCTCGGCGCGATGCGCATAGTTGCGAAACATGTCCATGCTCGCGCAAGCGGGTGACAACAACACGGCGTCACCTGAATGCGCTTGCTCGCTGCACAACTTGACCGCATCCTCCAAAGACGCAGCATCCAACACGGTGACACCACTGTGTTGCAACACCTCGCGCAAAACAGGTGCATCACGGCCAATCAACACCACCGCACGCGCGTAACGTGCCACAGGTTCGCTCAAAGGTGAGAAGTCTTGGCCTTTGCCGTCGCCACCCAAGATGACAACCAAGCGCCGATCCACGCCCAAACCCTGCAAAGCCGCCACGGTGGCGCCCACGTTGGTGCCTTTGCTGTCATCAAAATACTCCACGCCGTTCAACACGGTCACGGCTTCCACGCGGTGGGGTTCTCCAAGGTACTCGCGCAAGCCAAACAACATGGGCGCCAAATCGCCACCCGCACTGCCAGCCAAGGCCAATGCAGACAAGGCATTCAGTGCGTTGTGGCGGCCACGGATGCGCAAGGCATCAGCGGGCATCAGGCGTTGGATATGAATTTCTTCTTCGTCGTCTTTGCGACGCTTGCGGGTTTCGTCCGCTTCTAGCGCACGCACCAGCCACGTCATGCCATTGACAGTTTCAATGCCATAGTCTCCAGGGCGTTGCGGCAAATCACCGCCAAAGGTGAGGTGCGCACGGCATTGAACTTTTAGCGTTTTCGCACGTGAGGGCTTGACAACGACTTCTGCAAGTTCAACGGGTGCGCTGTCCAACATGGCCATCACAGCTGCGTCTTCGCGATTGAGCACCATCACACCACGCTTACCAAAAACCCGCGCTTTGGCAGCGGCATAGCCGTCCATGCTGCCATGCCAGTCGAGGTGGTCTTGCGTGAGGTTGAGCACGGTGGCCGCTGTGGGCTCAAAGTTGTCCACGCCTTCCAACTGGAAGCTCGACAGCTCCAAGACCCACACTTGTGGCAGATACGGATGGTCTGCGGGGGGCTGTGGTGGTGGGTCCAGCGGGGGCAAGTCCACTTCAAATGGTTCATCGTCGGCGACCACCACCTCTGCAACTTGTTCTGCTTCTGTGCCAGCCAAATCCATTTGCGATTCAGCATCGCTTTCAGCTGCAGCGTCTTGCGCCAAGGCTTCTTCGGCATCGAGTGCCAGTTGCGCAGCTTGTGCCGCGGCGGCTTGTTCTTTGGCTTCGACCTCTGCACGCGCTTGCTCAGCCAAGGCTTCGTCTTCGGCAAGCGCAGCAGCCTCTTCGGCAGCCACCACATCCGCAGCCGCTTGTTCTTCGGCGGCTTTGTCCAACGCTTGCGACAAAGTGTCGAGCAGCGTAGGTCCAATATTGCCGGCCACGGCCACCCGTTTGCCTGCACGTTCCAACAACTGCCCCGTCAACGATGTGACCGTGGTTTTTCCGTTGGTGCCGGTGATGGCCAACACCTTGGGGTGGTAGGACATGCTGGTTTGCAAATCGCTCAACGCTTGAGCGAACAAAGTCAACTCGGTCCCCACCCACAAACCGGCCGCCACAGCAGCGCTCCACACAGGTGCTACCGATTCGGGACTCAGGCCTGGGCTCTTGAACACAGCACGCACGTCTTGGCCTTCAACCAAGTTGGCATCCAACGTCCCATGCACAAATTTCACAGCAGGCAACTCAGCACGCAAAGCTGCCAAATGCGGTGGCGCGGCGCGCGTGTCCACGACTTGGACTTGCGCGCCATGACGCACGCACCAACGCGCCATCGCCAGGCCGGAATCACCCAAGCCCAGAATCAGCACCGATTGGTTGTGGAGTTGCAGCATCGTCTTATCTCAGCTTCAAGGTCGACAGACCCACCAAGCACAGCAGCATGGTGATGATCCAAAAACGCACGACGACTTGGGTTTCTTTCCAGCCGCTCTTTTCAAAGTGGTGATGCAAAGGTGCCATCTTTAAAATACGGCGACCTTCGCCATATTTCTTCTTGGTGTACTTGAAGTACGTCACTTGCAACATGACCGACAAGGCTTCCACCACAAAGATGCCACCCATGATGGCCAACACAATTTCTTGTCGCACGATCACCGCAATCGTGCCGAGTGCGCCGCCCAAGGCCAACGCGCCCACGTCCCCCATGAACACTTGCGCAGGGTGTGTGTTGAACCACAAAAACGCCAAGCCTGCGCCCGCCATAGCGGCACAGAAAATCATCAACTCGCCCGAGCCTGGGATGTAGGGGAATAAGAGGTATTTGGAATACACCGAGCTACCGGTCACATAGGCAAACACGCCCAAGGCCGAGCCCACCATCACCACCGGCATGATGGCCAAGCCATCCAAGCCATCGGTCAAGTTCACAGCATTGCTAGAGCCCACAATGACCAAGTAAGTCATGATCACAAAGCCGAACACGCCCAGTGGGTAGCTCACTTCTTTGATGAAAGGCAATAGCAAACCTGCTTTGGGTGGCAAGTTCACATCAAAGCCTGACTTGACCCACGAGTAGAACAACTCCAACACGCGCAGGTTGTTGCTCTCGGCAATGCTGAACACCAAATACAAAGCAGCCAGCAAACCGATGATAGATTGCCACATGTATTTCTCGCGTGAAGGCATGCCCTCTGGATCCTTGTTCACCACCTTGCGCCAGTCATCTACCCAACCAATGGCACCGAAGCCAAAGGTCACGATCATGACGATCCACACAAAGCGGTTGGACAAATCAGCCCACAGCAAAGTGGACACCGCAATACCAATCAAGATCAGCACACCACCCATGGTGGGCGTACCGCTCTTAGCCAAATGCGATTGCATGGCGTATTCGCGAATGGGCTGGCCAATCTTTAAAGCAGCCAAGCGACGAATCACGAAAGGGCCCGCAATCAAGCCAATCAACAAGGCGGTCAACGCCGCCATCACCGCGCGGAACGTGAGGTACTGAAACACGCGGAAAAATCCAAACTCTGGCGAAAGGGTTTGCAGCCATTGGGCTAGGGTCAGCAACATGGCGTGGTTTCCTTTTTGTTGTGGTTGTGACAGGCATTGATCGCCTCAATCACGCGCTCCATCTTCATGAATCGTGAACCTTTGACCAACACACTGCCCAGATGCGGCAGTTGTTGCACCACACATTGGTTCAGAGCCTCGATGGTGGTCAGGTGCTGGGCATTGGCACCGCAGGCGGTAGCGGTGTGTACAGCCAAGTCACCCAGGCACAGCACGTGGTCAATACCCATCTGTGCGGCATGCAAGCCCACCTCTTGGTGAAACTCAGGCCCTTGTGTCCCCACTTCGCCCATGTCGCCCAACACGAGCAAACGTGGCGCGGGCAACTCGGCCAACACGTCGATGGCGGCACGTACAGAGTCAGGGTTGGCGTTGTAGGTATCGTCCACCACCGTGATGTCGCGGCCTTGGCACTGAATACCAAAGGCGCGTGAACGACCTTTGACGGGTTCGAAGCTGTTGAGGCCTTGTTCGATGGTGGTCAACGGCACACCGACAGCCAGGGCACACGCAGTTGCAGCCAACGCATTGCCCACGTTGTGACGGCCTGCGATGTGCAGCTGTGTGTGCAACACGCCTGCGGGTGTTTGCGCTTGCACCACCCAGTGGTCATTCAACCAATCGGCTTTGATCAATTGCACTTCTGCGCGATCAGCAGAGTTGACTGTCATGGAGAAACGCATGCAAGCACGATTGCTTGCCATGCTTTTCCACAAAGGACTGTATGCGTCATGCGCAGGGAACACGGCCACGCCATGTGCAGGCAAAGCCTTGATGGCTGCGCCGTTTTCTTGCGCCACGGCTTCCACCGTAGCCATGTACTCTTGGTGTTCGCGCTGGGCGTTGTTCACCAACGCCACAGTAGCTTGCGCCATGTCGGCCAAGCCTGCAATCTCACCAGGATGGTTCATGCCAAGCTCCACCACCGCGCTTCGGTGATGCGCGCGCATGCGCAGCAAGGTTTGTGGCACGCCAATGTCATTGTTTAAATTGCCTTGCGTTGCCAAGGCGTCGTCACCAAAGCCTGCGCGCAAGATGCTGGCAATCATTTGGGTGACGGTGGTCTTGCCGTTGCTACCCGTGACAGCAATGATGGGTAAATTGAATTGACCGCGCCAGCCTTTGGCCAACTGCCCTAAAGCGATGCGTGTGTCTGGCACTTGCACGCCGGCTAATTGGGCAGCGTCTAAGTCGCGCTCAGCCAACGCGGCAGTCGCGCCGCTGGCAGCCACTTGCGGCAAGAAGTCATTTGCATCAAAGCGTTCGCCTTTCAAGGCGACAAACAAGTCACCCGTTTGGCAGGTGCGGCTATCGCTATTGACTCGTTGAATGATCAAGCCAGCATCGCCATGCAGCTGTGCAGCACTGAGCCATTGGCTGATTTGCTTCAAGCTGAGATTCATGTCAGACATGCCCCCTCCTCTGTACCAAGGCATCGCGTGCATGTTGGACATCGCTGAAGGGATGTTTGACGCCCGCCACCTCTTGGTAGTCCTCGTGGCCTTTGCCCGCCACCAACACCACGTCTTGGGTACGTGCGTGCTGCACCGTTTGCGCAATGGCTTGCGCGCGGTCAGCAATCACAATGGCATTGGCTGCGTTTTGCAAGCCCATCAGCATGTGATTCAAAATAATTTGTGGATCTTCGCTGCGCGGGTTATCGCTGGTCAACACCACACGGTGTGCGTGTTGCTCTGCCGCTTGAGCCATCAAAGGACGTTTGGCAACATCGCGGTCACCGCCGCAGCCAATGACACAAGTCAGCTCGCCACCGCGTGACTGCACCAGGGGCAACAAAGCTTGCACCGCTTGCGACACTGCATCGGGCGTGTGTGCATAGTCAATCACCACCAACGGCTCGCCTGCTTCACCTACGCTTTGCATGCGACCTGGCACAGCAGGCAACACGCGACAGGCCTGTACGGCGTCCGATAAGCTGTACCCCAGCGCACGCAAGCAGGCGATGACACCCAACACATTGCTCACGTTGTAGTGGCCAACCAGTTGAGTGTCGAGCAGGTGGGTTTCATCACCCTCGGCGACTTCAAAGCACAAACCCAATAAGCCGTGGTGGATGTGGCGGGCCACAATGTGTTGCGCACATGCGCATGCGCGACCGATAGCATCCATGCTTGAATCAGCAGCGCACGACACCGTCCACACATTCACATCGCAACTTGCATCATCACGCGCTCGCAGTTGCGCCGCCAAAGCTGCGCCTTGTGCATCGTCCACATTCACGACCGCAGCTTGCAAACCATGCCAGCTGAACAAGGCCAACTTGGCTTGCCAGTAGCTGACCATGTCGCCGTGGTAGTCCAAATGGTCTTGCGTGAAATTGGTGAACATGGCTACGCGCACCTGCGTGCCGTCTAAACGGTGTTCAGCCAAGCCAATGGATGACGCTTCAATGGCGCAAGCATTCACACCCGCATGAACCATGTCACGTAAACGCGCTTGCAGCAACACGGGGTCAGGCGTGGTCATGCCCGTCACTTCGAGGTGCTCTACTTCACCTACACCCAAGGTACCCACAATGGCGCAACGCTTGCCTGCGTTTCGCAAGGCATGTGCCAACCACCACGCGGTGGATGTTTTGCCGTTGGTGCCTGTAATGGCCACCACGTCCAGCGCTTTGCTGGCTTGTTCGTAATACGCTGCAGCGATGAGACCACTCGCGGCCTTGAGGCCTTCGTAGGTGGCAATGGTTTCGCCGTCACCCCAGGCAAAGGCTTGTGCGCCGGAATGCTCGACCACGCAGGCAGTGGCACCCTGTTTCAAAGCAGAGGCCACAAACTGACGACCATCTGTCACGCCACCGGGCCATGCAATAAAGCCGTCACCTGCGCCGACACGGCGGCTGTCGGTGTGCAACACACCACGTACTTGGGTGCGCAACCACTGTGCTGCGTCTTGAGGGGTATACAGTCGCTTCATCAAAACGACTCCTTCTCAACTTTGGTCACCACTTGTGGCTTGACCGCCATATCAGGCTGCACACCCATCATGCGCAAAGTTTGTTGCACTGTTTGGCTAAACACAGGCGCCGCCACATCACCCCCAAAGTAAGCGCCATTGGTGGGTTCATCCACCATCACAGCCACCACAATGCGCGGGTTATCGATGGGCGCGATGCCGACAAAAAAGCCACGGTACTTTTTACTCGCGTAGCCCTTGCCTTCGACCTTGTGCGCGGTACCGGTTTTACCCCCCACCGAATAGCCCATGGTTTGCGCCTTGGGTGCTGTACCACCTTGAATGGTCACCATGTGCAACATGTTCCGAATGGCGGCAGCGTTGTGCGACGAGAACACCCGTGCACCACCCACTTCGGCCTGGTTGGTTTTCACCAAACTCATGGGCACCATCTCGCCATCGTGTGCAAACACCGTATACGCCTGCGCCAACTGAAACAAGCTGGCAGACAAACCATAGCCATAACTCATCGTGGCCTGTTCAATCGGACGCCATGTTTTGTAAGCGCGCACCTTGCCAGCCACTGCGCCTGGAAACGGCACTTGGGGCTTTTGACCTAAGCCAACTTGCGTGAATACCTCCCACATGTCGTGAGGCTGCATTTGCATGGCAATCTTGACCGTGCCGATGTTGCTGGATTTTTGAATCACCTCGTTCACACTCAGCAAGCCGTGGGCATGCGAATCGGTGATCTTGGCAGTGCCCATTTGCAAATAGCCGGGCGCTGTTTGAATCATGGTCTCGGGTTTGACAATGCCCTTCTCCAAAGCCAAACCCACCACGATGGGTTTCATGGTGGAGCCTGGTTCAAACGTATCAGTCAGAGCGCGGTTGCGTAACTGCGCGCCACTCAAATTGCCGCGCTTGCCAGGCGAGTAACTGGGGTAGTTGACCAAGGCCAGCACCTCGCCCGTTTTGATATCCAGAACTACCACGCTGCCTGCAGCAGCTTTGTTGGCAATGACGGTCTCTTTGATTTTTTCGTAAGCGAAGTACTGCACCTTGCTGTCAATGCTCAGCTGCAAATCTTCTCCATCCAAGGGAGGCACCATTTCGCCAATGTCTTCGACCACGCGACCCAAGCGGTCTTTGATCACGCGACGCGAACCCGCTTTGCCCCCTAAGGCTTTGTTGAATGTAAGCTCCACGCCTTCTTGGCCTAAGTTCTCGACGTTGGTGAAACCCACCACGTGCGCCACAGACTCACCCTCAGGGTAAACGCGCTTGTACTCTTTGCGGTCGTACACACCCTTGATCTTGAGCGCTGCAATGTCTTTGGCCACAGACTCATCGACTTGACGCTTGAGCCATACAAAAATCTTGTCTTCGTCTTGCAGCTTCTTATCTAACTCTATGCCCGTCATGCCTAACAATTTGGCCAAGGCCTTGAGCTTGGCTGGGTCACGCTCGATGTCTTCTGGGTTAGCCCAAATACTAGGCACGGGCACGCTAGACGCCAAGATGTTGCCGTTGCGGTCCAAGATACGTCCGCGGTTGGCAGGCAAATCCAAGGTGCGCACAAAACGCACCGTACCTTGGCGTTTGAAAAACGCGTTGTCGATGACCTGCACATACGCAGCGCGCGCCACCAAACCCAAGAAGCCAGCGGCAATGACGGCCACGATGAACTGGCTGCGCCAGATGGGTGTCTTGCTGGCAAGCAAGGGGCTAGAGGTGTATTGCACGCTGCGGCTGCTCATGGTCGAACCTCAACAGATGCAGCGGGTGCAGATGCGGCAGCGCCACCGGAGACGGTGGCGTATTGCGTAATAGCTGGGGTGATGGTGTGCATGTGCAGCTGCTCACGCGCGAGTTTTTCAACACGCAGCGGCGTAGCCTGCGCACGGCGCTCCACATCCAATCGGTCGTTTTCTGTTTCCAGGTTACGGGCAAGGCTAGTCGCGCGGTCAATTTCGGTCGTGAGTGAACGCGACTCATATTGCGTGCGCACCAAATACAGCGCGCTCGCCATCACGGCCATCATCAGCAAGACACTCACACGGCTCATGCGCCCGCTCCCAAGCGCTCGGCCACGCGCATGATGGCGCTGCGTGAGCGGGGGTTGCCCTCCACCTCTGCAGCGCTGGGCTTGACGCGGTCAATCGCTTTGAGATCCATCACCTTGGGCACCGCAAAAGGCGCACGACGGTCGTACACCTCACGCGAGTGCTGCGTGATGAACTGTTTGACGATGCGGTCCTCCAACGAGTGGAAACTGATCACAGCCAACCGTCCTTCTGGACGCAGCACCTGCAACGAAGCGCTCAGCGCTTGTTGCAACTCCTCAAGCTCGGCATTGATGAAAATCCGAAAAGCCTGAAATGTGCGCGTTGCAGGGTCCTTGCCCGGCTCGCGGGTTTTGACCGTGTCAGCCACGAGCTTGGCCAGTTCAGAGGTGGATGTAGGCACGCCCCGTTCTTGTCGGCGAGCATCAATCGCCTT
>CANFKQ010000066.1 GCA_947447405.1 Comamonadaceae bacterium | reverse complement strand
CTGGGCCTCTTGATGGGCTTGATCGGTACTGACGTCAACTCTGGCGTGGCACGTTTCAGCTTTGACATCCCAGAGCTCACCGACGGTGTGGGCTTTGTGGTGGTGGCGATGGGTGTGTTCGGTTACGGCGAGATTATTTCGAACTTGTCGCAACCCGAAGATGAACGTGAAGTGTTCACGGCCAAGGTGGAAGGTTTGTTCCCCACCAAGGAAGACTTCAAGAACATGCTGCCAGCGGTCATTCGCGGGACTGCGTTGGGGTCGTTGCTCGGCGTGTTGCCAGGTGGCGGTGCGTTGTTGGCTGCGTTTGCGGCTTACACCATCGAGAAGAAAACCAAGCTGCGTCCAGGCGAAGTGCCATTCGGTCAAGGCAACATCCGTGGTGTGGCGGCTCCTGAGTCGGCCAACAACGCCGGTGCGCAAACCTCCTTCATTCCATTGCTCACCTTGGGTATTCCACCCAACGCTGTGATGGCTTTGATGGTGGGTGCGATGACCATTCACAACATTCAGCCCGGCCCTCAGGTGATGACCAGCAACCCCGAATTATTTTGGGGTCTGATTGCCTCGATGTGGATTGGTAACTTGATGCTCGTGATCTTGAACCTACCTTTGATCGGCATGTGGATCAAGTTGTTGTCTGTGCCTTACCGCTTCTTGTTCCCCGCCATCGTGTTGTTCTGCGCGATCGGTGTGTACTCAACCAACAACAACACCTTTGACATTTGGATGGTGGCCGCCTTCGGTTTGGTGGGCTACACCTTCGTGAAGTTAGGTGTAGAGCCTGCGCCTTTGTTGCTGGGTTTCATCCTTGGCCCCATGATGGAAGAAAACCTGCGTCGTGCCCTGTTGCTGTCGCGTGGTGATTGGACCGTGTTTGGTACACGTCCGCTGTCTGCTGGCCTGTTGGCTGCGGCTGCCTTGCTCTTGGTGATCGTGCTGTTGCCCTCCATCAAGTCCAAACGCGAAGAAGCCTTCGTGGAAGAGTAATTCAGTTCATTCTGTTTTAACCCTCAAACGGCACCCTTGGGTGCCGTTTTTCATTGGGGCATGGTTTGGCTTCGCTTATATTGAGGGTTGAATGAGTTCTCTTTGAAAGTCCCCGATGATTGATCACCCACAGCGCCTGGCTCTGCACAACGAGGTGCACGCACGGCCACCAGAACCCATGCAAGCACCGCAGGTGATTTCGCGTGTGGTCATGTGGGTGGACCGTGCCAGCGCGCATGCCAGCCGCGAGCACTTGACCCAGCTGTTGCGCGACCACCACCTGCCAGCACCCGATGCCCAAACCAACCATGTACGCATGGACTTGGGCGCGTATCGCCTACGCTGGGAGCTGCACACTGAGTTTGTGTCGTGGACCTTCATGCGCCCTGTGGGCGCTGATGTGTTTGTCCATGGCGAGCCGATGAATGCCATCCAAGCTGTGCCGCAAAAATGGCTGAGCCAACTGCCGGGTGAATGTTTGGCACGTCTGCATGTGTGGTTGCTGCCTTCGTCGACGGTGGACATTCACGAGGATATGCCCAAGGTGCTGCACGAGGACACTTTGGTGGCCTCTACTGTGGCTGAAGGTCATGGCGAGGTGTACACCGACTTCCAGTTGCACCCCGATGGCTTTTCGCGCATTGTGCTGTTGACGGGCTCGCTTACGCCACGCCGCCAAGGTCGTTTGGTGCAGCAAATGCTTGAGATCGAAACCTACCGTATGGCCGCTTTGTTGGGCGTTCCTGCGGCACGCCAAGCCTCGCACGCGCTGGCCGATGCTGAGCGCGAATTGGCGGCATTGGCCAATGCCATTCGCAATGCCAGAAGTGCCGATGAGGCCGGTTTGTTGGACCGCCTCACGCGCTTGGCCGGTGAGGTGGAGGGGCAATACGCCAGCACGCATTCACGCTTCTCGGCCACCCGAGCTTACTTTGAATTGGTAGACCGCCGCATCCGTGACATCGCCGAATCGCGCATGCCCGGCATGCAAACCATTGCGGAATTCATGGAGCGCCGTTTGTCCCCCGCACGCAGCACCTGCGACTGGGCGGCGCGCCGTCAAACTGCGCTGTCAGAACGCGTCTCGCGTATCAGTAACTTGCTGCGCACGCGCGTGGATTTTGAGCAGCAACAAAGCAGCCAAGCTTTGCTGACCACTATGAACCAACGTCAAGATGTGCAGCTCAAGTTGCAGTCCACCGTGGAAGGTTTGTCAGTCGCTGCCATCACCTATTACTTCACAGGCTTGGTCAGTTACTTGGCCAAAGGCGCTGAGAAAGTGGGTTGGCCGTTTTCACCCGATCTGACAGCCGCTTGCGCTTTGCCGCTTGTCGGTTTGTTGGTCTGGCTGTCGATGCGACGACTACACCACACTGTGTTTAAAAAGTGATTTACCAGTCAACCAAGGTCGCGCTTGCCTTGTTGGCGCTGCTGGGTGCGTGCACCACACAGTTCAACAACAGCACGCCTCTGCAACCCGAAATTGCCACAGGCTTTACACGCAAAGCAGATGTGGTCACCCACAAATTCGCTGTGGCAGCAGCCAACCCTTTGGCGACTCAGGCAGGCTTTGACGTATTGAAAGCAGGCGGCACGGCGGTGGATGCGGCCATTGCCGTGCAAATGGTGCTGGGCTTGGTCGAACCACAATCCAGCGGCATTGGCGGTGGTGCATTCTTGTTGCACAGTGCGGCGGGTGAGGGTGTAGTAGCCGCCGCTAACGTGCAAGCCTTTGATGGTCGAGAGACCGCGCCTGCTGCAGCCACAGAAGAGATGCTGCTCAATGCCGATGGCAAGCCACTCGCATTTCATGCCGCAGTGGTGGGGGGACGATCGGTCGGCACGCCCGGCGTGTTGCGTATGTTGGCGCAAGCGCATGCACAACATGGCAAGTTGCCGTGGGCTAAGTTGTTTGAGCCAGCCATGACTTTGGCAGCTCAAGGTTTTGCCATCAGTCCGCGCTTGCATGCGCAGCTCAGGGCGGATCCGTATTTGCGTTTAGACCCAACGGCACGCGCTTACTTTTATCAAGCCAATGGCGAGCCACACGAGGTCGGTCATGTGCTGCGCAACCCTGAGTTAGCTGCGGTGCTGCAACGCATTGCAACGGAAGGCGTGCAAGCGTTTTACCGCGGTGAGGTGGCCGAAGCTGTGGTGCGCAAAGTGCAGCAGCATCCCAGCAATCCGGGTCGCTTGACGGTGAGCGACTTAGCCAACTACCAAGCCAAAGAACGCACGCCCTTGTGTTTTGACCATGCAGCGCTCAGTCGCGTGTACCGTGTGTGCGGTTTCCCGCCTCCCAGCTCGGGCGCGATTGCTATTGGGCAAATCTTGGGTGTGTTGCAACACACGCCAGCCTCGTTGATGTCGCCACCTACCGGCACGGTAGACGGTACACCCGACCCACGCTGGTTGCATCTGTACACCGAAGCCTCGCGGCTCGCCTTTGCCGACCGTGCTTTGTACGTGGCCGATCCCGACTTTGCCCCCGCACCAAGTGGTGAGTGGCAAAGCTTGTTGGCCCCTGCGTATCTGCGTGAGCGCGCTAAGCTCATTCGACCCACGGCCATGTCGCACGTCATGCCCGGTGTACCCGTGCGTGCGCAGCTCAGCAGCTTTGCGCCCATGCTTGGGCAGCCCGAGTACGGAACCTCACACATGAGCATCGTCGATGGGTACGGTAACGCACTGGCCATGACCACGACCATCGAGGATGCGTTTGGTTCACGTCAAATGGTCAAAGGCTTTTTGCTCAACAACGAGCTGACTGATTTCAGTTTTGCACCGCGCGATGCACAGGGGCGCATGGTGGCCAATCGTGTGCAGCCTAATAAGCGACCGCGTTCATCGATGTCGCCCACCTTGGTGTTTGACAAAGCCACTGGCCAGTTGGTGATGAGCGTAGGCAGCCCCGGTGGCGCGATGATCATTCACTTCACAGCCAAAACTTTGTATGGCGTCTTGAACTGGGGCCTGAGCCCGCAACAAGCCATTGCACTGCCCAACTTTGGCAGCGTGGGCGGGCCGCTGGTGTTGGAAGGCGGGCGCTTCGCACCTGCTACGCTTGCGGCCTTGCGCGAGCGCGGCCACGAGGTGAAAGAGCTGGCGTTGACCAGTGGTCTGCAAGCCGTGCTTCAACAAAAAAAACATAGTCAAAGTGTGTGGGTGAGCGGTGCTGACCCACGACGCGAAGGTGAGGTGATGGGTGAGTAAGTTGAGTCGTCTTTTATTGGCCCTGGTGGTCGTCACGCTGTCTGCGTTCTTTTCGTACAAAGCACCGCACAACTCTACGCATGCAACCCCGAATGAACAAAGTAAACATGCGGTCGCCGCGCCAGAGGGCGCACCGCAAAGTACGCGCAGTGCACAAGCAGCGCTACCTGCAAGCAACTCACCGATTGATTTCAAACACATCATCGGTGCCGACTACAAACGTCATACCGGCGAGCCTACAGGCGGTCACACCTTACTCAATGGCGATGTGCGCTTGATCGAAGGCACTGTGTCCGCCCCTGACGCTACTGGCGTTTACCGCGCACAAGTGCAAATGGCAGACCCGCAGCATGCAGGCCAATGGATCACTAAAACCGACCGTAACGGTAACCCCATGCCCAACAGCATGTTCCCCAAAGACTGGCCTGCTGAGCAAGTGGTGAGCGAGGTGAACGCGGCTTGGTCTAGCCCCACAAAAACCATTCGTGGTGACAAGTGGAGCGCACTTACCCCTAGTGGCGTGCGTGTGGAGGGTTACTTAGAGCCACGCGTCACCGCGTATCCCGTGTACAGCAAACGTCATTGAGCACGCGCAAACTATGTCACTGCGTTGTTTCATCCAAACACAAGCACCTGTGCCCGGCAGTGGCGCGCAAGCTGTGCACTACCCTGCATGCGAGTGGGTGGGTGACGATGGCGCAGTAGACCAGCAGCATCCACTCAATCGGTTTGTGTGCAGTTGGCTCGTCAGCGACATGGCCGATGTTGCGCATTGCGATGAGGTGTTGCACGCAATGACGCAAATCAACGATGGCGTTCGAAAAGAATGGTTTGTAGATGGCGATGCCTTCAATGTGGACCTCCTGCTCAACGGCGTGCAGTTCAATCCAAGCCATGTTGGGCCAGAAGACACGGCATATTGGAATCAGCTTGAAGGTCGCTTCACTTGGCTTGAGGTGAAAGGACTTTTGCACGACTGGCGCGATTTTTTGACACAGCCTGTCAAGCATTGATTCGTGTGCGTGGCCGTGTGATGTGCGGCGCGTCCGCCACGTTAACGCGGCTGAATATTCTCTAAACCCTCTTTGTGCTTGAGTGCATCACGCATCAACGCATAGCGCGTCATACGCTGACCTTGCACCAAACGAATCACACGTTTCAAGGGAATGCCAATGTGTGCCAAGGTTTGGCTTGCCAGCATGAGACTGCCTTCAATCACTTCGGGTACCACTTCGGCTGCGCCTGCGGCTCGCAGGTCTTCGAGGTGTTCGTCGTCGTGGGTGCGAACGATCACGGGCACGTGGGGCGCGTGTTCTTTCACCCATGCCAACACTTTCAGCGCCGAGGGCAAGTCGGGGTAGGTCACGGCCACCGCAGCGGCGCGTACCAAACCTGCGGACATGAGGCTGGAGAAACGGGTGGCATCGCCCAGCTCTACATGGTGGCCGTGGTCGCGGCCCATTTGCACTTGGTCGGGGTCGGAGTCGAGGGCCACATAAGGAATATGTTCAAGCTTGAGCAAGTCCACCAAGTTGTGACCGCTGCGTCCATAGCCGCATACGATCACATGATTTTCAATTTTCAACGCGCGTTGCGCCATACCTGTGAGGGCCAACGATTGCAGCAGCCAATCGTTGCTGATCAGGCGGTTGACGATACGGTCAGCGCTCATCACCAAGAAGGGCGTGGCGATCATGGATAACACCATGGACGCCAAGATGGGGCTCATCCAAGCAGCAGGAATGAGCGCGTTTTGCAGCCCCAATGTCAGCAACACAAAACCAAACTCGCCTGCTTGCGCGAGGTAGAGCGCGGTGCGCAAGCTCACGCCCGCGGGTGCACCTGTGATGCGGGCCAGCACAAACACCAAACCCGCCTTCAGAAACAAAGGCACCAGCGATAACAGCAGCACCCATGCCCAGCTGTCGATCAACACTTCCCAGTCGAGCTTCATGCCGATGGTGATGAAGAACAAGCCCAACAACACATCGTGGAAGGGGCGAATGTCGGCCTCCACCTTGTGTTTGAAATCGGTCTCGGCAATCAGCATGCCTGCCAAGAACGCGCCCATGGCCAGCGACAAACCTGCCAGCTCTGTGAGCCATGCCAAGCCCAGCGTCATGAACAAGAGGTTGAGCATGAACAGCTCATCGCTCTTGCGGCGTGCCACCAGTTGCAACCAGTTGCGCATCACACGCTGCCCGCCCCACAACAGCAAGCCCACCAACACAGTCGCTTTGAGCATGGCGATGGACAAGACCTTCCACAAGTTGTGTTCGCCCATGTCAGCCAGTGCGGGAATGAGTACCAGCAGCGGCACCACAGCCAAATCTTGAAACAACAGCACGCCCATGACACGTTGGCCGTGGGGCGACTCCATCTCGACGCGATCAGCCATGAGTTTGACCACAATGGCCGTGCTCGACATGGCGAGCGCACTGCCCAGTGCGATAGAAGCCTGCCAGCTCAACCGCCAGATGTAGCCCAGCTCTTTGAGCGCAAAGCCGACAGCGATGTTGAATAAAAACGCCCCTAGCAGCGTGAGCACCACTTGACCCAAGCCCAAACCAAACACCAGTTTGCGCATGCGCATGAGCTTGGGCAGGTTGAACTCCAGCCCGATGACGAACATCAAAAAGACCACGCCAAACTCAGCCAAGTGTTCAATGGCTGCTGAGTCGTTGGCGAGGGCTAGAGCGTTGGGGCCAATCACCACACCTGCAAACAAATAACCCAACATGGCAGGCAAATGCAGCAGTCGACAGGCCACGACGCTGATCACGGCAGCGCTCAAATACAGCAAGGTGAGTTCAAGGGATGACATACCCCTAATGGTACTGAGCGTTTGTGACACGCCTGTGCTCAGGCCTCACATAAACTCAGGTTTTCTCGAGTGAACGCTCATTTTTTTCATGCCCCATTCACAACGTCCGGCTTTGTCGGGCTTCCTCTTAGCCACAGCCGGTGCGATTGCATTCAGCGGCAAAGCCATCATCGTCAAGCTGTCTTATTTGTATGGGGTGGATGCGGTCACGGTCATCATGTATCGCATGCTATTTGCGCTGCCGTTTTTCATTGCGATGGGTTGGTGGGCCGAGCGCCAAGCGATTGCGCGCGAGAACCCGCTCACGCGCCGCGATGTGATCGACATCGTCGGACTTGGTTTTGTGGGCTACTACTTGTCGAGCTATTTGGATTTCTTGGGCTTGCAACACATCACGGCCAGCCTTGAGCGGCTCATTCTGTACCTCAACCCCACGCTCGTGGTGTTGCTGGGTTGGGCGTTTTACAAAAAACCGATTCACCCCATGCACGTGTTGGCCATGGCCATCAGTTACAGCGGTGTGTTGCTGGTGTTCTCGCATGAGCTGTCGTTTGCAGGGACTAACGTGGCCCTTGGTGGTAGTTTGGTGTTGGGCAGTGCTGTGAGCTATGCCGTGTATTTGCTTTATAGCGGGCAGTTGGTGCAGCGCATGGGTTCGTTGCGTTTGGTGGGGTGGGCTACGAGCGTGGCATGTGTGTGCTGCATTGCGCAGTTTTTGTTGCTGCGTCCATTGTCAGCAGCGGTGGTGCCTGTGGATGTGTTGTGGTTGGGCGTACTCAACGCGGTGGCGTGCACCGTGACCCCTGTGCTCATGGTGATGATGGCCATCGAGCGCATTGGTGCTGCGTTGACTGCGCAAACGGGCATGATTGGTCCCATGTCCACCATTGCGCTAGGTGTGTTGTTGCTGAACGAGCCGCTGAATCTATGGATTGGCGTGGGAACATTGTTGGTCGTCAGTGGCGTGTTTATTGTTTCTAAGTACGGAGCGAAGTGATGGATTTAGGACTCAAAGGCAAATGGGCATTGGTAGGCGGTGCAAGCAAAGGTTTGGGCTTTGGCTGCGCGCAATCGTTGGCGCGTGAAGGCGTGAACGTGGTCATCGTCGCCCGCCGTGCTGAGGCGCTTGACGCTGCGGCCATTGAGCTGCGCAAGCTGGGCACCACTGTCCTTGCCGTAGCGGCAGACATCACGACTGAACAAGGGCGCGAAGCGATTTGGGCTGTAGCCGGTGGACCTGGTAAAAATTTTGACATCGTCGTCACCAACGCAGGTGGCCCGCCACCCGGCGACTTTCGCAACTGGGAGCGCGACGATTGGATCAAGGCGGTAGATGCCAACATGCTCACGCCGATTGAGCTGATCAAAGCCACGGTGGATGGCATGGCTCAGCGCGGCTTTGGTCGCATCGTGAACATCACGTCGAGTGCGGTCAAGGCGCCCATCGACATCTTGGGTCTGTCTAATGGCGCGCGTTCAGGTTTGACGGGTTTTGTCGCGGGCGTCGCGCGCACACAAAAGCTGGCGGGTAACAACGTGACCATCAACAACTTGTTGCCTGGTAAATTTGATACCGACCGTTTGGCTGCTACGCATCAAGTGGCCGCTGAAAAAACAGGTCAAAGTTTGGCTGACATTCGTGGTGTGCAACAAGCGCAAATTCCAGCAGGGCGCTTTGGTAACGCGCAAGAGTTTGGTGATATCTGCGCGTTCTTGTGCTCGGTGCAAGCAGGCTACATGACGGGACAAAACATCTTGCCCGACGGTGGCCTGTACCCGGGCACTTACTAGGCTATTTGCGCGACGACACCACAATGCCACCAATGATGAGTGCAAACGCCGCTGCGTGATACAGCTGCGGCATTTCGCCCAACACCAGGGCTGACAAGATGGCGGTGAACACGGGAATGAGGTTCACAAAGAAGCCTGCAATATTGGGGCCCACGTTTTGCACGCCCAAGCCCCAAAAGCGGTAGGCCAAAACGGCTGGACCCACAGACACATAAACCAATGCAGCCACCAACGGCCAACTCCAACTGATGTGTGCATCGGCAATGCCTGTGAGGCCGGACCACTCTGCACCGCTGAACGCCGCAGACCAAAACAAGCCAAAGACCATTTGCGACATGAGGAAGTTGGCCCAGTTGCTTCGGGCTTCAGTGGGCTCTTGTGTGCGTGACAACAGCCAGCTGTACCAAGACCAACACGCGGTAGCCGTCAACACAAACACATCGCCCAGCACCAAGTGCACATTGGCCAAAGCCTGCCAGTCGCCACGGCACAGCACCACCAACACCCCTAAGATGGACAGCAAAGCGCCCGCCATTTGGCGTTTGCGCACGGTTTGTTTGAAGAACAAAGCCCCGACGAGCAGCATGAACACTGGCATGCTCGATCCCACCAAAGTCACGTTCATGGGCGTAGAGGTTTGCAGCGCCAAATACAGCAAGCTGTTGTAACAGCCCACACCTAGAAGACCCAGCAAAGCGTAGTGCTTCCAGTGCGCCCACAAAGGGCTGGTGCGGCGCAACATGTTGTGCGCCAGTGGCAACACCAAAACAAAGGCCAAGGCCCAACGAAAGAAGTTCAAGGTGATGGGTGGAATCAGGTCCGCAATCATGCGACCCATCACGGCGTTGCCCGCCCACATGAGGGGCGGGATCAATAAAAGCCCCGCATTGCGCGGCGTCAGGGTGTGAGGAATAGCAGACATAAGGGCAGAACTTTACCCGAGGGCCCCGATAACCTGTGCGACACGAATGGCACCCTTTTCGTGGCAGGATTCGCTGTCTGAAAATATTTATCTCTGGAGCATTACCCCATGACCAAAGCAGTCATCATCGAACAACACGGCGGCCCTGAAGAGCTCAAGCTCGTTGACGTGACCGTAGGCCAACCCGGTCCAGGCGAAATCCGCATTCGCCACAAAGCCGTTGGCTTGAACTTCATCGACGTGTACCAACGCAGCGGCGTGTATCAGCTGCCTATGCCTTTGCATTTGGGCATGGAAGCCTCCGGCATCATCGACGCCGTGGGTGAAGGCGTGACCCACCTTAAAGTGGGCGACCGCGCTGCCTACGCCAGCCAGCCCCCCGGCAGCTATTGTGAAGAGCGCGTGATGCCTGCCAAGTGCGTGTGCAAATTGCCAGACGCGATTTCGTTTGAAACCGGCGCAGCCATGATGCTCAAGGGTTTGACCGCGCAGTATTTGTTGAAGCGCACATTGCCACAGGGTGGTTTGCACAAGGGCGACTTCATCTTGTTCCACGCCGCGGCTGGCGGTGTGGGCCTGATTGCATGCCAATGGGCCAAGGCCTTGGGCTACCAACTCATCGGCACTGCAGGCAGCGATGCTAAGTGCGAACTCGCCAAGGCCAACGGCGCGGCGCACGTCATCAACTACAACACCGAAGACTTCTTAGCTCGTGTGAAAGAAATCACAGGCGGCAAGGGCGTGAAAGTGGTCTACGACTCGGTGGGCAAAGACACGTGGGACAAGTCACTCGACTGCTTGGCTCCGTTTGGTTTGATGGCCAGCTTTGGCAACGCCTCTGGTGCGCCAGCACCGATCGCTCCCGGGATCTTGGGCCCTAAAGGCTCTATCTACCTCACTCGCCAAACCTTGTTCAGTCACATCGTCACGCGTGAAAGCACGCAAGAGATGGCCGACGATTTGTTTGAAGCCGTGACCAGCGGCAAGGTGAAGATCCACATTGACCAAACTTACCCATTGGCCGACATTGCCCAAGCGCACCGCGACTTGGAAGCCCGCAAGACCACGGGTTGCACCATCATCACTTTGTGATGACAGCGCAGGGGTTTCAGGCGCTGGGTTCGGCGTCCTGAAACTTGTCTGCGCGGCAGGTGAGCACCAGCGTATCGCGATGGCCGCCCTCAGCCAATGGCTGAATGGGCGTGCTTTCGTGAATCATGCGGGTGTCGTCTAACAACATCAACGACCAAGGCTCGCTCAGCGTGAAGCGTTCGCCTTGTGGGCCGTTGGCTTCAAACACGCGGGTCTCGCCGCCTTTGATGTCAGTGCGGTTGACCATGAACACCGCCACAAAATCCACGCCATCGCGATGCGCGCCTTCGGGTGTTGGGCGACCAATGCCGTCGGTGGTGTCAATGCGGAACTGATGCGCTTCGATGCACCACTTGGTATTGGGTGCGCCGCGTACTTGGGTGGCGGTGTTTGCCAATGCAGTGAGCAACTTCGTCCACGCAGGTGTGGCCAACGTGGCCTCATGCATGGGTTCAAACCAACGCTCCATGCCGCCGTGCAGCGCGTTGTAGTCGAGGGACTGCCAATGCGCACGGTGCGGTACTTGGCTAAGTGTATTGCGCTCAAAGACAAAGCTGCTGTGCAAGCGGCGGCGGTAGCGGCCACCGTCTTTGAGGTAGTTGTCGGGCGGCATGTTGTCCCAGCTGGGGGACAGGGCTTGCAGCTCTCCAACCGAGCAACCCGCCCACTGCGCCACGCTGGCAGCGCTCAGCATGCCGTAGCCTTTTTGCGCAATGGCAGTGTTCAGTTCGGCAACGCCAACTGTTTTTGGGGGAAGTATTTGCATGTTTAGTTTCCGCGGCGCACGCGCAACACTTCATCCAAGATGAGGCAGGCTGCACCCACGGTGATGCCGCTGTCGGCAATGTTGAACGCGGGGAAGTGAATGCCAGCGTAATAAAAATCCAGAAAGTCCACCACGTAGCCGTACAGCACGCGGTCAATCACGTTGCCAATCGCACCACCCAAGATGCAGGCAATGGCAAAGCCAAACAGTTTTTGACCCGGATGCTTTTTGAGCATCCACACCATAGCGATGGTGGCCACCACGCCAAGGCCAGTGAAGAACCAACGCTGCCAGCCACCCGCCGTGGCGAGGAACGAAAACGCAGCGCCTTCGTTGTGCACGCGCACGATGTTGAAAAAGCTGCTGACGGGAAAACCTTCACCTAACTGGTAGGTGCTGACCATCAGCACTTTGGTGAACTGGTCGACGACCAGCACCAAAGCGGCTAGCCCTAACCACACCCAATACGAAGTGGTGTTGCGAATGAAGGTGTGGCGTGCCATGTCGTTGCTTTCGTTGAGCGCTAAGACTTAAGCGAAGTGACGCACTTCACCGTCACCGTGCAAGTTGCTGTCGCAACGGCCGCACAGGGTGGGGTGAGCAGGGTTGTGGCCTACGTCGTCGCTGTAATGCCAGCAGCG
>CANFKQ010000065.1 GCA_947447405.1 Comamonadaceae bacterium | reverse complement strand
TCTTGTGTTGCTTTCAGTACGATCATCTCTTCCTCTTGTTTTCTTTATTTAAATTAGTAGTAGTAGATAAGCAAAGCATCTTTCTGTGGACAACAGCATTTTCCTCTTTTTTTTCAAGTACTTGGACTTACCACTAAGATGTTGGCAAGCTTGCTTTTCTGCTGTCGTTCAAAAGGGGATAACTTCTTAATTCCTACTTTTCTGTGGATAACTCTGGTGTTATCCAGAAACTATTCACAAGGTTATTCTTTTTACTGTTTAGCCTTTGAGTGTTTGCTCTAGGACGTGAAGCTGTTGGTTTAAATCAGCCATTTGTTGGCGTTCAGCTGAAATTTTGCGCACTGCGTGCAGCACTGTGGTGTGATCACGTCCACCAAACAGCTCACCAATCTCAGGAAGACTCTTTTGTGTGAGTTCCTTTGCAAGATACATGGCAATTTGACGTGGCCTTGCAATAGACGCAGGACGCTTCTTAGAGTACATGTCTGCAACTTTGATCTTGTAATAGTCTGCGACAGTTTTTTGAATGTTTTCTACGGAAATTTGACGATTTTGAATAGAAAGCAAATCTCGTAAAGCGTCGCGTGCTAGCTGAATCGAAATTTCTTTTTGGTTAAAACGTGAGTAAGCCAATATTTTGCGCAATGCACCTTCAAGTTCGCGTACGTTAGAACGCACGTTCTTTGCCACGAAGAAGGCTACTTCTTCTGGCATTTCAGAACCTTCCACGCGTGACTTGCTGATCAAAATTGCCACCCGCATTTCAAGTTCAGGCGGCTCAATAGCCACAGTTAACCCAGCGTCAAAGCGCGAAACTAAGCGTTCGTGGATATCTGTCAAACCTTTGGGATATGTATCACTCGTCATGATGATGTGTGACTTTTTGGCCAACAACGCTTCAAAGGCGTTGAAAAACTCTTCTTGCGTACGCTCTTTATTGGCAAAAAATTGCACATCGTCAATTAAGAGCAGATCTAACGAGTGATAACGTTCTTTAAATTCGTCAAAAGTTTTGCGTTGGTAGGCTTTAACCACATCAGAAACAAACTGTTCAGCGTGTATGTAGAGAACTTTGGCATCTGGGCGTTCTGACAACAGCTTGTTACCCACCGCGTGCATCAAGTGTGTCTTACCCAAACCCACACCACCATAGATGAACAAAGGGTTATACAACTGTCCTGGCATAGTGGCGACGTGCATCGCTGCAGCGCGCGCCATGCGGTTGGCTGTTCCTTCAACCAAGGTATCAAACGTCAAAGCCGTATTGAGACGTGTGCGCGGGCCACTTGGAATGCCTTCTTCCAAGCCAACAAAGCTTTCAGGCAGAGATTCAAGCTCATGTGAAAAGGATACAGGCTTGATTCTTACAGGTGCTTCCTTAGGAGTGATCGCTAACTCTACTTGAATTGACTGGCCATGAATTTGCTGCAATAAACCAGCAATCCGATTGGCATATTGCGCACGAATCCAATCTAGTTTGAAACGGTTACCAACAAAAATAACGACTTTGCTGAAATCTTCGGCCACGTTGGCAACGAGTGGTTTGATCCATGTGTTGAACTGTTGCTCTGGTAGTTCTTGCGCCAATTGATCAACGCAGGTCTGCCATAAACCCCCACCTGATGAAGGATGTGTGCCGTCTGCGGCAGAGAAAGGAAGACCCTGATTCATGAGATATTTTTCTGTGGATAGCTGCCTTTAAAAGGCGTGCAATAGACCACTTTATCAAAAATTATCCACAGCCTGAGCAAATAGCAAAGACTTTTTAAAAGGCTTTGGTAAAAGAGTGTGTATAAAAGTCAGCAAGTGCCTCAAAAGTTTGAGATAATCATTGGTTTCCCTGATCTCTCAGGGCCTAGCTTTTTGGAAAAATCATGAAACGCACTTACCAGCCTTCTAAAACCCGTCGCGCCCGTACCCATGGCTTTTTGGTTCGCATGAAAACACGCGGTGGCCGCGCTGTGATCAACGCACGCCGCGCCAAAGGTCGCAAACGTCTCGCTGTCTGATTTTTGACCGCTGAACAGGCCCGCGACCCAAGCGCCGTGGAACGTCTGAAACAGTGGTCAGAATTTCAGGCCGTCATGTCGGCAGCATCGGTGGCACGCACGTCGCATTTTGTCTTGCACCAGTGGCAACCGTCGACCAAAGCCTCTACAGGGTCTGGGTTTGAAGAAACCCCGACCCTCTTTGTTGATGGTGTGTTGATGATGGGCGCACTCACTCCAAAACGGTGGGCTAAACGTGCTGTGACGCGCAATTTAATTCGACGACAAGTTCATGCGGTTTCGCGCGAATTTGAAAAAAGCTTGACGCCCACAGCGTACGTGGTTCGCTTGCGGGCAACATTTAACCCTCAAACGTTTGTCAGCGCTTCTTCCGAGGCGCTCAAACAAACCGTTCGCGAAGAGCTCAAACAATTGTTTGGTCGAGTGAGCACCGCATGATGCAGTCATTTTTGATGATGCTGGTGCGAGGTTATCGCTTGCTATTGAGCCCATGGCTCGGGTCTTCGTGCAGGTTTGAGCCAACGTGTTCGCTGTACTCTCTGCAAGCTTTAGAACATCATGGTGCCGCACGTGGCAGCTATCTGACGTTGCATCGGTTGGCACGTTGCCATCCTTGGTGTGCAGGCGGACATGATCCTGTTCCCTCGGCTTTGTTTAGCTCTTTGACCACTTCCAACACCGGAAAGAAAACTTCATGAATGATATTCGCCGCACCATTTTGTGGGTGATCTTTGGCTTCTCCATGGTCCTTCTGTGGGACCAATGGCAAGTACACAACGGAAACAAAGCCACATTCTTCCCAACACCCGCTAAGCAAACCAAAATTCCTGCAGATGTGACTTCAGCGACACCACAAGTTGCAGACGTACCCATGCCCGTCACGCTACAAGGCGCAGCTACTTTGCCTGTAGTTGAAACACGTGCGGTGACCAAAGAGTTGGTACAAATTGAAACAGACGTCGCCAAGCTCACTTTTGACACCGAAGGCGGCACGTTGGTGCGTTTGGAGTTGTTGAAACATGCGGACGAGCACAAGCCAGGCAACAATGTGGTGCTGTTGGATGACAGCAAAGACCGCATTTACACAGCACAAACAGGATTGATTTCTGGCATGTCTGGCGTGGTATTGCCCACTCATAAATCTGCGATGACGGTTCGCGCAGGCGCACGCAAACTCAAAGATGGTGACAACGAGTTGTCCATCACGTTTGAATCTGCGGCACAAGGTGGCGTGAAACTGGTCAAGACCTACACCGTCAAGCGCGGCGCTTACGACATAGTTGTGAAGCACGACATCGTAAATACAGGCGCACAAGATGTGGCGCCTCAGTTGTATTTCCAATTGGTGCGTGATGGCAACAAGCCTGCTGGCGAATCTTCGTTCTACTCCACCTTCACTGGCCCTGCGATTTACACAGAAGCCAAGAAATATCAAAAGGTGGAATTTGCTGACATCAAAAAGAAAAAAGTAGATGTTGAAAAGCAATCTACCACAGGCTACATCGCCATGGTGCAGCATTACTTTGCCAGCGCTTGGATCTTGCCCGAAGGCATGAACCGTGACATCTCTATCGATGCCGTGGATATTGGGTCTACCATGCCCGATTGCTGCTACCGCGTGACCATGATTTCTCCTTTGGAAGCCATCAAACCCGGTCAGACAAAGAGCATTGCTGCCACCTTGTACGCTGGCCCACAAGAAGAGAAAAAACTCGAAGCCCTTTACCCAGGGTTGGAGTTGGTCAAAGACTACGGCTGGTTAACTATTTTGGCGAAGCCTTTGTTTTGGTTGTTGCACCAACTCAACAACATTTTGGGCAACTGGGGCTGGTCCATCGTCAGCTTGGTGGTCTTACTTAAAGCCGCCTTCTACTGGTTGAACGCACACGCTTACCAAAGCATGGCCAAGATGAAAGCCATCAATCCAAAAATCATGGAAATGCGCGAGCGTCTCAAAGACAACCCGCAACAAATGCAAATGGAGATGATGAAGATTTACCGCGAAGAAAAGGTCAACCCCATGGGTGGCTGCGTTCCTATCGCGCTGCAAATCCCAGTGTTCATTGCCCTGTACTGGGTGTTGTTGTCGACCGTTGAAATTCGCAATGCGCCATGGATGGGCTGGATTCACGACTTGTCGGCACCCGACCCGTACTTCATTTTGCCCATCTTCATGACGCTGACTACCATGCTGCAAACGGCATTAAATCCCGCGCCACCAGATCCTATGCAAGCCAAGATGATGTGGATCATGCCGCTGGCTTTCAGCGTGATGTTCTTCTTCTTCCCCGCCGGTTTGGTGCTTTATTGGATCACCAACAACGTTTTGTCCATCACTCAGCAATGGCTCATCAACACACGCATGGGTGTGCCACCCCAATTCAACTTGCCTAAGTTCTAAATTAGACATCTAGATAATCTAAAACCCGCCACCGTCACGATGGCGGGTTTTTTTCTGGACAATCACCCCCATGCTTGCACACCATGACGCCCCTATCATTGCCATTGCCACCGCACCCGGTCGAGGTGCGGTAGGCATCGTGCGCGTAAGCGGCAAAAGCTTAGGTGGATTGTTACAGGCCCTATGTGGCCGAGCGATCAAACCGCGCGAAGCCACGTACTTGGCGCTGCCCGATGAAACGGGCACGCCCATTGACCATGTGCTGGCCTTGCACTTTCCCGGTCCTAACAGCTACACCGGTGAAGACGTGTTGGAGTTGCAAGCGCATGGTGGCCCCGTCGTCTTGCAACTTATCTTGGCGCGGTGTCTGCGTGTGGCGGCAGCATTGAACGAGCAAAATAAGCCGTTGCTCAGTGGCCTACGCTTGGCGCAACCCGGTGAATTTACACAACGTGCATTCTTGAATCACAAGCTTGATTTGGCACAAGCTGAAGCCGTAGCGGATTTGATAGACGCCAGCACCGAAGCGGCAGCGCGTGGTGCGAGTCGCTCGTTGGCGGGCGCGTTCTCTAGCGAAATCCACCAGCTTCGCGATGCACTCATTCATCTACGCATGTTGGTTGAAGCAACACTGGACTTTCCCGAAGAAGACATCGATTTTTTGAAGCAAGCCGACGCACAAGGCCAGCTCACGCGCTTACAGCAAAACCTCGCACGCGTCATGGGGCAAACCAAACAAGGCGCGTTGTTGCGAGAAGGCATTCGCGTAGTGATAGCAGGTCAGCCTAACGCGGGCAAAAGCTCGTTACTCAATGCGCTGGCCGGTGCGGAGCTGGCCATCGTCACGCCCATTGCAGGCACTACGCGTGATGTCGTTCAACAAACCATACAAATTGAAGGCGTGCCTCTACATGTGGTGGATACGGCAGGCTTGCGCGAACATCCCGACGTGGACGAAGTCGAGCGCATTGGAATTGCCCGTGCGTGGGACCAAATAGGCCAAGCAGATGCTGTGCTGTTTTTGCATGATCTCACGCGCAAAGACGATGCTGCCTATGCCGTAGCCGATGCGCAAATCGAACAAACGCTACAAGATAAGCTAGACATGCATGTGCCCGTGTTGCACCTGTGGAACAAGGCTGATGCACAAAACTTGGCAGCAACAAGGCCCAACCAAGCCAGCACGACAGCTGCCACGCACATCAGCTTATCGGCGAAAACAGGAGAGGGCTTGCCGGCATTGCGCCAACAACTGTTGAACGTGGTGGGTTGGCAAGGCGGTAGCGCCGAAGGCATGTTCATGGCTCGTGAGCGCCATGTGCAGGCCTTGCACGAGGTTGATGAGCACCTTATATTGGCCAATAGCAGTTTGCATGCCCAGGTGCCCGCGCTTGACTTGCTGGCCGAAGAGCTACGCCTGAGCCAAAACGCGCTCAACACCATCACAGGTGAGTTTTCATCAGACGATTTGCTGGGTGTGATCTTCTCTAGCTTTTGCATCGGCAAATAAGTCGGTCCCACCGATAAA
Organism: Comamonadaceae bacterium; assembly: GCA_947447405.1. GTDB lineage: Bacteria > Pseudomonadota > Gammaproteobacteria > Burkholderiales > Burkholderiaceae_C > Limnohabitans. The sequence goes on along the minus strand of CANFKQ010000065.1, from coordinate 6,423 downwards.
ATGAGCGCATGACCCAAAACTATGTAGACGCCAAAGGCACAACGGCACAGGTGGACGACCAGCGCATTTTGCAATTGGCCCACGACACCTTGGAGATCGAAGCCGAAGCCGTACGCTATTTGCGCAGCGGCTTATCGCCGAGTTTTGTGCAAGCTGTGCACGCCATTCTCAAAGTCACAGGCCGTGTGGTTGTGATGGGCATGGGCAAAAGCGGTCATGTGGGTCGAAAGATCACAGCCACATTAGCATCGACTGGCACGCCGGCCATGTTTGTGCATCCTGCGGAAGCCAGCCATGGGGACCTGGGCATGGTCAAAGACACGGACCTTGTAATTGCCATTTCTAACAGCGGTGAAAGCGACGAACTGGCCGCCATTCTTCCGGTGCTCAAACGCCAAGGTGTGCCTTTGGTCGCGCTCACCGGTGGCGCACAATCTACATTAGCCAGTCACGCCGACATCGTCCTCAATACAGGTGTGCTCAAAGAAGCATGCCCACTTAACTTGGCGCCTACAGCCAGTACCACCGCACAAATGGCGATGGGCGATGCTTTAGCCGTCGCTTTGCTCGATGCCCGTGGATTTAGGGCCGAAGACTTTGCCCGATCGCATCCAGGCGGCGCATTGGGGCGCCGCCTGCTTACACATGTCAGCGACGTCATGCGCCGCGGTGACGCTGTGCCAAGTGTGTTGTCTACAGCTAGCTTTAGCGATTTGATGCGCGAGATGAGCGCCAAGGGTTTGGGCGCTTCGGCGGTTGTAGATGCCAACAAAAAAATCTTGGGCATCTTCACGGACGGCGACTTACGTCGCTTGATCGAAACGGGCACAGACATGCGCCAACTATCAGCACAGCAAGTGATGCACGCCAACCCACACTCAGTGCGATCGGGCGCACTGGCTGCTGAAGCTGCAGAATTGATGGAGCTGAATCGCATTACCAGCGTGCTCGTGGTGGACGAACTCGGCACTCTGTGTGGTGCACTAAACACCAATGATTTGATGCGTGCGAAAGTCATTTGATGAGCACACATACACCGGCGTTGAATTTTGATCCTGCATTGCTGTTACGTGCACAAGGTGTGCGCGTGGCGTTCTTTGATGTGGACGGGGTGCTAACTGACGGAGGTTTGTTCTTCACCGAAAGCGGCGAAACCCTCAAGCGCTTTTGTACACTGGATGGGCACGGTTTGAAGATGCTACAAAAAGTGGGCATCACACCCGCTGTCATCACGGGGCGTGACAGCGCGCCATTGCGAGCCCGTCTCAAGGCGTTGGGTATCACGCACGCGCGTTATGGTACTGAAGACAAAGCACCTGCGGCTCAAGAAATGCTAAATGAGCTGGGACTTGACTGGTCACAAGCGGCGCATATGGGCGACGACTGGCCTGACATAGCGGTGATGAAGCGTGCCGCATTTGCATGCGCACCCAGCAACGCACACATTGAGGTCAAAGCCACTTCGCACTACGTGACCGAACGTGAAGGCGGTCATGGCGCTGCGCGTGAGTTTTGTGATTTGTTGTTGGTTGCCAGTGGGCGTTACGCAGATTTGCTACAAGGCTACGTGGCGTGAAGACAGTGGTGCCCTTGTCCCCGTTGATGCGTGTGCGTCGTGCGTGGGACCATTTGTCGGTTTATTTGCCGTTGGTTCTCATGGGCCTGATGGCGATGACGACATATTGGTTAGTGCGCAACACACCTGCGATAGGCGATGCCGAACTCGAAGCTGCGCCACGCCATGTGCCCGATTACTTCATGCGTGAGTTTTCAGTTAAGGTATTTGGTGATGACGGAAAACTCAAAAGTGAAATGGTCGGTATCGAGGGCCGCCACTTTCCAGACACTGACACCCTAGAAATTGATCAACCGCGCATTCGCATATTGGGTGCTGAGGGGCGTGTGACAACTGCTGTTGCAACTCGTGGATTGATCAATGCTGATGGCTCAGAAGCACAGTTGTTTGACAAGGCTGTGGTGGTGCGCCAGGCCAGCACTAACGCGCAAGGAGTCGTAACACCGCGTAGCGAGTTGCAAAGTGACTTCTTGCATTTGTTTGCCAACACTGAACAAGTGCGTTCGCATTTACCAGTGGTCTTGGTGCGTGGTGCGGGTGATCGTTTCATGTCACAGGAGGGGTTGGATTACGACAACCTTGATCAGGTGATGCAGCTCAAAGGCAGAGTGCGTGGCACGCTGCTGCCGCCCAAAGACCCAAAATGAAAAAGGCTCCCTAGGGAGCCTTTTGATTTTAATGAAGCAGTGCTTTAGTAGCTGTTGCCGCCACCAAAACCACCGCGGCCACCGCCGCCGCCTTCGCGGCCACCACCACCGTAGCCGCCACCGCCGCCTTCACGACGACCGCCACCACTGCCACCGCCGCCGTAGGGGCTACGGAAACCGCCGCCGCCGCCTTCGCGACCGCCACCACCGTAGCCGCCACCGCCGCCTTCACGGCCACCACCACCGTAGCCACCGCCACCGAAACCGCCAGTGCGGGGAGGACGTGGCTCCATGGGGCGAGCTTCGTTTACTACGAGGCTACGACCACCCAAAGGTGCGCCATTCATACCTTCAACTGCTGCGAGAGCTTCAGCATCGCTGCCCATCTCGACAAAACCAAAACCTTTAGAGCGGCCCGTGTCACGCTCCATCATGACTTTAGCGCTGGTCACAGTACCGAACTGTCCAAATGACTGCTCGAGATCGCTGTCGCGCACTGAATATGGCAAATTGCCGACGTACAGTTTGTTGCCCATGAAAGGGACTCCTTAAAACACAAAAACAAAGCGATGGAGTCCCGAACCGAAACTGACCGATCACCCAAATACAACTCAATAAATGGCGTGCATTTATAAAGTCGGAATCATTATGGAGCACAAGTTAACAAAAAATCTGAGCGTTTACCTGTATTTGACATAACTCATGCCCGAAAAACTACACATGGCGTGGCTTACCAACTCGCTTCGCGGTCTGGGGATGAGGTGATTTTGTGAATGGTCAGGTCCGCGCCTTCGAACTCTTCTTCTTGGCTCATGCGCAAACCGATGGCCATTTTTAGCAGGCCGTACACCACGAAGCCACCCACCAAAGCCCACACGACACCAAGTGCAGTACCTGCCAATTGCGCCCATAGGTTGATGCCACCCATACCGCCCAATGCCTGCGTGCCAAAGATGCCCGCCGCAATGCCGCCCCACGTGCCACATAAGCCGTGCAAAGGCCAAACTCCTAACACGTCGTCAATGCGCCACTTGTTTTGGGTGAGCGTGAACATCACCACAAAAATGCCACCTGCCACAGCGCCCACCACCAACGCGCCCATGGGATGCATCAAGTCCGAGCCAGCGCACACAGCCACCAAGCCAGCCAAGGGGCCGTTGTGCACAAAGCCGGGATCGTTCTTGCCAGCAATCAGCGCCACCAAAGTGCCGCCCACCATCGCCATCAATGAATTCACAGCCACGAGACCAGAAATCTTGTCGAGGGTTTGTGCACTCATCACGTTGAAGCCAAACCAGCCTACGATCAAAATCCATGCGCCCAACGCGAGGAATGGAATGCTCGATGGTGGGTGTGCAGATATCGCTCCGTCCTTGCGGTAGCGGTTGCTGCGCGCACCAAGCAACAACACGGCAGGCAACGCAATCCAACCGCCCACGGCATGCACCACCACCGAGCCTGCGAAGTCATGGAACTCATCACCTGTCAACGCTTTGAGCCAGGCTTGAAAACCGAAATGCTGGTTCCAGGCAATGCCCTCAAAAAATGGATAAATAAAACCAACGATCACCGCCGTGGCAATCAACTGTGGCCAAAACTTGGCACGTTCAGCGATTCCGCCCGAGATGATTGCCGGAATCGCGGCCGCGAAGGTCAGCAAGAAAAAGAACTTCACTAGCTCGTAGCCATTTTTGTCAACCAGCGACTCAGCGCCGATCATGAAGCTTGCGCCATAGGCGACGCCGTAACCCACTACAAAGTATGCAAGGGTGGACACGCAGAAGTCCACCAAAATTTTCACCAAGGCATTGACTTGGTTTTTGCGGCGAACTGTGCCCAGCTCTAAAAATGCGAAGCCTGCATGCATGGCAAGCACCATGATGGCTCCTAGCAGAATGAACAAAGCATCTGCGCCCTGTTTGTGTGCGTCCATAAATTTATCCTTGGAGTTTTGTTTTGTTTTGGTGCGCTTTTGCGCTAGTTTTTTGATTTGCACCGGATTAAAGCAAAAAATGCACCAAATCGTGCGCGTGGTTTAGAAAACTCGCGCGGTAGGATCGCTTTATGGAAGCTTTTTTAATCTCAACGGGCATCGTCGCCCTCGCCGAAATGGGCGACAAAACGCAACTGTTATCTCTCGTGCTAGCTGCGCGCTTTCGCAAACCTTGGCCCATCGCGTGGGGTATTTTGGTGGCCACGTTGGCCAATCATGCCTTGGCTGGCGGTTTGGGTGCATGGGTCACTGGCCTGATGGGCCCTACTGTGCTGCGCTGGGTGCTGGGCGTGTCATTTTTGGTGATGTCAGCGTGGATGTTGGTGCCTGACAAACTGGACGACTATGAAGCAGAGGGGCGGTCAAAGTTTGGTGTGTTTGGAACCACGGTCATTGCCTTCTTCTTAGCGGAAATGGGCGACAAAACACAAATCGTCACCGTGATGTTGGCTGCTGAATACCAGTCGTGGTTATGGGTGGTGGCGGGCACCACTTTGGGCATGATGTTGGCTAACGCACCTGTGGTGTGGTTTGGCGAGCGCATCACGCGTTTGGTGTCGCTAACTTGGGTGCATCGTATCAGCGCGGCGGTGTTTGTGGTGTTGGGCCTATTGGTGTTATTTGGTCGCGAAGCGCCGGAGACACACAGCAAGCCACACGATGCAGCGGTACAAATGGTTGCGCCTAGCGAGTCTGCATCGTCGGCTTCAACCGTCTCAAGTGCACCATGAATATGCCAGTGCGTTTGAATCACAAGGCGTGCAAAGTGCAGCTGTGTCTTATTTGGCGATCACGCGCACCATCTCCAAACACTTGTTGGAGTAGCCCCATTCGTTGTCGTACCAGCAGACGATTTTGATGAAGGTACTGTCTAAGGCCAAGCCTGCATCGGCGTCAAAGACCGATGTGCATGGCTCGCCACGGAAGTCGGTGGACACCACTTTCTCATCGGTGTAGCCCAACACGCCTTTGAGTGAGCCCAGGCTTTGCGCTTTCATTTCGGCACAAATTTCTTTGTACGTGGTTTCGGTGTTCAGTTCCACGGTTAGGTCGACCACTGACACATCAGACGTGGGCACCCGAAACGCCATGCCCGTCAGCTTGCCCTTGACCGATGGAATCACCACGCCCACGGCCTTAGCCGCGCCAGTGCTGGAAGGAATGATGTTATCCAAAATGCCTCGCCCACCGCGCCAGTCTTTGTTGCTCGGGCCGTCCACCGTTTTTTGGGTGGCGGTGGTAGCGTGTACCGTGGTCATCAGGCCGCGTTTGATGCCCCACTTGTCGTTCAACACTTTGGCCACAGGTGCCAAGCAGTTGGTGGTGCATGACGCGTTGGAGATGATGGGCTGGCCTGCATAAGTCGTGTGGTTCACGCCATACACAAACATGGGCGTATCGTCTTTGGAGGGAGCCGACAACAACACTTTCTTGGCGCCTGCGGCCAAGTGTTTTTCGGCGGTTGCTTGGTCAAGAAACAGGCCTGTGGCCTCGACCACCACATCGGCGCCGATGTCGTACCAGTTTAAGGCTGCTGGGTCGCGCTCTTGGGTGAGGCGAATCTTTTTGCCGTTCACCACTAAGTAACCGTTCTCGACAGACACTTCGCCTTGGAAGCGGCCGTGCACGCTGTCGAACTTGAGCATGTAGGCCAAATAGTCCGGCTCCAACAGGTCGTTGATGCCCACGACTTCGATGTCGTGGAAGTTTTGAATCGCGGCGCGAAACACCATGCGTCCGATGCGGCCAAAGCCGTTGATGCCGATTTTGATGGTCATGTCAGTCTCCTTAGATGGCACAATTTTATGAAACTTTGTTACATGATTTAAAGATAAATTGCGTATTTTTTTTACCTAAGGAAAACAACTAGCAAAGAAAAAGCGCCCGAAGGCGCTTATCTGTAGCAAGGCTTGAAAGAATTACTTCTTCTTCGCCACGACACGAACCATTTCCAAGCACTGCTTGGCATAGCCCCATTCGTTGTCGTACCAAGCCACGATTTTGACGAAGCTCTTGTCCAGCGCGATGCCTGCGGTGGCATCAAACACACTGGCGCAAGGTTCGCCACGGAAGTCGGTGGACACCACTTTTTCGTCGGTGTAACCCAGCACGCCTTGCAGTGCCCCTTCGCTTTGTGCTTTCATTTCAGCGCAAATTTCGGCGTAGCTGGCGTCGCTGTTGAGCTCCACGGTCAGGTCAATGACCGA
>CANFKQ010000064.1 GCA_947447405.1 Comamonadaceae bacterium | reverse complement strand
CGCGCAAAGCACGGCGTGCAATTTTGTCTTCGTAGGCAGGGCCAATGCCACGGCCTGTTGTACCAATCTTGGCGGTACCGGCCTTCTCTTTGGCGGCTTCACGTGCCACGTCAATGGCAGCGTGGTAAGGCAAGATGAGTGGGCAGGCTTCGCTGATACGCAAACGTGAACGCACTTCAACACCAGCTTTTTCTAAACCCGCAATTTCTTCAAGCAACTTAGGCGCAGACAACACCACACCGTTGCCGATGTAACACTTGACGCCTGGGCGCATGATGCCGCTGGGAATCAAATGCAAGGCCGTTTTCACGCCATTGATGACCAAGGTGTGGCCTGCGTTGTGGCCGCCTTGAAAGCGCACAACGCCGGTGGCGGTTTCGGTCAGCCAATCGACCAATTTGCCTTTGCCTTCGTCACCCCATTGGGTGCCGACCACGACGACGTTACGACCTTTAGTTGCAGCCACGGTTTGTCCTTGGGTAGTGCTCATATCCACTCGATTACTTAAAAAATTAAAGGGCTTGACCGGCGGGTACAGCTTGCACTGCCCACTGGCCGGCGACTTCGATCAGTTCACGATCGCAATCAAATTCATCGACTTCACTCTCGTGACCTGGCAACACGCAGACCACGGTTTCGCCATTGGCACGCAAGGTGGCAATGGCTTCGCGCAAACCTTGGGCGGTCCCCCAAGGTGCACGGATAGCTGCTTTGAGGGCGCGCTCGGGCACCACGCTGACCAACTCTTTCAGGTCCAAGCTAAAGCCGACGGCGGGACGCTTACGGCCAAACACCGCGCCCACTTCGTCATAGCGGCCACCTCGCACCAAAGCGTCGCTGGCACCCGGTACAAAGATGGCAAAGCGCACACCACTGTAATAGGCGTAGCCGCGCAAGTCGGCCAAGTCAAAGGTAATTGCAACACCGTTCAGTTCAGCAGCAATTTGGCGCAACTCAGCCACAGCTTGTGTGACCATAGGCCAAGCTGCAAACGTTTTTTCGGCTTGGGTCAGCACTGACGCATCACCATACATATTGACCAAGGCCATCAAGGCGGCGCGCACGTTGGCAGGCAAATCTTTGGTGAGGGCTTGAACACCTGTGGTGTCTTTGGCAGCCAAGGCGCTGTGCAGGGCATCGCGCTCTTGCACAGTCAAGGTCACGCCAGAAAGCAAAGCAGGCACGATACGCGCATCGCTGAGGTCAACGGTGAATTGATTGATAGACACAGCCTTGAGGGTGTCTAGAGCCAAGTGCAGTACTTCAAGGTCAGCCTCAATACCTGCATGACCATAAATTTCGGCGCCAAACTGCAAAGGTTCGCGGGTGGCAAACGGCCGGTCTGGGCGGGTGTGCAGCACGGGGCCGCAGTAGCACAGGCGCGTCACGCCAGCACGGTTGAGCAAATGGGCATCAATGCGGGCGACTTGAGGGGTGGTGTCAGCCCGAAGCCCTAAGGTACGACCTGAGAGTTGGTCGACCAATTTGAAGGTTTGTAAATCGAGTGTGCGGCCTGTGCCAGACAGCAGTGATTCGAGGTATTCGAGCAACGGCGGCATGACCAGCTCGTAGCCATAGCCTCTGGCTGTGTCGAGATACAAACGACGAAGCTCTTCGATGTGCCGGGCCTCAGAAGGCAGAACATCGGCGATGTGATCCGGCAGAACCCAAGCAGACATGTAATTAAGGGAGGCTGTTAAAACCGAGATTTTACAGGGCTTATCGCCCTTAACTTAGCCACCAGAGCATCAAAAGACCCACCAAGATGCAGACCAAGCCGAAAAAGCGAATTTGACCATCGTGCAGCACCATGAGTTGTGCCATTTTGTCGCGCCAACCTTGAGGCGACATGAACGGAAAGATGCCTTCAAAAATCAGCATTAGCCCGAAGGCAACCCACAGCGTATCGCTGTCAAAGCTCATACGAGAGGCCTTTTACTTTTTAGCCGCTGGGGCGCTGCCGCCACCGCTGCCACGAAAGGCTTTAAAGAAGTCGCTCGATGGATCAACCACCATTACGTCGCTCTTTTTGCTGAACGTGGTTTTGTAGGCTTCTAGGCTGCGGTAGAACTGGGCAAAGTTGGCATCACGGCCAAACGAGTCTGCATATAAACGCGCGGCTTCGGCATCGCCCTCACCTTTGATCTTTTGTGCTTCACGGTAGGCGTTAGCTACGGTCACTTCACGTTGGCGGTCGGCATCGGCACGGATCTTTTCGCCTTCGGCAGCGCCCATCGAACGCAACTCATTGGCTACACGCTTACGCTCGGCCTCCATGCGGCGGTACACCGATTCGGTGATGGCGTCCACATAGTCAGAACGGGTGATGCGCACATCAATCACATCCACCCCCCAAGGCTTGGCACCTTTGACGGCCGCCAACACTTCACGTTTGACGCTTTCAAGCAACTCTTCGCGCTTGAGCGAGAGCAGCTCTTTCACGGTGCGCTTGTTGATTTCCTCTTGAAACGCGTTGCGCACTACACGGGCCAACTGCACCGCGCCTGCGTTCTCATCCAAACCCACGTTACGGATGTACTGTGAAGGATCGGTGATGCGCCAACGGGCGTACCAGTCAATCACCACACGTTGCTTTTCAGCGGTGAGCATGGGCTCGGTGTCAGCGTTATCGAGCGTCAACAAACGCTTGTCGATATAGCTCACGTTTTGAAACGGCGGCGGCAGCTTGATATTCAGGCCGGGCTCAGTGATGACACTCTTGATTTGGCCGAAGGAATACACCACACCAAACTGGCGTTGGTCCACCACAAACAGGGTAGAGCTGAGCAGCGCCAAAGCCACGAGGCCAGAAGAAATATAAAAACCGATTTTGTTTTGTAGCATGTTCGTGTCCCCTATCAACGGCCATCACGGTCGCGTGAGCGGCCATCGCGTGCGCGGGCATCGGCTGCAGGCGCGCCTGGGCTGGCCGGTGTATTGCCGGCGTTGTTGTGTGTGGCATCAGCGGGCGCTGAAGCAGCCGCCGTGCCATTGCCTTGTGCACTTTGCTGAATGATTTTGTCCAATGGCAAGTACAACAAGTTGGAGCCTTGCTTTGTGTCCACCAACACCTTGGTGGTATTGCTGTAAATCTGTTGCATGGCATCGATGTACAAACGGTCACGCATGACTTGCGGGGCCTTTTGGTATTCGGTCACCAAAGACTTGAAGCGTTGGGCATCACCTTCGGCTTGAGCCACGATGCGAGCTTTGTAACCATCGGCCTCTTGCTTCAAGCGTGAAGCGGCGCCCACGGCACGAGGTACCACGTCATTGGCATAGGCTTCGGCTTCGTTCTTGGCGCGTTCGCGTTCTTGACCGGCTTTGAGCACATCGTCAAATGCGGCTTGAACTTGCTCTGGTGGGCGCACGCCACCTTGTTGCAAATTGATGCCGACCACTTCGACGCCTACTTTGTATTGATCAAGAATAGCTTGCATGATGGTGCGAATGCGAGGGCCTATTTGGTCACGCTCTTCGGACATGGCAGCGTCCATCTTCATCTTGCCCACCACTTCGCGCACAGCTGTTTCGGCAGCTTGCACCACAGTTTCGGTAGGGTTCTTGGTTTCAAACAAATAGGCACGTGCGTCGGTCAGACGGTATTGCACGGCAAATTTGATTTCAAGGATGTTTTCGTCTTCGGTCAACATGGCAGACTCGCGCAAGCCCGTCGCTTTAACGATGTTGTCACGGCCAACATCGACTGAACGAATTTGCGTCACAAACACCAGCTCGTGACGCTGAAATGGGTAAGGCAAACGCCAATTGAAACCCGCACCCACAGTCGAGTGGTAACGGCCAAACTGGGTGATCACCGCTTGTTGTCCTTCTTGCACGATGAAAAAGCCCGTGCTCAACCAAACGGCAACTACCACCGCGACAATCACACCCACGCCAAAACCCGCAGCCTTGAAGCTAGGACCTGTGGGGCCGCCGTTATGAGTGGGCGGTTCAGACCCACCGTTTTTGTTGCCAAACAAGCCCGAGAGTTTGGCATTGAAGTCGCGCCACAACTCGTCCAGATCAGGCGGGCCACCAACGCCTGATGCGGGTGGACGCTTGGTTTCTTCTTGCGGTTTTTTCTCTTCGCTGGAAGGCGGAACGGATTGACTGCCATTGGGGTCAAACGTGGGGTTGCCATCTTTATCTCGGCCCCAGCGACCATCGTTGAGGTTGAACATGCCGAGCAGTCGTGCGCGCCAAGATTGGGGGCTGACTGAGTGGGTGTTGGATTTCATGCGCATGGTTGTTTGATCTCTGAAGTCTATGATTGTGCCTAAGGAAACAGGCATCATTCCAATTCCTGCGAATTCGCATGGTCTTCGGGCATGCCAGATAAAGCTTCTTGTGACAAAAATTCACGCAAAGCGGCCACGCCCTCGCCTGTTTGGGCGCTCACAAAAAAGCGCGGCACGTTCAGACCATCCACCATGTAGTTGTCGTGCAGCACCAAAGGACGAGTTTCGGGGCTCATGGCATCAAGCTTGTTGAACACCAAGACCTGTGGCACTTCGGCCGCGCCAATCTCCACCAAGACCTTTTGCACCTCGACCATTTGCTCGGGGTAATTGGTGTTCGAGGCATCCACCACGTGCATCAAAAGTGTGGCATCGGCTGCCTCTTGCAAGGTGGCTTGAAAGGCATCAATCAAACCGTGTGGTAAATCACGGATGAAACCTACTGTGTCTGAGAGCGACACCGAACGACCCGTGCCATCAGCATTACCCAAATACAGTTGCCGCGTGGTCGTATCCAGGGTGGCAAACAATTGGTCAGCTGCATAGGCTCGCGCTTTGACCAGGGCGTTGAACAAGGTGGATTTTCCTGCGTTGGTATAACCCACCAGCGAGATGGTGAAGGCATCGCGTCGGTTGCGCTGGCGGCGCTGCGTGCTGCGTTGCTTCTTCACCTTTTCAAGACGCTCACGGGTGCGCTTGATCGAATCGTTGATCATGCGACGATCCAACTCAATCTGCGTCTCACCTGGACCACCGCGCATACCGATACCGCCGCTTTGACGCTCCAAGTGCGACCAACGCCGCACCAAGCGCGTGCTGAGGTATTGCAACTTGGCCAGCTCCACTTGCAACTTGCCTTCATGGCTACGCGCGCGTTGGGCAAAGATTTCCAAAATCAACAAGGTGCGGTCATTCACCGCCACGCCCATGTGGCGCTCTAGGTTGCGTTGTTGCGCGGGGCTCAGAGATTGGTCAAATAAAATCTCGGTGGCACCATGCATGAGGGCCAGCTCTTTGATTTCGTCAGCTTTCCCACTGCCCACAAACAATGCTGCGTCTGGCGCTTTGCGCTTGCAAGTGATGCGCGCAACCGGCTTCAACCCTGCAGTTTCGGCTAACAAGCCGAGCTCTTCTAGCTCACCATCGAAATGCGGCAAGCCGAAATCGACCCCCACAAGAATTGTGGCTCCGGCGGTTTTTTGAGGTATGTCGTTCAAGCGGTCTATCTAAATTAAAACGTCAAAAGTAAGGCGTAAAAAAAGGGCTGAAACAGCCCTTTTTGCAGAGCGTTCAAGCTCAGACTTCAGGCGAACTGCCTGTACCGTCGGTAGGGTTGAAGTTGACAGCGCGCCCCGGCACGATGGTCGAGATGGCGTGTTTGTAAACCATTTGCGTCACGGTGTTGCGCAGCAACACCACGTATTGGTCAAACGATTCGATTTGGCCTTGGAGCTTGATGCCGTTGACCAAGTAAATGGACACGGGCACGTGCTCGCGGCGCAGGATGTTCAAAAATGGGTCTTGCAACAGTTGGCCTTTGTTCTTTGAGTTGTCGGTGTTCACGATATGCTCCGTGTCTGTGTGGTTGAAAGAAATGCCACGTTACCACAGAGCCAGTACATTTTTGAGATCAGTCGTCTTTGCCTGCGTACGGGTTACTTGAGGTCTTCATCTCAATTCGCAAGGGGGTTCCTTCTAAATTAAACGCCTTGCGGAATCGACCTTCCAAGAAGCGTTTATAGGTTTCGGTCACGTGTTCGAGCGAATTGCCGTGAATCACGATGATGGGTGGGTTCATGCCACCTTGGTGGGCATAACGCAGCTTGGGACGATACATACCGCCGCGTTGAGGCGACTGAAACTGCACAGCTTCCAGCAACAGGCGCGTGAGCAATGGCGTTGGCATCTTGCACATGGCTGCTTTGTGGGCTTGTGCAATCGCACCCCACAAGGGGCCCAAACCTTGGCGCTTCTTAGCCGAGATGAAGTGCATGGCTGCGAACTTCAAGAATGGCAAACGGGTTTCAATCGAGCGCATCAACAATTCGCGCTGGTACGAGTCCACGGCATCCCATTTGTTCACGGCCAACACCACGGCACGACCGCTTTCTAGGATGTAGCCAGCAATGTGCGCGTCTTGGTCAGTCACACCCTGAGTGGCATCAAGCAACAGCAGCACCACGTTGGCTGACTCGATGGCTTGCAGAGTTTTGACCACAGAGAACTTCTCAATGGCTTCAAACACCTTACCTTTGCGACGCAAACCTGCGGTGTCGATGAGTTCAAACATCTGACCGTTGCGTTCAAACGGCACGCTGATAGCGTCACGTGTGGTGCCCGGCATGTCAAACGCCACTAAGCGCTCTTCGCCCAACCATGTGTTGATGAGTGTCGATTTGCCCACGTTGGGTCGGCCGGCCACCGCCAGCTTGATCACGCCGTTGTCGGCATCTGCGTCTTGATCCTCTGGGTCTGCCAAATTCAGCGGTGCCAAGGCTTGCGCCATCATGTCCCGAATGCCTTGGCCGTGCGAGGCTGACACTGGCAACACTTCGCCCAAGCCCAGCTCGTAAAACTCCACCAGCTGAGCACCCTCTTTCATGCCCTCAGCTTTGTTGGCGACCAAAATGGTGGGTTTGCCCAAGCGGCGCAGGTAGTTGGCGATGTCGTGGTCTTGGGCTGAAATGCCGCCACGCGCATCCACCACAAACACCACCACATCAGCTTCGGCCACTGCTTGCTGGGTTTGACGGGCCATCTCTTTATAAATGCCGTTGTCTGCGGTGGGCTCAAAACCACCGGTGTCGATCACAATGAATTCATGTTTGTCAAAGCGTGCGTTACCGTAGTGACGGTCACGGGTCAGGCCCGCGAAGTCGGCCACGATGGCGTCACGCGATTTGGTCAAACGGTTGAACAACGTGGACTTGCCGACGTTGGGGCGGCCCACCAGGGCCAATACGGGTTTCAAAACTTAATCCTTTAACATTCCCAATTACGGGATTTGGAGGCCAATCACGCGACCATCGCGTGTGACCACCACATAGCGCCCACCTGCAAATACAGGGGCGGTTGCCAACTCTTCAGAGTCGAGTTTGATGCGGTTCAGCAGTGCACCATCAGCCAGCGACAGCAAGTACAACCAGCCACCGTTATCTGCCACCAGCACGCCGCGAGGTGTGACCAACGGTGCGCTCAGGATGCGGTATTTCAAACGCTCGGTGTCCCACACACGCTCACCATTGCTGCGGTTAAACGCTTGCACCACACCGTTTGACATGGGCGCAATCAGCAAGCTTTCGTTGCCACTCACGCCCATTTCGCCTGCAGACGGACGTGTCCACACGCCTTGACCGCGCTCAGCATTCACGCAGCCCACGGCCGCTTGAAAAGCGCGCACGCAGACCACATCACCCACACGATCAAAAGGCGCGACCAAGTCGACCAGACGCTCGACATCATTCGTGCCACGCGGGGTGGCAATGGCAGCTTCCCATCGAATCACGCCGGTGTTGGGGTCAAGACCTGACAAACGACCAGACAAGCCGACGACCAAGGTGTTCTTGAATGCCAGCATCACACCGGCCTGCTTCAAGACCAAAGGTTCACCTGGGCGCTGTTGGGTCCACAACTGACGACCTGTCGCACCGTCAAACGCGATGACCGATCGGTCGGCCGTCAGCACAAACACGCGTGCACCCGCCACCAAAGGAGCGGTAAAAGACTGAGCAGGCAAGCTCTTGCGCCATTGCACTTTGCCGTCTTGCAAGGTGACGAGTTCGTTGTTGCGAGTGACCACCGCCAGTTGTTGACCATCACTGCCCACGCCTGCGGCAATGGTTTGGTCCAACTTAAAACGCCAAATTTCTTTGCCAGAAACGGCATCCAACACCGCCACCACGCCTTGGCTGTTGGCCAAAGCAACACGATCTTCGCGAGCCGACACAACCAAGGGGAAATCCACCTTGCCGACGTTAGCTGTCCAACTGGTGCGCATGTCTTGTAAAACGGGTACACCTTGAATTTCGGTGGGTTTGGGGCGCGAGGAGCCAGAGCATGCAGCCAAGGTTACACACACGCCGGCCAGCGCGATGCGCGTCAGAGACGTCCAGCGAGACGTTGTTGTATTCACTTTTTGCTCTCCACAGCAGGTTTGTCTTCAGGGTCAGCCCCTAAAGCCGCCAATTTCACAGCCACCAAACGGCGGTACTCGGCGTTGGGCTCAAAGCCCTTCCACGCATTTTTGTAGTGTTGAACAGCTTCAGCAGGTTGTGCTTGCAGCATGGCCAAATCGCCCAAACGGTCGGCCATCAAAGGCGCGAAGGCGTCGGGGGTTTTGGCGGTGAGCTGTTGACGGGCTTCGTCATAGGCTTTGTCTTCCACCAACAAAGACGCCAGGCGCAAACGTGCCAAGGCTTGATAGCCTTCGTCGCTGGCTTGGGTGATCACCCAAGTCAGCTGCACTTTGGCATCGGCTTTGCGATCTTTCTCGTTGTACATACGCGCGGCCAACAAGGCAGCTTGCTGCGCATAAGTGGTATTAGCAAATTTTTCTTTGATGTCTGTCACCGAGCGGTCGAACAAAGCGATGTCCCCCCCCATGGCTGAGCTCTCTACAGTGTCGTACAGCGCAGCAGCTTGTGCCGCTTGTTTAACCGAATACGACTGCCAACCCATCCAAGCGGCGTAGCCACCCAACACGGCAATCAGCACCCAAGTGATGGGGTCACCCCAGCGCTTCCAAAAGTGCTTGAGTTCGTCCAGTTGTTCTTGTTCTTCGAGGTCGAGAGGTGATGCCATGGTGATAAAGGATTGACTAAAAATTTAGCGAATTGTAGGGTGCGGCCTTGTTAAGCCATGGTTTGGAGGCTGGGCCAAGCCCTAGACCAGTTTGGCAGCCACACGCGCTGTCACATCGGCCAAGGGCACAGCCTCTTGCGCACCTGCGCCATCACGCAAAGACTTGAGAATGACTTCACCACGCGCCAACTCGTCGCCACCAAAAATTAGCGCCAATTGTGCACCGCTGCCATCGGCTTTTTTGAACTGTGATTTCATACTGCCCATGCCCTCACCCGCCCCTGCATGCATTTGCACGGACATGCCTTGCGTGCGCAAGGTTTGAATGGTTTTGAACACCACAGGCAACGCTGATGCATCCGGCACGATGGCGTAAACATCAGGCCCCACAGCCTCAGGCAATGTGCCCTGCTCTTTGAGCAACTCGAGCACACGCTCAACGCCCAAAGCCCAACCCACGGCGGGTGCGGGCTTGCCGCCCACTTGCTCGATCAGGTAGTCGTAACGGCCGCCGCCGCAAATGGTGCCTTGCGAGCCCAAGCGATCGGTCACAAACTCAAACACAGTGAGGTTGTAGTAATCCATGCCACGCACCAAGCGTGGGTTGATGCGGTAGCTCACGCCACTCGCATCCAAAATGGCTTTGACCGCATTAAAGTGGGCCAGCGAAGCTTCGCCCAGGAAGTCAATCAACTTCGGCGCAGCTTCAACAACCGCGTGCATGGCAGGGTTCTTGGTGTCCAAGATGCGCAGTGGGTTGCTGTGCAGGCGGCGCTTAGCTTCCTCATCCAACACATCAACGTGAGTTTCTAAGTGTGCAATCAGCGCCATGCGATGTGCTGCGCGCTCATTCGGCTGGCCTAAGCTGTTGAGCTCCAAGCGCACATCTTCCAAGCCCAGCTCTTGCCAGAGCGTGGCAGCCAACAAAATGAGCTCGGCATCCACTTCCGCGCCGGGAAAGCCCAAAGCCTCCGCTCCGATTTGGTGAAACTGGCGATAGCGACCACGTTGTGGCCGCTCGTGGCGAAACATGGGGCCCATGTAATACAAGCGCTTTCCGCCGTCGTAAAGCATGTTGTGCTCCACCACCGCGCGCACCACACCTGCTGTGGCCTCAGGGCGCAAGGTGAGTTGCTCACCATTCAAGCGGTCTTCAAAGGAGTACATCTCCTTTTCCACAATGTCGGTCACCTCGCCCAAGCCACGCACAAACAAGGCTGTGGGTTCGACGATGGGCGTGCGCAGGTTGCGGTAAGCATGGCGAGCCATCAGGCCGCGTACCTTCTCTTCTAGCCATTCCCATTGGGCAGAGGCCGGTGGCAGCAAATCGTTCATGCCTTTGACGGCAGTAAGCGCTTGGGCCTTGGCGGGCTTGCTTGATTTCACGGGCTCGGCCGCGTTGTTTGGAGTAAGTTCAGAGGTCACGTTTTAATCCAGAGGTCTTCATCACGCTTAGGGCTTAGCCAAAGCGTTTTTCAATGTAGTTTTCGACAAGTTGATGGAACTCTTGCGCGATGTTCTCGCCGCGCAAAGTCATGGCCTTTTCGCCATCGATGAAGACGGGCGCTGCAGGCGCTTCGCCGCTGCCGGGCAGACTGATGCCGATGTCGGCATGCTTACTTTCGCCAGGACCATTCACGATGCAGCCCATCACCGCCACTTTGAGGTTTTCAACCCCAGGGTATTGGATGCGCCACACCGGCATTTGGGCACGCAAGAAGTCGTCAATCGATTTGGCCATTTCTTGGAAGGTGGTGCTGGTGGTGCGACCGCAACCAGGGCAAGCGGTGACGCTGGGCACAAATGTACGGAGCCCCAAGGCTTGCAAAATTTCAGAGGCAATCACAACCTCTTGCGTGCGAGCTTCGCCAGGCTGCGGCGTAAGCGAAACACGGATGGTGTCGCCGATACCTTCTTGCAAAAGAATAGACAAAGCCGTGGCCGAAGCCACTGTGCCCTTCGTACCCATACCGGCTTCGGTCAAACCCAAATGCAAGGGATAGTTGCAACGCTGAGCCAGCTCGCGGTAAACAGCAATGAGGTCTTGCACGCCGCTCACTTTGCAGCTGAGCAAGATTTGTTCGGGCGGCATGCCCATGCTTTGCGCCAACTTGGCCGAGTCGATAGCCGAGGTGATGAGCGCTTCGTACATCACTTGCTTGGCTTCAAACGGGTTGGTACGCAAAGCGTTTTCGTCCATCAACTTAGCTAGCAACTCTTGGTCGAGGCTACCCCAGTTCACACCAATTCGCACGGCTTTGTTGTAGCGCATCGCGGCTTCAATCATTTGACCGAACTGCTTATCGTGTTTGTCACCCTTGCCCACGTTGCCAGGGTTGATGCGGTACTTTGACAAGGCTTGCGCGCAATCTGGAAACTCAGTCAGCAAGCGGTGGCCGTTGTAATGGAAGTCACCAATCAAGGGAACATTGATGCCCATCTTATCGAGCTGATCGCGTACGTGGGGCACAGCAGCAGCAGCCTCGGGTGTGTTGACTGTGATGCGTACCAACTCTGAACCAGCCAAGGCCAGCTCTTTGATTTGAATGGCTGTACCAATGGCGTCCACCGTGTCGGTATTGGTCATGGACTGCACGCGCACAGGCGCATCGCCACCAACGGTCACGACATGGTCGCCCCATGCCACGCGTGCTTGCAAGCTGCGGCGTGCTTTGGGTTGCGATAAGGCAATGCCTTGGGTCGTGGCTTTATTTGCCATCTGTCACTCCTGAGCTGCTCGCAGGTGCAGCCGCGCTGGCAGCTTGCGCAGCAACGGCGGTTGAGTGAACTGTGGTCACCACCATGTTGCTGGCCTTGACGTCCAACACAGGCGGCACCTCTTCAGTTGAAGGCAAGGCAGCGACTGGAACCACAGGGGTAGCCAAGCCGTCTGCTGCAGGCTCATCTTTGAATACCAGTAAGCCGTGAATTTCAGGCCACAACCCAATCACCAAAGCCATTGCTAAGACCGCCACAGCAGCCCAACGCATGGGGGTGAACAAATGCGTCACTGCCAAGAAGTTGGACTGCGGCAAGAAGGAAGGACGGTCCAAAGGAAAATCCAAACCCCTCTCATTTTTCGGAGCCAAACGAGACACGTCTTGGCTAGGCAACAAAGCTAATACGGGCGCGGCATCGACTTTCAACTGACGACAGACCGCCAAAGTTAACGCACGGGCAAACATAGCATCTGGCAGCTCGTCCAAGCGGTCTGCTTCCAATGCTTCTAATTTAGCGGGTGAGACGCGCAGAGCCTGCGCCAAGACATCCAGCTTGAAACCCTGAGTTTCGCGGCATTGACGCAACAAAGCACCTGCAGATGCGCTGGGGGGGGGGGATGGGTTTGTTTCT
>CANFKQ010000063.1 GCA_947447405.1 Comamonadaceae bacterium | reverse complement strand
TTCCCACCGGGTGGCCCCGTTGACTTTGTAGCCCGAACACTGACTGAACAACTGGGCAAAGAATTGGGCCAGCAGGTGATGGTGGAAAACAAAGCGGGTGCCAACGGCGCCATTGCAGCCGACACCTTGCTCAAAGCCCCTGCCGATGGCCAAACCTTGTGGCTCACCAGCGTCGGGGCTGTGGCCATCAACCCTTCGTTGTACGCGGCACTGCCCTATGACCCTGTGCGCGACTTGGCCCCCGTGTCGCTGGTGGTCAACAATGTGGAGATGCTGGTGGTCAACCCGAACAACCCAGTCAACGGTCCGCAAGAGTTCATTACAGCGGCCAAACAAAAATCAACCACCATGGCCTCTTCTGGCACGGGCAGCGTGCCGCACTTGGCCATGGAGCTGCTGGCTGACGCCACACGCACCGACTTGATTCATGTGCCCTACAAAGGCGCAGCCCCTGCCATCACCGATGTCATGGCAGGACATGTGGATGGTTTCTTTGGCGACATCCCCGGCTTGATGGGCCACATTCGCAGCGGCAAGCTCAAGCCAGTGGCCTTGGCCTCTACACGTCGACACCCGCTTTTTCCTGATGTCAAAACATTCCAAGAAATTGGGGTGGCAGGAGTGGACTCAGACAACTGGTACGCCTTGTTTGCCAACAAACACATCGCCCCAGCTGAGTTAGAACGCATCAACCAAGCCGTGCGTCGCACCTTGGCTAACGAGGGTGTTCGTGCCAAGCTGATTGCCTCGGGGGCAGAGCCTTCTGCATCGAGCTCGGCAGAGCTGAGCGCTTTGCTCAAGAACGACATGGCGAAATGGGGTCGCGTCATTCGCGACAAAAAAGTCAAAGCAGATTAAGGACACTATGACCACGACCGCTCGCATTTCAGCCATCCCTCCTGGCACGCGTCCTGAGTTGGCTGAGTTAGAAGCCAAAATCATCGCCAAGCGCGGACGCATCACACCGCTTTACCAACACTTGCTCAACAGCCCTGAAATGGCGCAGGGTTGGGAAGAGTTTCTAAGCGCCGTTCGTCAGCGCAACAGCCTGCCTGCTGACTTGCGCGAGTTAATTATCCTGCGCGTGGCCGTGTTGAACCGTGCGCCCTACGAGTTTGAGGCACACATTGAACACGCCCTAAAAGCAGGCCTGCCGCAGGCCAAGATTGATGCAGTGAAAGCACCCCACATAGCTGCCATTTTCAGCGATCTAGAACGCATCGTGCTGAACATGACCGACGCCATGACCCACGACATCGAAGTACCTGACACCTTGTTTGCACAAGTGGCGCAACACTACGAAGGCAAACAGTTGCTGGACCTGTGCATCACCATTGGTGCATACAACATGGTCTCGCGCGTGTTGGTCGCCCTGCACATTGGACACTGAGATGAACACGCCCTCTACCTGCCACGCGCTGCTTTTGAAATGCGCTGCCGAGTGCCCGACTGGCACGGCCAAGCGTTGGCAAGAAGCACTGACACACACCCTGCGCGTACCACAGACGCTGCAAACGGCCTTCACGCGACACGCCGAAAACGGTTTGCCCATGCAGTATGTCTATCTGCGTTTTTCGAAGCCTACGGACATCCACGATGCTGACTGCTCGGCGCTTGAAAAAATCTGGCTCGCCATGACAGGGCACGCCGCACAGGTGTCGCGACTGCAAGAAGTCATGCACCTCGAAGGACAGCACAGCGAGACCCCCATGGGCGCGCACTACGTCGTGGAAACCGATCCAGAAGTCGGCTGGCACCAAGAAATTTACAAGTGGTACGACGAAGAACACATGCCCGGGCTGGCGCGTGTGCCGGGTTGCTTGGTGGCGCGCCGCTACCTCAATCTAGACCACAGCCCCCGCTCATTCGCTTGCTACGACTTGCAAGATCCCGAAGTGACAAGCACCGCACCGTGGCTTGCTGTGCGAGGCTCGGCTTGGAGTGACATTTGTCGCCCTCACTTCACGAACACCCTGAGAACCATGTTTCAACACACAGAGCCACATCCATGACTGAACGCTTCACACAACTCAGCTACGACGATCTCGCTGCCGAAGTTCGCCCATTGGCAGATGACATTCTGAAAGTCTCCAGTGCTGCGCTTGGGGGCCCTTACAACGCACTGCTGCGCAGTCCCGACATGGCACGTCGCTGCTTTGACTTCTTGGACTACCTGCGTTTCAAAACATCCGTCAGCAAACGCTTGAATGAATTTGCCATCCTCATCCAAGCTCGCATTGCCAATGCGCAATACGAGTGGTGGGCACACGACCCCATTGCACAACGCGCGGGGTTGTCCACGCACATCATCGAGCAGCTGCGCCAATGCAAACGCCCAGAAGGCATGCAAGCCGACGAAACCTTGGTGTATGACTTTTGCATCCAACTCAGCCTCAACCACCGCGTGCCCGATGCCCTATGGCAACAAGCCGTCACGGAAATGGGAGAGCAAGCTGTGGTCGACCTCACCGTGCTCTCAGGCACTTATGTGATGGTGTCCATGTTGCTCAATGCCACGCAAGTGGGCATTCCCAACGGTGGCGCTGAACCGCTTGAAGTTTTGTCACCCCTCGATATTCGCCAACGCTTGCTCGCCTAAATTGGTTTCACATCTCAGGAGACACCCATGATTTCACGTCGACACATCGCCGTTGCTGCCAGTTTTCTATTCGCGTCCTTCGGCAGTTTGGCGCAAAACAACACCGTGCGTTTGGTCGTGCCTTTTTCTACGGGCGGCCCCACCGACATTGCTGCACGCGTGATTGCACCTTTGTTGTCTGAGGCCATGGGCAAGACCGTCATCGTGGACAACCGTGTGGGCGCTACCGGTGCAATTGGTGCAGACTTTGTGGCGCGTGCCCCAGCCGATGGCAACACCATTTTGTTTGGCACCAGCAGCATCATGGCGGCTAATCCGGCACTCATGCCCAAGCTGAGCTACGACCCCGTGCGCGACTTTGCAGCGGTCAGCACCGTGGCCACCATTGAAAACATTTTGGTGGTGCATCCTTCGGTGCCTGCCAACAACGTGCAAGAGTTCATTCGTTACGCCAAAGACAACCCGGGCAAATTGTTTTACGGTTCATCGGGCACAGGCAGCACCTACCACTTGGGCTCGGAGATGTTTGCCAACATGACCAAAACCCAGCTCGGCCATGTGCCCTACAAAGGCCAAGGCCCAGCGGCACAAGACCTGTTGGCTGGGCACATTCAGTTGATGTTTGATGCTTTCAACTCTGCGGTACCCAACATCAAGTCAGGTCGCGTCAAAGCCTTGGGCATTGCCAGCGCCAAACGCCACCCCGAGTTGCCAGATTTGCCCACCATCAGCGAACAAGGGGTACCGGGTTATGTGACCACCATTTGGCTCGCCTTCTTTTTGCCCGCCAAAACGCCCACCCCCATCGTAGAAAAAATGAACCAAGATCTGCGCAACATCATGCAGCGCGCTGACATCAAAGAGCGTTTTGCCAAACTGGGCCTGCAAGCCACCAGCTCTAGCACGACTGAGCTCGACATCTTGTTAAAACAAGAGCTGGCGCAATGGTCCAAGGTCGTCAAAGACGGCAACATCAAACCCGAATAAAGGAGAACTGCATGAAAAAATTTGCAACACTGCTGTCCCTCATCATCGGCACCTCCGCAGCATTTGCTGCTGAGACCGATTACCCCAACAAACCGGTCTCCATCATCGTGGCCTACGCACCAGGCGGACAAGGTGATGTGTTCGCACGTTTGGTGGGTGAAAAACTGTCAACGGTTTACAAACAACCCGTGCTGGTGGATAACAAACCCGGCGTCTCCGGAACAGTGGGTACACGCGTTGCCGCAAAGGCCAAAAATGATGGGTACACCTTGCTGCTCGGACAGACGGGTGAAATCACCGTCAACCGCTTGCTGATCAAGGACATGGGTTACGACCCCCTCAAGGAGCTGGTGCCTGTGGTGATGATTGGCAATGCACCTTTGGTCATGTTAGCTCCGGCTGATGCGCCTTACAACACGGTGAATGAATTCATCCAAATGGCGCGCGCCAAACCCGGCGAGTTTAGCTACGGCTCAGTGGGGGCTGGTACACCAGGTCATTTATCGGCTGTGGCCTTGGGACTGGGTGCCAAACTGAACATGGTGCACATTCCCTACAAAGGTGTCGGTCCCTTGCTGTCTGACTTGATGGCGGGCAGGTTGCAAGCATTCTTCAGCAGCGCCTCTGCTGCGATGCCGCAAATCAAAGGCGGCAAACTCAAAGCCTTGGGGGTCACCACGCCACAACGCATGAGCTCGTTGCCGCAAGTGCCAACCATTGCAGAAAGTGGCCTGCCCGGCTTCAGCTACACCTTGTGGGGTGGCTTGTTTGCGCCAGTTGGCACACCTGCCAGCGTGATTGACAGCTTGAACCGTGAAGTCAATGCCGTACTGGCGCAGCCCGACATTCGCACCCGACTCGAAGCCGACAACGTGGCTGTGCCTAAAAATTCACCTGCTGAATTTGCAGACTATGTGAAATCTGAATCCGTGAAATTTGAAAAGCTCATCAAAGACGCAAACGTGAAAGTTGACCAGTAATATGAAGATTGTTGTTTTACCCGGTGACGGCATTGGCCCAGAAACCATGGCCGTCACAGTGAATGTGCTGCAAGCCGCATCCGTTCAATTCGGTTTGAATTTGGAGTTAATACACGACATCGCAGGCCACGAAAGTTTGAAAAAACATGGCGCCACGGTAACGCCCGATCTACTAGAAAAGGTCAAACAAGCCGATGGCCTGATGTTGGGCCCCATGTCCACCTACGACTTCAAAGATGAAGCTAAGGGTGAAATCAACCCTTCTAAGTTTTTCAGAAAAAGCCTCGACCTTTTTGCCAACATTCGCCCCTCGCGTACCTACACGGGCGTGAAAACGATCACCTCGCCGTTTGACTTGGTCGTGGTGCGCGAGAACACCGAAGGCTTTTATGCCGACCGCAACGTGGAGTCCGGCAACAGCGAAATTTTGGTCACGCCCGACGTGGCCATTTCATTGCGTCGCATCACGCGTGAGTGCTGCGAGCGTATTGCGCGCAGTGCATTTGAAATAGCCATGCAGCGTCACAAGCACCTGACCTTGGTGCACAAACACAATGTGCTCAAAGTCACAGATGGCATGTTCTTAGATGCCTGCCACCGTGTGGCCAAGGAGTTCCCCGAAGTGACCGTGGACGACTTCATCGTCGATGCCATGATGGCGCATGTGGTACGCGCGCCCAACCGCTTTGACGTCATCGTGACCACCAATATGTTCGGCGACATCTTGTCTGACCTGACGGCTGAGCTGTCTGGCAGCTTAGGTTTGGGCGGCTCGCTCAATGCAGGCCTGAACCATGCGATGGGCCAAGCTGCACATGGCTCGGCCCCCGACATTGCAGGTCAAGACATTGCCAATCCGTTTTCGCTCATCACCTCGGCGGCCATGCTTTTAAGCTGGCATGCGCAGCGCAGTGGACAGCAGTCATACCTGCAGGCCTCACGCGCCATTGAAAATGCCATCACGGCCTGCATCGCAGCAGGTGAATCCACACGCGACATTGGTGGCACGCTGGGCACACAAGCCACAGGACAAGCAGTGGTGAAGCGTCTACTGCACCCATGATGCGCACGGGCGGATGCGATACGCATGTGCACGTCGTCGGTGACGCACACACGTACACGATGGTGGATGAGCGGCAATACACACCAGGGCCTGCCCCTGTGTCTGCGTTGCAAGCCCATCTCCAAAACCAAGGACTGACACGTGCCGTCATCATCCAACCCAGCGTGTATGGCACCGACAACCAATGCATGCTGGATGCCTTGCACGCTATGCAAGGACAGGCGCGAGGTGTGGCGGTGCTCGACACTCAAACCCCAAAGGCTAGTCTGCAAACCATGGATGCTCAAGGCGTTCGCGGCGTTCGACTGAACCTTGAAAGCTCGGGTGCGCACGATGTCGCTTTGAACGCTGAGGTGTTGCGCAAGGCCTTGCAGACTTGGGCACCACGGTTGGCCGAACTCGGTTGGCACATCCAAGTCTATGCACCATTGGCCGTGACTGTGGCATGCGCTGCGTGCATCCACCAACTGCCAGTGCCTGTGGTTCTCGACCACTTTGCACTATGGGCAGACGCAAGCTGCGCATCGCCTGAATCCAGCAGCTTGCTGCAATTGCTAGAAGCAGGCCGCATTTACATCAAGCTGTCTGCAAGCTACCGCTCCCCCATCCAAGACGCGTCAGCTTTGCTGGCCTTGAGCCAACGTTTGCTAGCCATCCGACCCGACCGTTTGTTATGGGCCAGCGACTGGCCACACACGAACCGAGAACCAGGCAAAGGCCCACACGAGGTCAGCAGGTACCGAGCCATCAGCGCCAAGTCACTTCGGCATGAGCGCAAGCAATGGCTCCCCAACACCCAACTACAGCAACAAGTGTTGGTCGACAACCCAAGCCGTCTCTACCGATTCTGAAGCATTGATTTGGCTCAAACACCATGGCACGGCTTAGGTGTCTAATGCAAATTCACTCAGGAGAAATACATGACAGCAAACGTTGGCGGCATTGACCGCATTCTGCGCATCGTCGCAGGCTTGGTACTCATCGCATTGGCAGCCGCAAATGTGGTGGGACTGTGGGGCTACATCGTGGGTGGCATCGTATTGGCCACCGGCGTGTTCCGCTTTTGCGGTGCATACACCTTGTTGGGTTTGAACACCTGTCCACTCAAAGCGGTAGAAGAAGAGCCAGCTAAGTAAGCAGCCCTCGCTTCACACCCGCCTCAGCGCTATCAAACGGCTGAGGCTTTTTTACGTGCCAACCACAGCAAGCCTGCACCGGTGATGAGCACCGGCACCAACGAGCCCCAGTTGAGCCACGTCCACCCTTGCGTGGTCACCAACGCACCCGATGCAAACGAGGTGAAGGCCATGGTGGCAAACACGCAAAAGTTGATGGCGGCTTGGGCGCGGTTTTTCTCTTGCGGCGTATAGGCCTGCATCGACAAGGTGGTGCTGCCCGTGAACAAAAAGTTCCAGCCCACGCCCAGCATGAAGAGCGCGAACAAAAACTGATGAAGATCAACGCCAGACAAAGCCACAGCAATGCACCCGATGTTCAGCAACACGCCCACGCCCATGATGGTCAAGACACCAAAACGTTTGATCAAATGGCCCGTCACAAAGCCTGGCGCAAACATACCAATCACGTGCCATTGCAACACCCAAGCCGTGTCTTCAAACTGAAAACCACACACTTGCATGGCCAATGGTGTGGCCGCCATCAACAAGTTCATCACGCCATAACCCAAGGCAGCGGCTAAGGCCGCAATGAAGAACACCGGCTGACGCATGATTTCACCCAAAGAGCGACCGCCTGCCGCATCGGCTTTGGCCACAGGTGCGGGCGGGAATTCAATCTTGCTCATCACCGCCATCGACAACACAGCCACCACCATCAAGGCCACATAGGCGCCGGCAAATGGAATGCCAAACAAGCTCTTGGTTTGAATCGCCAAATTAGGGCCAATGATCGCGCCAATCAAACCGCCTGCCATCACCAACGACACAGCCTTCTCACGGTAGTCAGGCTTGCACAGATCAGCCGCTGCAAAGCGATACAACTGTCCATTGGCGCTGTAGTAACCCGCCACCACAGTGGCCGTGACCAACAACCAGAAAGATTGCGACAGCACGGCAAACGCACCCAAGGCGGCGGACAACAAAGCCACCAACAGCCCCAACTGAAACGAACCCTTGCGCCCAAAACGCTGCTGCGATTTGGCTACCAAACCGGTGCTGAGCGCGCCACCCACCACATAGCCCATGACGGGCAACGTGGCCATCCATGCGACAGGCGCCAAGCTCAAACCCACCAAACCATTGATGGCAATGAAGGTGACGTTGTTGGTCAGAAACAGGCCCTGCGCGATAGACAGTAAAACAAGATGACGGTTCATAAAAGACCTAAAAAATCAAAGAAAGTAATCCAGCCGAGATGGCCAAACCATGCACCACAGCAGCAGCGATGGTCAAAACAATAGCAGGTGCCAAACGTGCAGGGTGGTGTGCATTTTTGAGCAAAAGTCTATAAGCCCAAATCGATAAGGGCATTGATACAAAGCCCCACAACGCAGGCTCGGGGTGAATGAACAACCACACACCCGCAACCAGCCACGCGTGTGCGAGCAAGGCAACGACCAAATACAACCAAGCCACATCACGTGGTCCAAATCGCACAACTAACGTGCGCTTGCCCACTTGCGCATCTGCGGCGGCATCTGGAAATCCATTGATGACCAAGATGTTGCCCACCAGCAAAGCAAAGCTCACGGCAACAGCTACGGGAATCACAAAGAACTGGCCACGTTGCACATAGTCAGCACCCACCACCACCAAGCCCCACGTGAGGGCCACCGTCACTTCACCTAAGCCACGTTTCATCAAAGCTAGCGGAGGGGCTGAATACGCCCAACCGAACAACAAGCCCGTCAAACCTAGCAGCACCAAACCACCGCCCGTTTTCAGCGCCAACAACAAACCGCAGGGAATCAAAAACACAATCAGGGTTTTGGCCAAGTCGTGTGTGTCTTGCACGCTCACGTGTCCGTTTTGAATCAGCCTTGCACCACCGGTGAAAGGGAATAAGCCCTGGGTGTTGGCATCATCTGCGCCATTGAGTGCATCGTGGTAATCGTTCAGCACATTGGCCGCTGCATGCATCAGCACAGCAAGCGCCAAGGTGGCCAACGCCATCCACACATTCGGCCCATGCCCACAGGCGGCCGCCACCGCTGTACCCAACACGCATGCCACCGCCGTGATGACCAAGAAGCCAGGGCGCGTCATCTGAACCAGCGTGCGCCAAGGCAAAGCAGTAGAAGGTGTGAATGTCATATGCAATAGAAATGTCAAAAAGAAACAGGGCCATCAGGCCCTGCTTCAACAGCCGACCGTTTTAACGCGGCACCAAGAAGACGGACTTCTCGTGAATCACATCGCTACCAGAGGTGTCTTTGATGGTGAAGGCGATTTTGTGCGAACCTGCATCAGCTGAACCATACGGAATGGTCACACTCAACACCACCCAATGGGCTTGAGCTGCAGCCACTTTAACTTGTGCGTCGGTGGTGATTGCAATGTCTTTCATACCCTCCACTGACACTTGGTAAGTCTTGTCGACCTCGGAAGCGTTCATCACCTGCAAACGGTAGATGTTTTCAATTCCGCCGTTCTCGGTGATGCGCGCCAAGGTTGCGCGGTCACGGACCACATCTACTTTGAATGGGGTACGCATGGCCAAAGACACACCTACCGAAATGATGAGGGCCATCAAAATCGAGGTGTAAACCAACACGCGTGGACGGGCCACACGCATCAGCGTCTGTTGGGTGGTCCACTTGTTATCCATGGAGTTTTGCGTGGTGTAGCGCACCAAACCTTTGGCGTAACCCAGCTTGTCCATCACGGTGTCACACACGTCGGCACAGGCGCCGCAACCGATGCATTCGTATTGCAAGCCGTTGCGAATATCAATGCCGGTAGGGCAGACCTGCACACACAGAGAACAATCTACACACGAACCCAAGTTGGCTGCCACCAAGTCTGTCTTTTTAGAACGCGCACCGCGTGGCTCGCCACGTTCTGTGTCATAAGTCACGATCAGGGTGTCGTGGTCAAACATGGCACTTTGAAAGCGTGCATACGGGCACATGTATTTGCACACCTGCTCACGCATAAAGCCTGCATTGCCATAGGTGGCGAAAGCGTAGAAGAACACCCAGAAAAATTGCCAAGGGCCAAAACTCCACGCCACAGCATTGGCTACCAACTCTTGAATTGGGGTGAAGTAACCCACGAAGGTCAGGCCTGTCCACAGCGACAACACAATCCACGCCGTGTGTTTGTAGAGTTTCTTGCTGAGCTTTTTCAGCGAAAACTCAGCACCATCCAAACGCATACGCGCTGAGCGGTCGCCCTCGATCTTGCGCTCTATCCACAAGAAAATTTCGCTGTACACAGTTTGCGGGCAAGCGTAGCCACACCAAAGACGGCCCGCCACTGTGGTGAACAAGAACAAGGACAAGGCTGAGATAACCAACAAACCCGTCAAGTAGATGAAGTCTTGCGGGTACAGCACCAAACCAAAGATGTAAAAGCGACGCGCTTCCAGATCAAACAACACCGCTTGACGCGTGCCCCACGCCACCCAAGGTAAACCGTAAAACACGATTTGCGTGATGGCCACCGTGATCCAGCGCCAATAGGCAAAGATGCCTTCGACTGAGCGTGGGTAGATTTTTTTAGCCGCTGCGTACAGCGACACCATTTCTTCGCTGTCTTCGACTGGCACAGCTTGAATGGGAATGACTTTTTTGGACTCTTGCTTGTCGGTGGTCATGGAAGGTAATTGTGATTTTAAAAAATTAAGCCAACGTGTCCCAAGCCTTGAGGGCTTCGGCCGAGTACATCAACGCAGGGCCACCGCCCATGTACACGCAGATGGTCAACATTTCTTCTAGCTCTTCACGGGTACAACCCAGTTTGCGCAAAGCCTTCACATGAAAGCCCACACAACCAGAACAGTGCTGCGTGATACCAATAGCCAACGCGATCAACTCTTTGTTTTTGGCATTGATGGCGCCTTCGGCCATTGAGGCACGTGCCAGTTGCCCAAAGCCTTGCATGGCTTCTGATTGCGATTTACGAAATGGCGCCAAACACTCGTTGATGCCTTGCATCAAGTTGGCGTGATCAAACGTACTCATCGTCATTCCTTCAAATTATTTCAACTGCTGACCTGCGCCATCAAACACCTCAATCGTGACTGGGATGCCTTGGCGTACGCTTTGCGTGACCGTGCAAAATTCTTCAAACTGAGCCAGTACGTGGTCAACATGTTCGAGTGATGATGCCAACGCACCCATGCGGATTTGGGCATTCATCTTCAGCACTCGCAAACGGTTCTCCTCATTTCGTCCTATTTCAGCCGTGACCACACAAGAAATGGGATCCGGCACTTGCTTGAATTTGCGGAATGCAAACAAAAGCGAGTCAGACAGACAGTTGCCAACAGCCGCACACAACATTTGCACCGGCGACGGGCCCAAGCCTGTTCCTAATGGCACAGGTTCATCGCTTGTGAGCCCTGGAATATCAGCGCCGAATGCTATGTCGAAGCGGTAGTCTTGGCGTTGCGATAGCTCAATGCGAATGATTTTTTCTGACATACGCTTTTCTTTCGTTATTCAAATGAAGGCTGTGCAGGCTTGAACACTTCGTGCCCTGCAGCCACCCAAGCGTCAATACCCCCAGCGATGGATTGGATGTGGGTGTAGCCCATCTCAGCCAAGGCTTTCGCGCACAAAGCTGCACGGCCACTGGTTTTGCAATACAGCACGATGTTCAGGTCACGCGACTGCATTTTTGGGTTGCCCGCCATCTTGAACTCCAACGTGCCACGCGACATGTGCATGGCGCCGGGCAAATGGCCCGCTAAATATTCATCGGTTTCGCGCACATCAATCAGCACATCGCACGACTGAATGGCCATGACAGCTTGAGCGATAGAAATTTCTTTGGCGGATTGCTTGGCTTGCGCAACCAAATCGTGGGCGGTTTTCATGCGACTTTCCTTGTACTGGTGTTACGTTTTTTAGGGACCATGGCTGTGGGCCACGCTTGTTCTGAGTGCTGCTGGGCAATGCGGTCACACACCAAATCACAAAGTGCATAAATGGTGGGGTCGGCAATTTGGTAGTACACGCTGGTGCCACGGCCTTCCCGCTTAACAAAGCCTTGCTGCATCAACACCGCCAAATGACGGGACATATTGGCAGCTGTGTAGCCACAAGCCTCGGCCAATTCACCTACGTTATGTTCGGCCTCGCGCAAGAGGTTCAAGATGCGCAAGCGTGTGGGCTCAGCCAGCGCTTGAAAGTAGTTAGCCACACGGTCGATGGCTTGCTCTGGAAGTTGGGTCATGGCGTAAATTGTAGGCTTATTTAAGTGATTGATTATTTAATTGTTTAGTTAAATAATCAGTCAATTATTTATAGAATAACCATATGACCGATTCCAAACTCCGCATCTCCGGCCGATTAGCCCGTTTGTTTCAAGCTTCACAAATCACCCCCTTGCTGGCATTGGTGTGTTTCTTGTTGGGTGTCTTCGCTGTGGTGGTGACCCCGCGTGAAGAAGAGCCCCAAATCAACGTGACCATGGCTAACGTACTCATTCCCTTCCCGGGTGCGTCTGTCAAAGACGTGGAGCAAATGGTGTCAGGGCCGGCCGAGCAAGTGTTGTCACAGATTGCAGGCGTCGAGCACGTCATGTCGGTGTCGCAGCCCGGCATGTCGGTGGTGACCGTGCAATACAAAGTGGGGGTGCCGCGCACCGAAGCTTTGGTGCGGCTGTATGACACAGTCAACTCGCATGCCGATTGGCTGCCCAAAGGCTTAGGTGTGTTGCAGCCGCTTATCAAACCCAAAGGCATTGACGATGTGCCCATTCTGTCCCTCACCTTGCATGGCAAGAACACCAACTTGAGCGCGTTTGAGCTAGAGCGCATTGCACAAAACATTGAGCAAGATTTAAAACGCGTCAAAGGCACACGCGAAGTCACAACCCTAGGTGGCCCCTCACGCGCCATTCAAATCGACATCGACCCTGCACGCATGCAAGCCGCTGGCATCACGGTACCTGAGCTGCGCATGGCCTTGCAAGCCGCACACTTGGGCGCACCTGTGGGGGACTTGCTGGTGGGTCAGCAAGCCATTGCCATTGAATCAGGCCCCTTCTTGAGCAGCGCCAAAGATGTGGCCAGCTTGGTGGTGGGTGTGCGTGCTGGCACACCCTTGCATG
>CANFKQ010000062.1 GCA_947447405.1 Comamonadaceae bacterium | reverse complement strand
GCACTGAGTAGGCGTTATAATCAAAGCCTGATTCGGTGTGTGGCGCAGCCTGGTAGCGCACTTGCATGGGGTGCAAGGGGTCGAAGGTTCGAATCCTTTCACACCGACCAAGAATGACAAGGGTTAGCAACGTAAGTTGCTAACCCTTTTGTCTTTTGGGCTTTGTTTAAAGCGTTTTAAACGATGTCAACCTGGTGCAACTCAAACTTGTCCTTCTTCGCATCGGCAAAGTAGTGCTGCAAGGTTTCTTTGACGGTGCGAAAGGCAATCTCGTCCCACGGTATTTCATGCTCGGTAAACAAGCGCGCCTCTTGCGTTTCGTGACCGGGATCAAATTTATCGCTGGTGAGTTGGGCTCTGTAAAAGAAATGCACTTGGCCCACGCGTGTGACGTTCATCAGTGTGAACAGCTCTTGCATTTCAAACTGCGCACCGGCTTCTTCCACGGTCTCACGTGCAGCGCCTTGGGCCACAGTTTCATTCAGTTCCATAAAGCCAGCGGGCAAGGTCCACTTGCCTAAGCGCGGTTCGATGTTGCGTTTGCACAGCAGCACTTTGTCGCCCCACACGGGCACAGTGCCCACTACGTTGAGTGGATTTTCGTAGTGAATGGTGTGGCAGACGTTGCAAACCGCACGCTCACGTGTGTCGCCATCGTCGGGCACACGGTAAGTCACCGCGCTACCGCAGGCTTTGCAATGTTGAATGAGCGGTCGGTGCAGCATGGCGTTAGACCATGCGAACTTTGAGCTCGCCCAAGCCCGCCACCGCGCCCACCAGCGTGTCGCCCGCCAGCACGGCACCCACGCCTTCGGGGGTGCCGGTATAAATCAAGTCACCGGGTTGCAGCTCCCATGCCGCAGACAAGTGTTCAATGGTTTCTGCGATGTTCCAAATCAGTTGGCTGGTGTTACTGCGCTGGCGGTCTTGGCCATTGACTTGCACATAAATCTCAGCGTTGGCTACGTCGCCAGCCTTTACTGCGAGGGTGATGGGGCCAATCGGTGCGCTGTGGTCAAAGCCTTTGCCAATGCACCAAGGGCGACCTTGCTTTTTCATGTCGTTTTGCAAGTCGCGGCGGGTCATGTCTAGGCCCACGGCGTAGCCGTAGATATGGCTCAACGCATCGGCGGCAGAGATGTTTTTGCCGCCTTTGCCAATCGCCACCACCAATTCAATTTCGTGGTGCAAATTTTTTGTGAGGCTGGGATAGGGCATGTCGCCCGTTTCACCTGTGTTCACAACGACCACGCTGTCAGCAGGCTTCATGAAGAAGAAGGGCGGTTCGCGGCCTGTAAAGCCCATTTCTTTTGCGTGCTCTTCGTAGTTGCGGCCGACGCAGTAAATGCGGTGCACAGGAAAACGTTCTGCTTTGCCCACCACGGGCACAGAGACAACGGGGGATGGTTCAAACACATAGCTCATGAGGGTGTCTCCAGTTGCAAATGCTTAGCTGTGTGACTTGCTCACGAGCTCAAAGTGTTCCACCACGGGGGGCTGTGCGAAGAAGGGGCCAACAATGGCGCGCCACTCAGCGAAGGCGGGGGACTCGCGAAAGTCCACGGTGTGGTTCTCCAACGTGGTCCAGAAAATTTGCAAAACATAGCGCTCAGGTGACTCGATGCCGCGGTTGACTTTGTAGCCTTCGAAACCTTTGGCTTTAGAGATGACGGTATCCACGCCGCGTTGAATAGCCTCGTCAAAAGCAGTTTGTTGGCCCGCTTGAATGCGGATGTCGGCGAGTTCGAGAATCATGATGCTTGAATGATGAGTTGAAATTGTCTCCAAGTCTACCGTCACTGCGCATAGCTGGGGGGCGCGTTCGGGATATCCTTCATCCCTATGCACAGCCCATTCGACACTGCACCTTCGTCTTTGCCCGCGCCTTTGTTTTGGCTCATGGATTGGGCCCTGCCTGCGGGCGTGCATGCCGCATGCACCACGCGTGTGGGCGGTGTGTCGAAAACGCCGTTTGATGGGTTCAACCTAGGCGACCATGTGCACGATGATCCGCAAGCCGTTGATGAGAACCGGGCCTTGCTGCAAGCACAGCTGGGTGGTGTACGCCCCGTGTTCTTGAATCAGGTGCATGGCGTGGACATAGCCTACCTCGATGCCACGACACCCGATGGCATCAAGGCCGATGCGTGCCTCACGCAGGAGGCTAAAGTGGCATGCACCATCATGGTGGCTGATTGCTTGCCGTTGTTGCTCACCGATGATGCCGGTCAAGTAGTGGCTGCCGCACATGCCGGTTGGCGTGGCTTAGCCGCTGGCGTGATTGAGCAAACCGTGCGTGCCGTGTGCGAACAAGCAGGCGTGGCTGCCGCGCAAGTGCAGGTGTGGCTTGGCCCTTGCATTGGTCCAGACGCGTTTGAAGTGGGAGACGATGTGCAGGTGGCATTCATAAAACACGGTGGCGCAGCCGAGGTTGCGCACTATTTCAAACCGCATCCCACACACGCAGGTAAATGGTTGGCAGACCTTGCTGGCTTGGCACGTCAACGGTTACAGGCTTTGGGCGTCACTTCAGTGGCGGGCAACAACAGCACGCATGAGTGGTGCACCGTATCGCAAAGCTCAAGGCTCTTTTCGTACCGGCGCGACGGCGTCACCGGACGCTTCGCTGTGTGCATTTGGCGTAACTGAGTTAACGTTGTCGCCTGTGTTCGGTTGCTCGTTCGCGACACGGGTTGCTTCTCGTTCAGCTGCCTCTTTGGCTTTGATTACACGGCGTCTGGCAGGTGTGCCCATGATGTAGCCCACTACGCTCATGGGTAATACGCCGTACAGCAGAAAAGTAAAGGCTGCGCCAAGCAAAGAGCCTACGGGGCTTGTGGCTTCGGCGATGGCCATCATGAAGGCCACGTAAATCCACGCGATCAGGACCAAATACATCTAGGGGTTTTCTCTTGAGTTTGATATCTGTCAGAAATTCGAAGGTAATTCACTGACATACTGGAGACAGTTAATAAGACAACAGCGACTGTATAGGAGTTAGTGATGGATCAGAATGCGGCCCTCAAGAGCCTAGGGGATAGCTGGCTCAAAGCCTTGGCCTCATTTCAAACAATCGGTGGAGGGGATGCCAAAACACCTTCACTGAGCTTTGCACCCGACAAGCTCGAATCGCTGCAAAAAAAGTACATCGAAGAAGCCACTGCACTTTGGAACCAAAGCCTGCACGGTAACCCTGAAGTGAAAGACCGCCGTTTCAAAGGCGAAGCATGGGCGCAAAACCCCATGGCCGCGTTCACCGCCGCATCATATTTGCTTAACACCCGCACGATGATGGCGCTCACCGACGCCGCTGAGACAGACGCCAAAACCAAAGCACGCATTCAATTTGCGGTTGAGCAATGGGCCGCTGCTGCAGCACCTAGCAACTACTTGGCACTGAACGCCGAAGCGCAACAAAAAGCGATTGACACCAAAGGCGAGAGTATTTCCAAAGGTATCCAAAACCTTTTGCACGACTTGCAGCAAGGCCATGTGTCGATGACCGACGAGAGCTTGTTTGAGGTGGGCAAAAACGTGGCTACCACCGAAGGCAAAGTGGTGTTTGAAAACGAGTTCTTCCAACTGCTCGAATACAAGCCACTCACCGCCAAGGTGTACGAGCGTCCTTTCTTGTTCATCCCACCTTGCATCAACAAGTTCTACATCTTGGACTTGCAGCCAGAAAACTCGTTCATCCGTTATGCGGTGGCCCAAGGCCACCGCACCTTTGTGGTGAGCTGGCGCAACCCCGACGAGAGCATGCGCCACACCACATGGGACAACTATGTGGAAGACGTAGCTATTCAAGCCATCAAGGTGGTGCAAGAAATTGGCGGCGCTAAGCAAATCAACGCTTTGGGTTTCTGCGTGGGCGGAACCATCCTCTCCAACGCATTGGCCGTGTTGGCGGCGCGTGGTGAAAAGCCAGTGGCCAGCGCTACTTTGCTGACCACCTTGATTGACTTCACTGACACCGGCATCTTGGATGTGTTCATCGACGAGGCTTTTGTGAAATTCCGTGAAGGTCAGTTTGCCGAAGGTGGATTGATGAAGGGCAAAGACATGGCGTCGACCTTCAGCTTCTTGCGTCCCAATGATTTGGTATGGAACTACGTGGTGGGCAACTACCTCAAGGGCGAAACACCGCCGCCGTTTGACTTGCTTTACTGGAACAGCGATTCCACCAACTTGCCCGGCCCCATGTATGCCTGGTACTTGCGCAACACCTACTTTGAGAACAACCTGATCAAGTCAGGTAAAGCAACCGTGTGCGGCGAGCAAATTGATTTGCGCAAAGTGGACATGCCCATGTACATCTATGGCTCGCGTGAAGACCACATCGTACCGATTGGTGGTGCGTATGCCAGCACGCAAGTGTTCCCCGGTAAGAAGCGTTTCGTCATGGGCGCATCAGGCCACATTGCTGGCGTGATCAACCCACCCGCAGCGAACAAGCGCTGCTACTGGACGGGCAGCGAAACCAGCTTCCCCAAAGATGCTGAGCAATGGATTGGCAAAGCCAAAGAACATGCCGGCAGCTGGTGGACCGACTGGTCGGCATGGCTCAAAACACACGCAGGCAAACAAATTGCAGCGCCTAAAGCTTATGGCCGAGGCAAGCACAAAGCAATTGAAGCGGCACCTGGCCGCTACGTCAAAGAACGTTCTAGCAACTGATTTTTTTATTTTGTAGATTTTTTTGGGAGACAAAAAATGGAAGACATCGTCATCGTTTCAGCAGCACGCACCGCAGTGGGCAAGTTTGGTGGTTCACTCGCCAAAATTGCAGCGACTGAGCTGGGTTCTATCGTCATTCGTGAAGCTTTGGCACGCGCCAAAGTCGACCCCTCGCTGGTAGGCGAAGTCATCATGGGCCAAGTGCTCGCGGCAGGTGCAGGCCAAAACCCTGCGCGTCAAGCCTTGATGAAGTCGGGCATCCCGAATGCAGTGCCTGCTTTGACCATCAACGCGGTGTGCGGCTCTGGCCTCAAGGCTGTTATGTTGGCTGCGCAAGCTGTAGCTTATGGCGACAGCGAGATCGTGGTGGCGGGTGGTCAAGAAAACATGAGCGCTTCTGGCCATGTGCTGCTGGGTTCACGTGACGGTCAACGCATGGGCAACTGGAACATGATCGATACCATGATCGTCGACGGCCTGTGGGACGTGTACAACCAGTACCACATGGGCATCACCGCTGAGAACGTGGCCAAGGCCCACGGTATTACCCGCGACATGCAAGATGCATTGGCGTTGGCTAGCCAACAAAAAGCAACGGCGGCACAAGACGCAGGCAAGTTCAAAGACGAAATCGTGTCGGTCAACATCCCTCAGCGCAAGGGTGACCCTGTGGTGTTCAATGCCGACGAATACATCAACAAGAAAACCACGTCGGAAGCCTTAGCAGGCTTGCGCCCTGCGTTCGACAAAGCGGGTTCGGTGACGGCCGGTAATGCATCTGGCATCAACGATGGCGCAGCCGCTGTGGTGGTGATGACGGCTAAGAAAGCAGCAGCCTTGGGCCTCACACCTTTGGCCCGCATTGCCGCATTTGGCACCAGCGGTTTGGACCCCGCGTTGATGGGCATGGGTCCTGTGTCTGCATCACAAAAAGCGTTGGCACGCGCTGGTTGGAAAGCATCAGACGTGGACTTGTTCGAACTCAACGAAGCCTTTGCTGCACAAGCTTGCGCTGTGAACCAAGCGCTGGACATCGACCCAGCCAAAGTCAACGTCAACGGTGGCGCAATTGCCATTGGTCACCCCATCGGCGCATCAGGCTGCCGCATTTTGGTGACCTTGCTGCACGAAATGCAACGCACCAATGCCAAGAAGGGATTGGCTGCCCTGTGTATCGGTGGCGGCATGGGCGTGTCCTTGGCATTGGAACGTTGATTCGAACCTCACTCAATTTCAAATTTCTTTCACTAAAAACTCATAAATCAGGAGACAAAAAATGAGCCAAAAAGTAGCGTACGTCACAGGTGGCATGGGCGGCATCGGAACCGCCATTTGCCAACGCCTTCACAAAGAAGGCTTCAAAGTCATCGCAGGTTGCGGACCTACACGTGACTTTGTAAAGTGGTTGGACGAGCAAAAAGCTTTGGGTTATACCTTCTACGCGTCCGTCGGCAACGTCGGTGATTGGGACTCTACGGTTGAAGCTTTCACCAAAGCCAAAGCCGAGCACGGCCCGATCGACGTGTTGGTCAACAACGCAGGTATCACCAAAGACCGTATGTTCTTGAAGATGACACGTGAAGACTGGAGCGCGGTGATGAGTACCAACCTCGATTCGATGTTCAACGTGACCAAGCAAGTCGTGCCAGATATGGTCGAACGTGGCTGGGGTCGCATCATCAACATTTCGTCGGTGAACGGTGAAAAAGGCCAAGCGGGTCAAACCAACTACTCAGCTGCCAAGGCAGGTATGCACGGCTTCTCGATGGCTTTGGCTCAAGAGTTGGCCACCAAAGGTGTGACGGTCAACACCGTGTCACCCGGCTACATTGGGACAGACATGGTCAACGCCATCCGTCCAGACGTGTTGGAAAAGATCGTGGCGACTGTGCCCGTCAAGCGTTTGGGCAAGCCTGCCGAAATCGCGTCCATCATTGCTTGGATGGCGAGCGAAGACGGTGGTTACACCACGGGTGCTGACTTCGCTGTGAACGGTGGCTTGCACATGGGTTGATACATCACGCGTCTGGCGTTTTGTTTGAATACTCAAAGGCCGCAGATGCATCTGCGGCCTTTTTTGTGGGCCAAATGTTTTACGTAATAACCCGTCATCTGATTTTGCTAGAGTGTTTAAATTAATAACAATCATGGCGAAAGTGCCGGAGGCTCATGGGCGATTACACCAACATGGCGGGTTACTACGATGTCATCATGACTTCGGGTTACTACGATTACGCAAAGATTGTGGACAGTCTGGTGGCCCACCAGCCTCAGCGAAATGTTTTAGAAATTGGATGCGGAACCGGTTTGATTTTGGAAGAGCTGGCCAAACGCCAGCCCAAGCTGCCGATCACAGGCATTGATTTGACGGCGCCTATGTTGTCCATCGCGCAAAAGCGCTTAGCCCCATTTTCGACAGTGTCTCTGTCGCAGCAGAACATCACGGAGTTGGTGTTGGATGACAAGCACGAATTGGCGTTCTCCTATGGCGGCGTCTGGTACTTTGTGATTGACGGCGACAAAGAGCCTTTCTTGGTCAGCCATATTGCCGATGAACAGGCCAACCATTTGGGCTTTGAGCATTTGGCCAAACACATCGCGTTGGGAGGTACTTTGTTGTTGGGCATTCAAGGCCCGCACCACGACTACGAAACGGTCATTTCCAATGGGATGAAATACTCGCAAAAAATTGATCCAACCGACATTGGCTTTACCAAGCACTACTACCTCAAGGAGGGTGATCACAAGGTGATGGACCAAACTGTGCACTACCGCACCTACACCTTTGCCCAAGCACAAGAGCTGATGGGCACGTATGGTTTTGAATACGTGTCAGCGAAGGATGTGAACCAACTGTTTTTGCAGTTCAAGAAAGTGAAATGATGAACGCAGCAAAGCCAAAGTTGTTTTTCATTGGTGTTGGCAATATGGGCAACCCCATGGCCGCCAACCTCGTGAAGGCGGGTTACCCCGTCACTGTGTTTGATGTGTCACGCGCCAAGACCGAGAACTTGATGGCTTTGGGTGCCACTTGGGTCGGCAGCTTGGCCGAAGGCGCTGCACACGCTGATGTGGTGATGGCTTCATTGCCAGGCCCCGTGCAAGTGCGCGAAGTAATGCTGGGCGAGCACGGCGTGCTTGCCCATGCCAAAGCCGGTGCCACCGTGATTGACACCTCTACAAGCGCGGTGGAGTTGGTGCAAGAGTTAGTGGCTTTGGCCAAAACCAAAGGCGTTGAATTTTTAGAAGCGCCCGTCACTAACGCCGTGGATATGGCGGCACTTGGCCGCTTGTCTATTTTTGTGGGTGGTGACAAAGACTGCTTTGAAAAACATAAACCTATCTTGGATGTCATTGGCGAAAAAATATTCCATGTAGGCGAGCCTGGCAATGGTGCCACCATCAAGCTGCTTACCAACTTGCTGTGGTTCGTCAGCGCAGCCGCAATTGGCGAAGGTCTGATGCTGGGTGCGAAAGCCGGCATTCCGCTGCACACCGTGTGGGAAGCCATCAAGTCGAGTGCGGGCAACAGCTGGGTGGCCGAGCACGATGTGCCGTCCATCTTTGCGGGTCACTACGACCCGAGTTTTTCGTTGGCCTTGTGTTGCAAAGATTTGGGGCTTATCAATGGCATTGCCAAATCGCAAGGCTACGACTTGCCCATGGGCGGTATGGCGCAACAGTTGTTTCAGCAAGCCATGGCCACCTACGGCCCTGAAGCCGCAGAGCTGCATGTGGTGAAACTTCTAGAAGAGCGTGTGGGTCACATGCTGCGCGCATGACAAACCAATCTCATTTACTTGCTGAAGCCCATTTGCACATGCCACAAGGCGTGGCTGAGAACTACCGCTATTGGGGTGAAAAAGACACCGTGTTCATTGCCAGTGCAAAAGGCTGCACGCTCACTGATGTGGATGGCAAAACCTATGTCGACTTTCGTCTAGGCTACGGCCCCATCATCTTGGGCTACCGTGATGAACGCGTCGACAACGCGGTGATTGAGCAAATCACACAACGCGGCACGCTCTCCGGCTTCTCGACCGAACTCGACACCACGGTGGTCAAGCAAATCAAAGCCATGTGCCCCAATATCGACAAGATGCGCTTTGCCAACTCAGGCACAGAGGCTGTGATGGGCGCGGTGCGTACCGCACGCGGTTACACCCAGCGCGATCGCGTCGCGATTGTGGAAGGATCTTTCCACGGCTTGTACGACGAGATGATGTGGAAATCCGACATCGAGCATTGGCATCCAGGTAGCAACGTTGCACCTAAAGTCATTCCATTTGGCGGTGGCATCCCTCAGCGCAGTCGTGAGTTGCTGAGCATCATCAGCCACAACGACTTTGAAGCTTTAGAAAATTTGTTTGCCACACAAGGTGACACCTTGGCCTGCGTGGTGATTGAGCCCATCATTGGCAACGCGGGCAGCGTGGCCGCCTCTCAAGAATGGTTGCAACGCCTGCGTGACCTGTGCACGCAGCACGGCACGGTGCTCATCATTGACGAAGTGAAGTCTGGCTTTCGTGTGGCCAAGGGTGGGGCGCAAGAGTTGTACGGCATCCATGCCGACCTCACCACCTACGCCAAAGCCATGGGCAACGGCTACCCTGTGGCTGCGTTTGGTGGCAAAGCCCATGTGATGGATGTGGTCGGTTCACACCCTGGCGGTGTGGTGCATGGCGGCACGTACACGGCCAATTTGGTGGCACTCAGTGCCGCGCACGCCACGTTGAAAATTTTGGCGGAGACCAATGCGCAGCAAACCATCAACCACGCAGGTGAACAAATTCAAGCGGTGCTTGGCCGTGTGTTCACCGTGGCTGGTATCGAGTACGCCTTTGCCGGACCACCGGCGATGTTTGGCATTCACTTCAGCGCCAGCGTGCCCACCAACTACCGCGATTGGCGAGTGACCAACAGCGAGCTCTATCGCAAGTTTGCCTGGGAGTTGATTGCGCGAGGTGTGATGCTCGAGCCCGACTCCCGCGAGCCGTGGTTCATTTGTGAAGCGCACCAGCATATGGATTTGGGGTGGCTTGAAGAGGTCGCCACGCAAGCCATGCGTGTAGCACTTACCAGCTAAGTTGGCGGTGACGTCATGCCTCGGATTGGGGCTACTGAAGAAGTCGGGATAATTGCGTCATGAATTTTCCCCATGCCTCGCTTTGGCGTACATCAGTTGCCCCCATGATGGATTGGACCGATCGCCACTGTCGCTATTTCCATCGCCTGCTCAGCCGAAACACCTTGCTCTACACCGAGATGGTCACCACGGGGGCGCTGCGCCACGGCGACACGCAACGGCATTTGCGTTTCAACGTTGAAGAGCATCCTGTGGCGCTGCAACTGGGCGGCAGCGATGCGACTGATTTGGCGCACGGGGCTAAGCTGGGCGAGCAATGGGGCTACAACGAAATCAACCTCAACTGCGGTTGTCCGTCTGACCGAGTGCAGCGCGGCGCGTTTGGTGCGTGTTTGATGAACGAACCCAAAACCGTGGCTGATGGTGTGAAAGCCATGATGGATGTGGTGAGCATTCCTGTGACGGTGAAGCACCGTATTGGCATAGACCGCATCGAGAGCTACGACTTTGTGCGTGACTTTGTGGGTACGGTCAGCGATGCGGGCTGCAAGGTGTTCATCGTCCATGCACGCAATGCGTGGCTCGATGGTTTGAGCCCTAAAGAAAACCGTGAAATCCCGCCGCTGCGCTACGAGCTGGGCTACCAGCTGAAAAAAGACTTCCCGAACTTGGTGATCGCCATCAACGGCGGCATCACCACCAACGCACAAATGGCAGAGCACTTACAACATGTCGATGGCGTGATGTTGGGTCGCGAAGCCTATTACCGCCCGTGGCTGATGACCACGTGGGACGCCGAGTTTTACAACGACCCCCACGGCATTCTCAGCCGCGAAGCAGTGGAGGACGCGATGGTTGCCTACATGGAGCGTGCCTTTGCTGAGGATGGCTGCCCTTGGTACCCGATTGCGCGTCACATGTTGGGCTTGTTCCATGGTCAACGCGGTGCGCGTTTATGGAGGCAGACTTGGAGCAACCACAAGCTCAAGCCGTTACCGCCGCGTGAGGTGCTCAAAATCGCGCGTGAAGCTTTGGCCCTTGGTGCCGCCGAGCGAGTGGTAGACACTGAATAAAGCTTGAGCACATCGACTTAGCTTGCGGCTTCGAGGCCGTTTGCAAAATGCTCGATCATGCGCTTCACACTTAAGGGAACATTGCGCGCCACCAAAGCATCCATGATGGCTTGGTGCTCTTTGAGCGACTCTTCTATGCGGCCACTTTTGAACAGGGAGTTGTGGCGGTTGAGCTTCATCACCTTACGCAAGTCCGCCACCATTTGGTCGCGCCAGCGGTTGTTGGCGATTTCCAGCAAGCGCATGTGAAAGCGTTCGTTGACTTCAAAAAACTTTTCGCGGTCAGTCACGGCCTTGGTTAACTCGGTGTGCAGTGCTTGCAAGTCTTGGAGTTGTTCGGCCGTCGCCTCAGCAGCCACCACGCCTGCGGCGTCTGACTCAAGTAAAGAGAGCAGGTGGTACACATCGCGCTGGTCTTTTTCGTTGACCTCGGTCACATACGCGCCGCGCCGCACCTTCATGGTCACCAAGCCTTCGGCAGCCAGCACTTTGAGTGCTTCGCGCATGGGCGTGCGGCTGATGCCGTATTCCTCGGCCAGGCGCATCTCGTCAATCCAGCTACCGGGCTCTAACTCAGCCGCAAAAATGCGCTGACGCAGCAGTTCTGCGACTTCTTCATACAGGGCACGAGGGGTGAGGGTGACGGCAGCCATGGGATTGAATTGTAAGCTGATATAAGATTTTGAATCAATAATTATGAATGATATGATTCTGTGAAGGGTCAAACCCTAGGCTAAGCTTAGGGTTAATTGATCGCTGCACACCCCTTTCACGAGTGATTTGCCATGAGCCAAAAACCGACCGAATTCAACGCTGCTAATTTAGAAGCATGGGCCAAAGCCGCTGCTAAGTCTGCCCCCGGCGGCGACGTCAACGCCCTGAACTGGAAGACTTTGGACGGTATCAGTGTCAAGCCGTTGTACACCGCCGAAGACACCCAAAACCTCCCTTACGCCAACACATTGCCAGGCTTTGAACCGTACGTGCGTGGCCCTCAAGCCACCATGTATTCGGTGCGCCCATGGACGATTCGCCAATACGCAGGCTTCTCTACCGCGGAAGAATCCAACGCGTTTTATCGCAAGGCTTTGGCCGCAGGTGGTCAAGGCGTGTCGGTGGCGTTTGACTTGGCCACGCACCGTGGCTACGACTCTGACCATCCCCGTGTGACGGGCGACGTGGGCAAGGCTGGTGTGGCCATTGACTCGGTCGAAGACATGAAAATTTTGTTCAACGAAATCCCATTGGACAAAGTGTCGGTCTCTATGACTATGAACGGCGCTGTGTTGCCTGTGTTGGCGGGCTACGTGGTGGCTGCTGAAGAGCAGGGCGTGAGCCAAGAGTTGCTGTCGGGAACGATTCAGAACGACATTCTGAAAGAGTTCATGGTGCGCAACACCTACATCTACCCGCCAGAGCCTTCGATGAAAATCATTGGCGACATCATTGGCTACACCGCCAAGCACATGCCCAAGTTCAACTCGATCTCGATTTCGGGTTACCACATGCAAGAAGCCGGTGCCAACCAAGCCTTGGAATTGGCCTTCACCTTAGCCGACGGCAAAGAGTATGTGAAGACTGCCATTGCTTCGGGTTTGGACGTGGACGCTTTTGCTGGCCGCTTGTCGTTCTTCTGGGCGGTGGGCATGAACTTCTATTTAGAAATCGCCAAGATGCGTGCCGCCCGCTTGCTGTGGTGCCGCATCATGAATGGCTTTGATGCCAAGAACCCCAAGAGCAAGATGCTGCGCACGCACAGCCAAACTTCTGGTTGGTCGCTCACCGAGCAAGATCCCTACAACAACGTCGTGCGGACCACC
Organism: Comamonadaceae bacterium; assembly: GCA_947447405.1. Classification (GTDB taxonomy): domain Bacteria; phylum Pseudomonadota; class Gammaproteobacteria; order Burkholderiales; family Burkholderiaceae_C; genus Limnohabitans. The sequence goes on along the minus strand of CANFKQ010000062.1, from coordinate 221 downwards.
ATTGAAGCGATGGCCGCAGTGTTTGGCGGCACACAGTCGCTGCACACCAACTCGTTTGATGAAGCCATTGCGTTGCCCACCGAGTTTTCGTCGCGTATCGCCCGCAACACACAGCTCATCATTCAAGAAGAGACCCACATCACCAACGTGATCGACCCATGGGCCGGCTCTTACATGATGGAGTCGCTCACCCAAGAGATGGCCGACAAAGCCTGGGCCAT
>CANFKQ010000061.1 GCA_947447405.1 Comamonadaceae bacterium | reverse complement strand
CTCTACACCATTGGCTATATGGAAGAGGACGAAGGCTACAACCGCTTCTTCTCTTACATTTCTTTGTTCACATTCTCCATGTTGATGATCGTCATGAGCAACAACATGCTCCAACTGTTCTTCGGTTGGGAAGCGGTGGGCTTGGTGTCGTACCTGTTGATTGGTTTTTGGTTCAACAAACCTACTGCGATCTTCGCGAACATGAAAGCCTTCTTGGTCAATCGTGTGGGTGACTTCGGCTTCATCTTGGGTATTGGTTTGATCGCGGCTTACGGCGGCACTTTGAACTACACCGAAGCATTTGCTAAGGCTGCTGAATTGGGCGCGCTCACATTCCCCGGCACCGACTGGATGCTGGTGACGGTGATCTGTATCTGCTTGTTCATCGGTGCGATGGGCAAGTCGGCTCAGTTCCCACTGCACGTGTGGTTGCCTGACTCGATGGAAGGCCCAACACCTATCTCTGCGTTGATTCACGCAGCGACCATGGTGACGGCCGGTATCTTCATGGTCACTCGCATGTCACCTTTCTTTGAGTTGTCAGACACTGCGCTGAACTTCATCTTGGTGATCGGTGCCATCACAGCCTTGTTCATGGGCTTCTTGGGTTTGATTCAAAACGATATCAAGCGCGTTGTGGCTTATTCCACTTTGTCGCAACTCGGTTACATGACCGTGGCTTTGGGTGCGTCTGCCTACTCAGTGGCCGTGTTCCACTTGATGACGCACGCGTTCTTTAAAGCTTTGTTGTTCTTGGGTGCCGGCTCTGTCATCATGGGCATGCACCACAACCAAGACATCCGTTGGATGGGTGGCGTGCGCAAGTACATGCCCATCACTTGGATCACGTCGTTGTTGGGCTCATTGGCCTTGATCGGTACACCGTTCTTCTCTGGCTTCTATTCCAAAGACAGCATCATCGAAGCCGTTGCTGAAAGCACCTTGCCTGGTGCAGGCTTCGCTCACTTCGCTGTGTTGGCTGGCGTGTTCGTGACGGCGTTCTACTCGTTCCGCATGTACTTCCTCGTGTTCCACGGTGAAGAGCGTTACGACCAAAATCCTGACGCGCACCACGATGGCCATCATGGTCACGACGACCATCATGACCACAGCCCACACGAGTCACCATGGGTGGTGACCGTGCCTTTGATCCTGCTGGCGATTCCATCGGTGCTGATAGGTTTTTACACCATTGATCCACTGTTGTTCGGTGAATTCTTCAGCGATGCCATCTTCATCAATGCCGACAAGCACCCTGTGATGCACGAGTTGTCACACGAGTACCACGGCGCTGTGGCCATGGCGATGCACGCCTTCAGCACTGCGCCGTTCTGGTTGGCTTTGGCTGGCGTAGTTTCGTCTTATTACATGTACATGATCAACCCAGCAGTGCCTGCGGCGATCAAACGTGTGTGCCACCCCATCTATGTCTTGTTTGAGAACAAGTACTACTTGGATTGGTTCAACGAAAACGTGTTGGCTCGTGGCGCTCGCGCTTTGGGTATTGGTTTGTGGAAGGGCGGCGACCAAGCCATCATCGAAGGTGGTGTGGTGAACGCTTCTTGGAAGTTGGTGGGTTGGGTGTCTTCGCTGACACGTCAGTTGCAAACTGGCTACCTTTACCACTACGCCTTGGTCATGATCTTGGGCGTGTTCTTGCTGATGACGTGGTTCGTCTGGCTCAAATAAGGAGAATAAAAAATGGGTTTATTGAGCCTTGCCATTTGGACGCCAATTCTGTTTGGTGTCATCTTGCTAGCATTTGGGCGTGACGAACATGCAAAGGTTGTGCGTTGGATCGCATTGATTGGTTCCATCGTTAGTGTTGCTGTGACGCTGCCTCTGTATAGCGGTTTTGACACCACCACAGCAGCATTGCAATTTGTTGAAAAGTCGATGTGGATTGAACGCTTCAACGTGTTCTACCACGTGGGTGTAGATGGTCTGTCTTTGTGGTTCGTGTTGTTGACCGCTTTCATCACTGTGATTGTTGTGATCGCGGGTTGGGAAGTCATTACCGAGCGCGTTAACCAATACATGGGCGCGTTCTTGATCTTGAGCGGCCTGATGATCGGCGTATTCAGCGCAGTTGACGGCATGCTGTTCTACGTGTTCTTCGAAGCTACCTTGATCCCGATGTACTTGATCATCGGTATCTGGGGTGGTCCAAATAAGATCTATGCAGCGTTTAAGTTTTTTTTGTACACCCTGCTTGGTTCTTTGTTGATGCTGGTGGCCTTGATTTACTTGTATACCCAATCAGGCGGCAGCTTTGATTTGGCGACTTGGTACAAATTGCCATTGCCAGCGCATGCGCAAACCTTGTTGTTCTTTGCCTTCTTTGCCGCCTTTGCTGTGAAAGTGCCGATGTGGCCAGTACACACATGGCTGCCAGACGTGCACGTGGAAGCACCTACAGGTGGTTCGGCTGTGTTGGCTGCCATCATGTTGAAGCTGGGTGCTTATGGCTTCTTGCGCTTCTCATTACCGATTGCCCCTGATGCAGCACGCGAATTTGCATGGCTCATGATTGCTTTGTCGCTCGTGGCCGTGGTCTACGTGGGCTTGGTGGCCATGGTGCAAGAAGACATGAAAAAATTGGTGGCTTACTCATCTGTCGCGCACATGGGTTTCGTGACCTTGGGCTTCTTCATATTCAACGACATTGGTGTGTCTGGAGCTTTGGTGCAAATGATTGCCCACGGCTTTGTGTCTGCCGCCATGTTCTTGTCCATTGGCGTGTTATACGACCGCATGCATTCGCGCGAAATTGCCAGCTACGGCGGTGTGGTCAACACCATGCCTAAGTTCGCTGCCTTTGCCTTGTTGTTCGGTATGGCCAACTGTGGCTTGCCAGGTACTGCAGGTTTTGTGGGCGAGTGGATGGTCATCTTGGGCGCTATCAAATACAACTTCTGGGTTGGCTTTGCATCTGCTTCAGCCTTGATCTTTGGTGCCGCTTACACCTTGTGGATGATCAAGCGCGTGTACCTCGGTCCAGTCGCCAATGACCATGTCAAAGAGCTGACCGACATCAACGCGCGTGAGTTCTTCATGATGGCTTTGCTGGCAATTGCTGTGTTGGCCATGGGTATCTTTCCCAAGCCATTCACCGATGTGATGGATGTCTCCGTGGCTGAGTTGCTCAAGCACGTGGCCTTGTCCAAGTTGCCCCAATAAAGAGGGATAGACCCAATGATTGAAAAATTCAACTTAGCAGCCCTGTACCCCGAGCTGTTGTTGGTCGTGATGACGATCGTGATTGCGATGGTCGACTTGTTCGTCAAGTCGCCTCGCCGTACCGCCACTTATGTGCTTTCGTTGTTGACGATGGGTGTTGTTGCTGTGCTTCAAGCCCACGATGCCAGTAGTGGTACGACGGTCTATAGCTTTGGCAACATGGTCGTATCAGACCCCATGGGCAACTGGCTCAAGTGTTTTTCTACCTTAGCCGTGTTTGTGACCTTGGTCTATGGTCGCCCCTATGCGGTTGACCGCGACATGCTGAAGTACGGTGGCGAGTTGTTCACCTTAGGCTTGTTCGCTTTGCTGGGCATGTACGTCATGATTTCTGGCAACAACTTCCTCGTGCTGTATCTCGGTGTGGAACTGTTGGCATTGTCTAGCTACGCTCTGGTGGCCTTGCGCCGCGACAACGCCACCGCCTCTGAAGCCGCCATGAAGTACTTCGTGCTCGGCGCTTTGGGTAGTGGTTTCTTGCTCTATGGTATGTCTATGCTTTATGGCGCCACAGGCTCACTTGACATCAGCACCGTGTTCAAAGCCGTGTCATCCGGCCAAATCAACCACAAAGTGTTGGTGTTGGGTTTGGTGTTCGTGGTGTGTGGCTTGGGCTTCAAGTTTGGTGTAGTGCCTTTCCACATGTGGGTGCCTGACGTCTACCAAGGTGCACCTACTGTGGTGACACTGATGATCGGTGGCGCACACAAGTTGGCTGCATTTGCAATGACTATGCGTTTGTTGGTGGAAGGTTTGATGCCTTTGGCCATCGACTGGCAGCAAATGTTGATGGTGTTGTCAGTTGCTTCTTTGCTGATCGGTAACTTGGCGGGTATCGCACAAACCAACATGAAGCGCATGATCGCGTTCTCCACAATTTCTCAAATGGGTTTTGTGTTGATCGGTCTGTATTCGGGCGTGGTCAATGGCAACTCCGCTGCTGCGGCCAATGCCTACAGCTCTGCCATGTTCTATGTGGTCACGTACGTGCTCACCACTTTGGCTGTGTTCGGCATCATCATGTTGTTGGCACGCGAAGGTTTTGAGAGCGAAGAAATTGCTGACTTTGCAGGCTTGAATGAGCGTAGCCCACTCTATGCGGGCGTCATGGCCCTGTGCATGTTTTCGCTCGCAGGCGTGCCACCCATGGTTGGCTTTGCGGGTAAGTTGTCGGTGTTGCAAGCCTTGGTGGCCTCTGATCAACCCGGTGCCATTGCCTTGGCGACCTACGCCGTGATGATGTCCCTGTTGGCTGCCTTCTACTACTTGCGTGTGGTCAAGGTCATGTACTTTGACGCACCTTTGACAGCAAGTACTGTGTCTGCTGGCAAGGACGTTCGCGTGGTTTTGCTGATCAACAGCGGGTTGTTGCTAGTGCTGGGCTTGTTGCCAGGTGGCTTGATGACTTTGTGCGCTCGCGCCATCATTTCGACCTTGGGTACTTAAGGTACAAATGCTTCAACGAAGCCAGCTCTTGAGCTGGCTTTTTTCATGATGACAATGAAACAACCTCAATCTGACGACCACTTGATCGAACACACCGTCGACCATGTCGAGCTGCTCAAAGGTCACTTTTTGCATGCCTTTCGTGACACTGTGCGTTTGCCCAGTGGCAACACCGCCACGCGTGAATTTGTCATTCATCCAGGCGCTGTGATGATCATCGCCATGCGTGACGATGGCCGTTTGGTGATGGAGCGCCAATACCGCTACCCTGTGCAACAAGTGATGATCGAGTTCCCTGCGGGCAAGCTCGACCCCGGTGAAGACCGTTTGATGTGTGCCCAACGCGAGCTCTTGGAAGAAACAGGCTACCGCGCCACAGAGTGGGCACATGCCGGCGTGTTGCACCCTGTCATCAGCTACTCCACAGAGTTCATCGACATTTGGTTTGCGCGTAGCCTCACACAAGGTGAGCGCCAGTTGGACGAAGGGGAGTTTCTCGATGTGTTTGATGCCAGCATGGACGATCTGTTGGCATGGTCACGAGATGGGCTGCTGACCGATGCCAAAACCTTGACGGGTTTGCTCTGGTTGCAAAATCACCTCAGTGGCGCTTGGCCTTTGAACTGGACGCGCGTGTGAAAGTTTTAGACCTGCAATGCGGCCAACAACATGTGTTTGAAGGCTGGTTTGGTTCAGAAGACGATTTCCAAAGTCAGCTCACGCGTGGTTTGCTGACGTGCCCGATGTGCGGTGATGCAAGTGTGGCCAAAAAACTCAGCGCGCCGCGTTTGAACTTGCACACCACTCGTGGTGAGCGTGACATCACGGGTCATGAAGCCGCTCATGCCGCAGGCAATTCTGTAGATACGGCAGCTCATCAACCCCCTAAAGCCGATCAAGCAGCCACCTCCGCCCATCACGCTGAGAGTGCCTCTGCATCTAGGCCTACCGCACCTACGTTACCTAGCCTGCAAGAGGTGGCCACCTTAGAGCCTGCACAGTTACAAGCCGCTTTGCTCAACATGGTGCGTCGTGTGGTGGCCAACACCGAAGATGTGGGCAACCGCTTCCCCGAAGAAGCACGCAAGATGCACTACGGTGAAGCTGAGGCGCGCAACATTCGCGGCCATGCCACACCTGAAGAAACCGAAGAGTTGATCGATGAGGGCATTGCCGTCATGCCCTTGCCACTGCCTGACGTGCTCAAAGAGCCGTTGCAGTAAAACGCGTCACAGCTGCCAGCGTTTGCGCCAAGGCATCAGTCGCATCACAAGGAATCAAGATGCGCTTATCCATGCCACGCAGCCAAGTGAGTTGGCGTTTGGCCAACTGGCGGGTTGCGGCCACGCCCAGTTCGTGCAGCAGAGGCAAGATGCTTTCAGGCGACGCACCCATGGTCTGTGCACGGTCAAGCAGCTCCCACGCTTGGCGATAGCCCACGCAACGAATGCTGGGTAAATCGATGTGTAAGTCACCTCGCGCCCTTAGCGTTTGCATCTCAGCCAAAAAGCCCCCCGTCAACATCAGGTCAAAGCGCAGCGCGATGCGCGCATGAAGCCATGCACGGTCAAGCGGCTCTAGCGACAAAAGAGGCATGTTCAATTCAGGCTGAGTGGCACGTGTGGCTTCTCCTTCTGCAAACCATTGCGACAATGCCTTGCCACTCACACGCCAGACCTCAAGTGCACGTGAGATGCGTTGCGCATCGTTAGGTGCCAAGCGTGCCGCAGTGATGGCATCGACTTTTGCCAATTCGGTGTGCATGGCAGGCCAGCCCTTGGCGAGGGCTTGTTGTTCAATCTCAGCGCGCAGTTCTGGCTGCGCGCTGGGTAAGTCGTCAATGCCGTCACGCAAAGCCTTGAGATAAAGCATGGTGCCGCCTACCAGCAGTGGCAGCTTGCCGCGTGCGCGGATATCGGCCATCAAGCGGGTGGCATCGCGTGCAAATTCGGCCGCACTGTAAGCTTGCAGTGGGTCGCGAATGTCAATTAGGTGGTGCGGCACTTGTGCCAGTTCGTCGGCATTGGGTTTCGCTGTGCCAATGTCCATACCGCGATACACCAAGGCGGAGTCGATGCTGATGATTTCAACGGGCCATGCTTGTGCTATGGCTAAAGCCGTTGCAGTTTTGCCACTTGCCGTGGGGCCAACGAGGGCGATGGCATCCACAGTCCAACCTTGTGCTGGTTGCGATGCGTTAGACACGTGGCCCTCCACGGCGTAACACGAGCAGCCAAGCCGAGAGTGCCGTGATGACCGACCAAAACGCAATGCTTTGTGCCATAGGCATGGCGGAGCCATCCTTGGCTGCACCCAGCCACAAGCCGGTAGCAAAGGCGGCCACCATCATCAAGAAACCGCCCAAGGCAGAAGCTGCCCCCGCCGCTTTGGGGAAGGGGCCTACTGCGCCGCTTTGACCGCACGGTTGATGTACGCCGTGCGCTAATACAAACAAATAAAACGGCCCCATCAGGCTCACCATCGTTTGTCCACCCAGCCATGCATTGAGTGCCATCCAGCAGCCCCCGACCAAGCTGAATACGCCGCCGATCGCCACAGTCTGTACAACTCCAAAACGTGCCAGCAAACGGCGACATAAAACCGTGCCTAGCAAATACGTGAAAGCCATTGAGAACAACAGCAAGCCATATTGCCAACGCGCCAAGCCCAGTAAGTTGATGAAGACAAATGAGGATGATGCCAAGAAGGTAAAGAGCCCGCCGTAAGACCCCACCGACACACAGGTGAATGCCACAAACGTAGGGTGACGCACAATGTGCCACCACGTCTTCGCCAACACCTTGACTTGCAGCGCATGTGGGTTTTTGCGCTGCACAGTTTCTTTGAACTTCCACGCGACTAAAGCAAGTGCAATGGCTCCAAAGCCCATGACCAAACTCAATGCGGCATGCCAGCTGAACAGGTCCGTCAGCAAACCGCCTAAAGGTCCGCTGACACACGCCAATAAGCCCAAGCCTGTCAATGCCTTGGACATCACACCCGCACCCGTTTCAGGTGTGTACAGGTCGCGCACGATGGCGCGTGCACACATCACCACCGCACCCATGGCAGCGCCTTGCAGCGCTCGCCACACGATGAGCTCTTGCATGCTGCTGGCCAACACGCACCCTAAGCCAGCCAAGGTGAACGTGGCCAAACCACACAACAAAATAGGTCGGCGCCCGAAACGGTCTGACAACGGGCCCCACACCATTTGTGAAATACCAAAGGCCAAGAGCAAGGCACTGAGCGTGAGTTGTGCCTGCGAGAGCTCCGCGCCAAACTCCGCCTTGATGGCGGGCAGGGCAGGCAAATACAAATCGGTAGCCATGGGCTGAATGCCCAAGAGTATCGACAACAAAACAATGATGACCGTGGGCGACATCAACGACCGCGCAAAAACAGCGCGTCGAGTTCCCGCATGGACAGTTGCCGCCACGTGGGACGTCCGTGGTTGCATTGGTCTGAGCGCTCGGTGACTTCCATTTGACGCAACAACCCATTCATCTCATCGAGCGTGAGTTTGCGGTTGGCACGCACCGCACCGTGACAGGCCATGGTCGCCAGTAGTTCGTTGCGTGCGCGTTGCACCACAGTGCTGGCCTCGTGTTGGCTCAACTCGGCCAATACGCTTCGCGCCAGTGCCACAGCATCGCCTTGTGCCAAGGTGCTGGGCACGGCACGCACAGCGAGTGTTTTGCTGGAGAGCGTGGAGATTTCCAAGCCGAGTTCTTGCAGTGCTTCGGCACAGGCCTCGGCAGTGGCCACCTCTTGCGCGGTGGCGGGGAAGGTGGCGGGAATCAACAACGGTTGGCTGCTGATGCGCTGCGTATCAATTTGTGTTTTGAGCTGCTCATACACGATGCGTTCGTGTGCAGCATGCATATCGACCAGCACCAAACCTTGGGCGTTCTCAGCCAAGATGTACACGCCGTGCAGCTGTGCAATGGCTTTGCCCAAAGGCCAAGTTTCGAGTGCGACTTCTTGCCGTGAGTGGGCGGGTGTGTTGGCCGCGCTGAAAGCACTGGGGGCGAAGCTTTGCGCCAGCTGCTCTTCTGCGGGCAAGCTGGTGCGCGGTGTGGGTTGCCACAGCGCGTTCAAATCGGAAACGCGTGTGCCAGCCAAAGGCATGGGCGCTTGTTGCCAATTCGCGTTGGGCCAAGCGGGCGATGACGATGTGCCCACCATCGGCAGTTCATGGTTTTGCAGCGCATTAGCCATCAGCATGTTGGCGCGTGGTACAGCCAAGGCGTTTTCTACGGCGTGGCGTACTGCCTGGTGAACCTCGCGGCCGTCACGAAAACGCACTTCAATCTTGGTGGGGTGTACGTTGACGTCTACACGCGTGGGGTCAATCTCAACATACAGTGCATAGATAGGTTGACGGTGGCCGTGCAGCACATCTTCATAAGCGCTGCGCGCAGCGTGTGTGATGACTTTGTCGCGCACATAGCGACCATTCACATAGGCAAACTGGTGGTCGGCGCGTGAGCGGGCGGCGTCTGGAATGCCCGCACGACCTACCACGGTGACATTACCTAATTGGTAATGCACCGCGACTGAGTTTTCTAAAAAGTCATCGCCCAACACATCGGCCAATCGCCGGTCGAGGGCGCGTTGGTATTGCACATTCAAGTCTTCGTCCGATGCCGCATCAATTGTTTGCGCCCGCCACTGCTCTACTAACTTCCCCTCGTGCCAAATGGCAAGACCCACCTCGGGGCGGGTGAGTGCGTGGCGACGTACGGCTTCCACGCAGTGGGCCAGCTCGGTGTTATCCGTCTTTAAAAATTTGCGGCGTGCGGGTGTGCTGTAGAACAGCTCTTTGACTTCCACTGTCGTGCCTTGGGCTCGGGCGGCGGGTTGCAGTTCGCCGCTGCGGCCATCCAGCAGCATCGCGTTGTCTTGCGAGGCGGTACGTGACAACACCGACAGCTCCGACACGGATTGAATCGCAGCCAATGCCTCACCACGAAAACCCATGGTGCCGACCGATTCAAGCTCGGTCAGACTGTTGATTTTGCTGGTCGCATGGCGCTTTAGGGCCACAGGTAACTCGTTGGCGGGAATGCCCACCCCGTTGTCTTCAACGCTGATGAGGCGCACACCACCGGCCAGTAAGCGCAGGGTGATTTGCGTGGCGCCCGCGTCGAGAGCGTTGTCCACCAGCTCGCGCACGACGGAGGCCGGACGTTCGACTACCTCGCCTGCGGCGATTTGGCTGATCAGTTCATCGGGGAGTTCGCGGATGACGCGTGGGGGTTGGGTAGCTGGGTGCACAGGCTCATTTTAGAGGCAGGGATAATGTTCGCTATGGAACTTATTACTTTCTTGATTGACTTCATCCTCCACGTTGACCGCCACTTAGAGACCTTCGTGACGAACAACGGCACATGGGTCTATGCCTTGCTCTTTCTCATCATTTTTGTGGAGACTGGCTTGGTGGTGATGCCGTTCTTGCCAGGTGACTCGCTGCTGTTTGTGGTGGGCGCCATGTGTGGCGTGGGTTTGATGGACTACGGTCTGTCCGTGGCTTTGCTGCTGAGCGCAGCGGTGGCAGGCAATCAAACCAACTACACCATGGGCCGTTTCTTTGGCCCCAAGGTGTTTGCTTGGGAAGACTCCAAGTTTTTCAATCGCCGCGCCTTTGATCAAGCACATGCGTTTTACGAGCGCTACGGTGGTGTGACCTTGATCGCTGCGCGATTCATGCCCTTTGTGCGTACCTTTGCCCCATTTGTGGCGGGTGTGGCGCAGATGACGCGCCGAAAATTCACTTTTTTTGACGTCACGGGCGGTGCTTTGTGGGTGGGCGGCATCGTCACTGCGGGTTACTTCTTTGGCAACATCGCTTGGGTCAAAACCCATTTAGACAAAATTATTTGGGCGATGATTTTTATTCCTGGTGCTTTGGCCATTTATGGCTCGTGGAAAGCATCGCGTACATCACAAGCCAGTGTCGAGGCTCCTGCTGCGCAATAACGCGGCAATCGAAGTCAGTATTTAAGCCAAGGCGAGCACGGGCTTTAAAACCCTTGCTCAGCGCGGCGCATGTCGCGCAGCATGAACAAATACAAACTCTCTACCTTCTCGCGCGCCCAAGGTGTTTTACGCAAAAATTTCAGGCTTGAACCAACGCTGGGGTCGTGCGTGAAGCATCGGATATTGATGCGCTCGCCCAGGCCTTCCCAGCTGTAAAAATCAGCCAGCTCGGTGACGAGGGCTTCTAGGGTTTTGCCATGCAAGGGGTTACGTGGCTGTGTAGGCGTGTCAGTCATGGCTTTAGGTGTTACGGGTTTTGGCCAGCGGCGGGTTGCGTGAGAAATATCGTTCAATGCCCTTCATCAGCGCATCGGCCAAGTCGTTTTGGTATTGCGGGCTGACCAAGCGCCGTTCTTCTTCAGGGTTGCTGATGAAGGCGGTTTCCACCAATACGCTCGGAATGTCGGGCGCTTTCAACACGGCAAAGCCTGCTTGCTCCACACGGCCTTTGTGAAGTTTGCCGATGTGTTTGATTTGCCCAAGCATCGCGCTGCCCAGCTTGAGGCTGTCTTTGATTTGCGCGGTGGTGCTCATGTCAAGCAGGGCACGTTGCAAGGCGGCATCTTGGGTTTTGATGTTAAGACCACCAATCAAATCAGCGCGGTTTTCTTGCTTGGCCATCCACTTCGCGGCGGCGCTAGAAGCTGCACCGTCGCTTAGTGCAAACACACTCGCGCCTTTGGCTTCGGGGGTTTGAAACGCGTCCGCATGGAGGCTGACAAACAAATCGGCCTGAACGCGCCTGGCTTTTTCCACACGTTGTTGCAGCGGTACAAAGTAGTCGGCGTCACGCGTCAGGTAGGCCCGCATGGGCAAATCGCCGTGCTTGCTTTTGATCACGGTGTTGTTGATGCGGTCACGCAAGCGGTGCGCAATTTTTAGCACCACATCTTTTTCGCGTGTGCCGCTTGGGCCTGAAGCGCCTGGGTCTTCACCGCCATGGCCGGGATCTAAGGCCACGATGATGTAACGCTCAGCGTCTTGGTGTTGGCTCACCGATGCGGCTGTGGTGATAGGGGCAGAAGCTGTTGATGCAGTGGGCAAGTGCATCTCAGGTGTTGCGTTTGGCTTGGCCATCAAATCGCCCACTGGGTCTGCACGTGTACCCAGCTTAGAAGCTGGAGGGGGAACAGGCGTGCCTGTCATCGACGGTGAGTTGTACGTGGTGCCACCTTTGAGTTTGTCGACAATCAAGGCTTCGAGCGGATCTGCTACTTCAGAGGGGTAGAGGTCGAGCACCAAGCGATGCTGGTACTGTGTGTTACCCGTTTTCACCGGCTGCAAGTTGAACACTTGAGGTTGGACCATTCGGCGCAAGTCCAGCACCAAACGCACGGTTTTGTTGGCGTATTGGCCCACGCGGACGCCTGTGATGTAGGGATCATCCGAGCGTACTTTGCCCACCAGCTCTTTGAGCGCGGGGTTGAGCTCAATGCCCTCAATGTCCACGGCCAAACGCGGCGGGTTGGCTACGAAAATGGGCACAGTCTTTAGCGCCGTGTCGCTTTCAATCGTCACGCGTGTGTAGGCTGCTGCGGGCCACACGCGCACCGCCACGATGCTGGCACCCCAGGCAATGTCGGCGCTGCCCAGCAGCAACGCGAGTGAGCCGCCTTGAAGGAGGCGGCGGCGCTTGATCCCGTGATTGCTGTGATCGTCCTGATCACCGTTGTGCTGCGTCATGCCAGCAGCTCCTGTCCACGAGGGGTGAGTGCGTTTATGCGCACTTGGCGTTGCTCGTCCTCATCCACTTGGATGTTGAATTCAAGGTCGGGTATGGGCATCACGCCCGCCGCGTTTTGTGGCCATTCGCACAGCTTTAAGCCTGCGCTGGCAAAGATGTCACGAAAACCTGCGTCTTCCCACTCGCGTGGGTCGCTGAAGCGGTAAAAGTCAAAGTGCCACACCTCGCCAGCGGCTACCGTGTAGGGTTCGACCACGGCATAGGTAGGGCTTTTGATGCGGCCCGTCACGCCCAGGGCATGGAGCAGGTGACGTACAAACGTTGTTTTACCCGCACCCAAATCGCCGTGCAAGGCGATGCAAGCGTTCAAGTTGACACGTGTCAATGCGGCTGCCAGCTGCGTGGCAAACGCGGCGGTGGCGGCTTCATCGGGCCAAACCAGAGTTTTTACAATGGGCAAAATATTCAAAGGTGTCCGTTGTCTATCAATTACCAATTGTTGCTCACGCAAATTCAAGCTTTAGGGCAATCACTGGGATTTTCTCAAATTGCAGTAGCCCCTTTGGATTTGTCGTCGGCCGAGCCGCATTTGCAGCATTGGTTGTCGCAAAATTTCCACGGCAGCATGGACTACATGGCCCGCCACGGCATGAAGCG
>CANFKQ010000060.1 GCA_947447405.1 Comamonadaceae bacterium | reverse complement strand
GCCGTCTTGAACGGAGGCGCCACTTTGTTTTTCACCACTTTGACTTTGGTTTCGTTACCCACCGCTTCGTCGCCACGCTTGATGGTGCCGGTGCGACGAATGTCCAAACGCACAGAGGCGTAGAACTTGAGCGCGTTACCGCCAGTGGTGGTTTCGGGTGAACCAAACATCACGCCAATCTTCATGCGGATTTGGTTAATGAAGATGACTGTGCAATTGGTCTTCTTAATGGAAGCCGTCAACTTGCGCAGGGCTTGGCTCATCAAACGGGCTTGCAAGCCTGGCAATGAATCTCCCATGTCGCCTTCGAGCTCGGCCTTGGGTGTGAGGGCAGCCACAGAGTCGACCACCACCAAATCCACCGCGCCGGAACGCACCAAGCTGTCGACCACTTCGAGGGCTTGTTCGCCGGTGTCGGGCTGGCTGATGAGCAAGTCTTGCAAGTTCACGCCGAGCTTTTGGGCGTATTGGGAATCCAAAGCGTGCTCTGCATCCACGAAGGCGCAGGTGCCACCTTGCTTTTGCATCTCGGCGATGACTTGCAAGGTGAGCGTGGTTTTGCCTGAAGACTCTGGGCCGTAAATCTCGATCACGCGGCCACGGGGCAAACCGCCCACACCCAAGGCGATATCCAAGCCCAAAGAGCCGGTGGACACGACTTGGATGTCGTCAATCACTTCGCCTTCGCCCAAGCGCATGATGGTGCCCTTGCCGAATTGTTTTTCGATTTGTGCCAAGGCGGCTTGGAGGGCTTTGGCTTTTTCGCTGTCAGCGACGATGGGTTTGTTGTTCATGAGAAATCTCCGTGAAATCAAGGGCTTACCGAGAATGTCCAGCCACTGCTTTTATCAACAGCTGGATGCTTGACCAGTACTTTACCGCAAAGTTAAAACTTGCAAAGACTTTTTTTGGTCAGTTTGCCTTACTATCTGCAAATGGCTTCTTCACCGATGTTTTCCACCCAGCAAGACTGGCGGCAAATCCACCTTGGCCGCTTGCTGGGCCATGCCATGCGGCGCTTTGACGCACGCGTGTTGCACCTGATGGCGCACAACGAGGACGTGCCGCTGGCCTTGTCTAACCTCGCAGCCCGCGCACAGGTGAGCGCTGCGCACATCCACATCACGCGCCACTTGAGCCTTGAGGGCTCGCGCCTGATCGACTTGGCCGCCAGTGCTGGCATGACCAAGCAAGCCATGGGCGACCTCGTCACCCAATGCGAAGCGTGGGGCTTGGTGCAGCGTACCCCCGATCCACAAGACGCCCGCGCACGGCGCATCGTGTTCACCGAAACGGGCTTGGCTTGGCTGCAGGCCTTTGAGCAGGCGGTGGCGCAGACCGAGGCCGAATTCAAACAAGAGGTGGGCGTGGACGTCGCCACGGTAGTTAGCCTAGGTCTGGAAGCCTATTCCGGCGGCTACACCAGCCTAGAATCTCCAACCTGACACCTCTAAAAACTCGAACAAAGCTGGAGACAAAAACATGCGCATCCTGATTGCAGAAGACGACTTGGTCTTGGCCGACGGCCTGTTGCGCACCTTGCGTGCGTCTGGCGCTGCGGCTGACCATGTGGCCAGCGGCACCGAAGCCGACGCGGCCTTGATGACCACCGATGAGTTTGACTTGCTTATCTTGGATTTGGGACTACCCAAAATGCATGGCCTCGAAGTGCTCAAACGTTTGCGCTCTCGTGGCTCATCCATTCCCGTGCTCATCCTCACCGCAGCCGATGGCGTGGAAGAACGCGTCAAAGGTTTGGACTACGGCGCTGACGACTACATGGCCAAGCCCTTCAGCTTGCAAGAACTGGAAGCGCGCGTGCGCGCCCTCACACGTCGCGGCATGGGCGGCACCTCGTCATCCATCAAACACGGCCCACTGGTTTACGACCAAACCGGTCGTGTGGCCACCATCGACGGCAAGATGGTTGAGCTGTCTGCACGTGAACTCGGTTTACTCGAAGTGTTATTGCAACGCAGCGGTCGCTTGGTCAGCAAAGACCAGTTGGTCGAGCGCTTGTGCGAGTGGGGCGAAGAGGTGAGTAACAACGCGATTGAGGTGTACATCCACCGCCTGCGCAAGAAGATTGAAAAAGGCCCCATCCGCATCGCCACCGTGCGTGGTTTGGGTTACTGCCTCGAAAAAATCCCGGGCTAAACACACCCTACACCTGCATGGCAAAGCTGTTTAGGCGCGAGCAACACTCGCTGTTTGGCGAGATTTTGGATTGGATGCTCACGCCGCTGCTTCTGCTTTGGCCTGTCAGCTTGGCGCTGACGTGGCTGGTGGCGCAAAACATTGCAGGTCGCCCGTTTGACCGCGGCTTGGAATACAACGTCCAAGCTCTCGCACAGCTTGTCAAGAGCGACCAAACGCGCATGTATTTCAACCTGCCGCTGCCTGCTCGCGAAATTTTGCGCGCTGACGAGGCGGACTTGATTTACTACCAAGTGCTGGGCGCGCGGGGTGAATTTGTGAGTGGTGAGCGTGACTTTCCACTACCGCCCGACGAGGAAAAGCCCCTGCCGGGCGAAGTGCGCATTCGTGACGACGACATGCGCGGTGCGGATGTGCGCGTGGCTTACACCTGGGTACGCGTGGACGTGCCAGGCGCCAAACCAGTGCTGGTACAAGTGGGCGAAACGCTAGAAAAGCGCTCCGTGCTGGCCACTGAAATTATCAAAGGCGTCATGTTGCCGCAGTTCGTTATCTTGCCCCTCGCCGTGCTGTTGGTGTGGTTGGCTCTGGCACGTGGCATTCGCCCACTCAACAAACTGGAAGAACGCATCCGTCTACGCAAGCCTGACGACCTGAGCCCTCTGGATGAATCTGCCGTACCGCAAGAAGTGGCACCCCTCGTGGCCTCCATCAACGATTTGCTCACGCGACTCAAGGAATCCATTGCCGCACAAAAACGCTTTTTAGCCGACGCGGCGCACCAGCTGAAGACGCCACTCGCGGGTTTGCGCATGCAGGCCGATTTGGCACAACGTGCGGACTCTAGCGCAGACGAACTCAAACAATCGCTCAAACTGATTGGCCGCGCCAGCATTCGCGCCACACACACGGTGAACCAGCTCTTGTCGCTGGCACGCGCCGAAAGCGGCAGCACGCACATTGCACGCAGCCCCTGCGATTTGGTCAGCTTGGTCAGCGATGTGATTCAAGACTCTTTGCCGCGCGCGATGGACAAGTACATTGACCTGGGCTATGAAGGCGTGGAGTCTGGCACCACCGGCGTGCGTGTGATGGGCAGCCCCACGCTGCTCAAAGAAATGGTGCGTAACCTCGTCGACAACGCCATCAACTACACACCTTCAACCGAAGAGACGCCGGGCGTGATTACCGTGCGTCTGCTGGCCGACAAATTTGGCAAAGTGGTGGTACTGCAGGTCGAAGATTCAGGCCCCGGCATTCCAGAAGCTGAGCGCGACTTGGTTTTTCAACCTTTCTACCGCGCCTTGGGCACTGAGGCTGACGGATCTGGTCTGGGCCTGCCTATCGTGATGGAAATTGCACACCAGCACGCAGCCGTGGTGTCGTTAGAAGATGCGTTCCCCGGCAAGCCGGCACCAGGCGCTCGCTTCACCGTGCGCTTCTCAAACGCGCAGGCCTAAACGGCCCTCACGGCCATCGCAGCGATTAGCCGATGCTCAACATCAGCCAACGACCCAGCTGGCAACTTTGTAAAAAACGAGCGTAATAACCCATGCAGCCACCAAGGGCCACACCACAGTGAGCGCGGTAAAACTCAGCGACTTTGTTTCTTTGCGAATGGTGGCAATCGTCGACACACAGGGTGTGTAAATCAGCACAAACAGCATGAAGCTATACGCCTCTACCCATGTGATGTGCTGTGTGATGGTGTGCACCAAAGCCGCACCTTCTTGGCCGTAAATGACCGCCAACGAACCAATGACAATTTCTTTGGCGATGAAACCAAACAACAACGCGATCGTCAGCTCTGCGTTGATGCCAATCGGCTGAAATATCGGCTGCAACCAGTTGCCCAACTGCCCAGCCCACGAATCAATACTGCCGGGCTGAACGCCTTGAGGAAAATTGGTGAGCACCCAAATCATCACCACGCCAATCACGATGAATCGTGTGGCGCGATGTAAAAAGTGTCTGACTTCTTGCCAACCCGCCAGCACCATTTGACGCACTGTTGGAAAACGATAGGGCGGCATTTCTAAGATGAAGGCATCGTTGTTCACGTACTGACGCTTGAAGATGAGCGAGGTGACGATGGCCATCAAGATGCTCATCACGTACAGCGAGAACAACACCCATGGCGCTTGCTCAGCGGTGAAGAGTGCCGCAATAAAAAACACGAACACCTGCATGCGTGCTGAGCAAAGCGAAAACGGAATGGTCAACATCGTCAAATAGCGCAGCCCTTTCGAGCGAATCACACGTGTGCCCATCAACGCAGGTACGTTGCACCCAAATCCCATCAACAGCATCACAAAGCTGCGTCCATCGAGCCCAAACTTGGCCATTAAGGCGTCCATCAAAAACGCTGCGCGTGACAAATAACCCGTGTCTTCCACAATGCCCACAAACAAGAAGAACAACACAATAAGCGGCACAAAGCTTGCCACGGTGCTCAGTCCGTTGTAAACACCATCCAGCAACAAACCCTGCAACACCAAGGGAAGATAGGCGCACATAGGCTCCAGCGCGCTCGTTCGGAATGCACCAAACAACCACGTCGCGCCATCCTGCAACGGCTTGCCAATCACAAACACGCCTTCAAACAGCAACAGCATGACAGCAAAAAATATGGGCAGTCCGAACACGGGGTGCAGCAGCACTTTGTCGAGCTTCTCGGTGGTGGCGTGCGAGGCTTGTGCCGGCACACTCACGGACGCGCTGAACGCTTTTTCAACTTCAGCCAATGTGGGCTGATGCGTCTTAGCTGGCACTTCGTTGAAAGCTTGACGCATCGCTGGCTGCAAGCGCTCCATGCCCTGGCCGTATTTGGCCGAGAGGATGTGAACCGGCAGTTGAAGCTGGCGACTAAGCGCCTGCACATCCACTTCAATGCCCATGGCACTGGCCTCGTCCACCATGTTCATCACCAACAGCATGGGAATGCCCTTGGCCATGACTTGGCTGAGCAGGTTGAGTTGACGCTCGTACTGCGATGTGTTCAACACAAAGATGATCAGGTCGGTCGTTTGCGTGTCTAGAAACGTGGTGACCACTCTCTCATCGTCTGAGTAGCCATTCAAGTCATAGATGCCAGGTAAATCCACCATGCGCACCACTTGGTCGCCCACGATCAAGCGCGCGTTGAGCAGCTCCACTGTCAGGCCAGGCCAATTGCCGACCTTGGCATGTGCGCCTGTCATTCGATTAAACAGGGTGGACTTGCCCGTGTTGGGCATGCCCAAGAGTGCGACGCGTTTCATTTTTATGACTGCTTCAGACTGATTCGGCAACCGATGCCCGCAAGCAAATACAGCTGGCCTCTTTTAAACGAAGGATCAATTCGCTGGTTCCAACACGCAAATGCATAGGGCCACCAAACTTGGCTTTGCGCAGCACTTGGATGTGTGCGCCTTCTTTCAAACCTAAAGCAAAGAAACGTTTTTTCAACTCGTCTTCAACATTGATGGCCAAAACA
This sequence comes from Comamonadaceae bacterium, assembly GCA_947447405.1. Classification (GTDB taxonomy): domain Bacteria; phylum Pseudomonadota; class Gammaproteobacteria; order Burkholderiales; family Burkholderiaceae_C; genus Limnohabitans. Next base: position 7,518 of record CANFKQ010000060.1, on the reverse strand, counting down.
GTCGCCTTATCGCCATGTTTGAGCTTTTCTAGCGTGAGCTGAAAATTGACTTGGTGTGAAGTTGTTGAATTTGGTGTGTTCATATCGTTGCTCTCGACGCCTCAGAGTTTTGTATGATCCATATCCTTAAACGCAAATAGTAACTATTTGTATTGAAAACAATTCTACATCTTTGGGCCTTCAACAAACGCCAAAGGCATGGCAAAGATGGTTAGAACGCACACCAACATAACCGTCATCAAACTGTTATTGTTGAAGAAATTATGAAAGCGCTAACCATGGATACAGACAAGTATTCTTCTCAACTAAAAAGCAAAGGGCTGAAAGTAACTAGCCCACGTTTAACGGTTCTTGAAATATTCAATCAGAGCTCTTCACGGCATCTCTCAGCTGAGGATGTTTACAAAAAAGTGCTGGAGCATGAAGGTGACATTGGCCTTGCTACGGTCTACCGCGTACTCACGCAATTTGCAGATGCCGGCATCTTGGTGGCGACCAACTTTGAAACTGGCAAAACCACGTTTGAGTTGAACGAAGGTGGCCACCACGACCATTTGGTGTGTTTGAGCTGCGGCTCCGTGGTCGAGTTCCATGACGAGGAAGTTGAGTCGCGACAAGAAGCCATTGCGAAAAAACACGGCTTCAAATTGATCAACCACTCTATGTCGCTGTATGGGCTTTGCTCTAAGCCTGAGTGCGCTGCATCAACTCACTAAATTCCTAGTGCCAAGCGCCTACTTAAATTGCACAGCCTGCTCGTGCGGCGCTTGATGATTGGCGCACGGCATGTTGCACAAGTCGTTGCCGTTCACAGGGCAAGCGCGGTTGAATGTGACCACATGATCCACCTCGGCACGAATGCCAATCCACTCGCCCACTTTGTGGTCGTGGTGGCTGGGCACATGGGCCATAACCGTTTCGCCGGTTTTCAAGCGCAAGGTGTACAAAAACTCTGAGCCGCGGAATGATTTGCGAATGATCTCGGCCTTCACGGGCGCATCGTCGTCGTGCACGATGTCGTCCGCACGCAGTAGCACATCGCACTCGCCTGCGGCAAAGGTGCAGGGCAGCGGGCACTCAGCGACGTCTACCAAATCACCCATGGGCGTGCTAACCACAACTTGGTTGTTCACCTCGCGCAAGGTGGCGGGTGTGAACACACCGTGGCCAATGAACTCGGCCACGAAGCGGGTGGCGGGCCGGTGGTACAGCGTGTAGGCATCGTCCCATTGGTGCAAGCGTCCTTCGGACATCACGCCAATCACGTCGCCAATGGCAAAGGCTTCCATTTGGTCGTGTGTCACAAACAAGGCGGTGGTTTGCGCTTCTTTCAAGATGGCACGCACCTCTAAGGCCAAACGTTCACGCAATTCAACATCGAGGTTGGAGAACGGTTCGTCAAGTAACAACAGCTGCGGTTTGGGTGCCAGCGCACGGGCCAAGGCCACGCGCTGTTGCTGGCCACCCGACAACTCGTGCGGGAAACGTTGTGCACTGCTGGCCAAACCGACCAGCGCCAGCACCTCGCGCACACGCGCCTCGCGCTCGGCGCGGGGCAGCTTGTGCAGGCCAAAACTCACGTTGTCTTGCACGCTCAAATGGGGGAAGAGCGCATAGTCTTGAAACACCATGCCAATGCGACGCGCCTCAGGGGCCACATGCGCATCTGCACTGCTGACCACCGACTGGGCCAAACGAATTTCACCAGCGCTGGCACGCTCAAGGCCGGCTACTGCACGCAACAGCGTGGTTTTGCCGCAGCCTGAGGGGCCAATGAGCACGCCCATTTCGCCAGCACGCAGGCCCAAGGTCACGCGGTCCACCGAAGGACGCGCGCGTTCTGGATAACTGACGCAGAGCTGGGCGACATCTAAAAACATGGAGGCATTGTAGAGACGGCGTTTAATGCCACGCACTGTGCGGCTACCTACAATGCCGCATGGTTTTTAGCTCCCGCTTGTTTCTACGCTGCGTGTTGGCTGTGCTGGCCTTGCTGTTGGCACTGCCGGTGTTGACTGTGCTGTTTTCATGGGCACAGTGGAACGACGCCTCCGCCAGCATCTTGGCCGAGATGGCCAGCACGGTGCTGCCCGACTATGTTGGCACCTCGTTGCTGCTGTGCGTGTTGGTGAGTGTGGGCGTCATCAGCATGGGCACGGTGTCTGCGGCAGCGGTCACGCTGTTTGACTTTCCGATGCGCCGCAGCTTGGAGTGGGCGTTGCTCTTGCCACTGGCCATGCCCGCCTACGTGGTGGCTTATGCCTACACCGACTATTTGCAATTCAGCGGTCCGCTGCAAACCAGCATTCGCGCTGCGTTTGGACTGGAGGGCCGCGTGTTCCCTGAAGTGCGTAATGTGTGGGGCGCGGCGTGTGTATTCACCCTCGCGCTTTATCCCTATGTGTATTTGCTCGCACGCACCGCTTTGTCGGAACGCGCCAACCACTTGATGGAAGCAGCCCGCTTACTGGGTGCGCCGCTGTCGCGCCGCATCCTGCGCGTGGCCTTGCCGCTGGCTCGCCCTGCCATTGCGGCAGGCACGGCCTTGGCCTTGATGGAAACGCTGGCTGACTTTGGCGTGTCGAGCTACTTTGGCATTCAAACCTTCACCGCTGGCATTTACAAAGCGTGGCTAGTAATGGACAACCGCATTGCCGCTGCACAACTGGCCACCTTGCTGTTGGTCGTTGTGGTCGTCTTGCTGGCGGCTGAGCAACGTGCGCAATCGCGCCTGCGTTTTTCCAGTGCCCGCGTGGACCGTCACGGCAGCGAATCGCAACCTTTGAAGCTGCACGGCCTGACTGCCGCTTTTGTGTGGACGCTGTGCGTGCTGCCCGTGTTGTGTGGTTTTGTGTTGCCCGTGCTGTTCATGTTTCGCGCCTTGCTGCAAGGCGATGGCGTGGCGGACTTGCCTTGGGCACGCTTTGTGCAATGGTCTGTCACCAGTTTGTCGCTGGGCGGCATGACGGCGCTGTTGGCTGTGGGCGCTGCTTTGCTGTTGGCCGCACAAGCCCGCTTGCACCCCAACTGGCTGACACGCCAAGCCATAGGCGTGGTGAGCTTGGGCTATGCCGTGCCAGGCGCGGTGATTGTGGTGGGCTTGCTCTTGCCTGTCGGTTGGGTGCAAGCCACGTGGCCACAGTCGGGCGTGGGGTTTTGGCTGACCGCCACGGTGTTGGGTTTGGTGTGGGCCTACCTTGTACGATTTGTGGCGGTGGCTTTGCAGTCGGTACAAAGCGGCTACGCACGCGTGCCGGCCTCGCTGGACGACAGCGCACGCATGTTGGGGACTTCGGGCTTCTCGCTGGTGCGTCGTGTGCATTGGCCTTTGCTGAAAAAACCTGTGGCAGCCGCCACGCTGCTGGTGCTGGTCGATGTGATGAAAGAACTTCCCGCCACCTTGGTGCTGCGCCCCTTCAACACCGACACCTTGGCCGTCATGGCTTACCAACTGGCGCGTGACGAACGTTTGGGCGAGGCTGCTTTGCCTTCGCTGGCTTTGGTGCTGGTGGGCTTGTTGCCCGTCATTTTGCTGAGTCGCACGCTGCGCAGAACTTAATCAGTCGCTTGGTTTTATGCATTAACCCCCGCGTCACAAAGGTAATGCAAATAGCAATGATTCGCATTTAATGTATACTTTGCGCAAGTTTGCTTCTTTGGAGTCACCTCATGCGCCGCACCCTCACTGTTTTGTCATTGGCCATTTTTGCCGTCAGCACCGGCTTATTCAATTCGTCTGTATGGGCCGATGAACAGGCGATCAACCTGTATTCAGCCCGTCACTACCCAACCGACGAAGCGCTTTATAGCGACTTCACCAAGGCCACGGGCATCAAAATCAACCGCGTCGATTCGGACGACGCAGGCATCATCGCCCGACTGAAGGCCGAGGGCAGCGCATCGCCAGCAGACGTCATCTTGTTGGTCGACGCGGCCCGCTTGTGGCGCGGCGAAGCGGACGGCATGTTCTTGCCTGTCAAATCCAAACCCTTAGAAACAGCCATTCCAGCCCAACTGCGTTCCAAACCCACCGATGACGGCGGCACGGCTTGGTTTGGTTTGTCCACCCGCGCTCGCGTAGTGGTGTACGACAAACTCAAGGTCAACAAGGCCGATGTAGACACTTACGAAGAGTTGGGCGACCCCAAAAACAAAGGCCAGCTGTGCATCCGTTCGGGCTCGCACCCCTACAACCTGAGCTTGTTTGGTGCGATGACCGAACACCTCGGCGCTGAAAAGACCGAAGCTTGGCTCAAAGGCATGGTTGACAACATGGCCCGCGCACCCAAGGGTGGCGACACCGATCAAATCAAAGCGGTGGCCAGCGGTGAGTGCGGCATTGCCGTGACCAACACCTATTACTTGGCGCGCTTGATGCGCTCCACCAACCCCGCCGACAAAGCGGTGGCCGAACGCGTGGGCGTGGTGTTTCCCAACCAACAAAGCTGGGGCACGCATGTGAACGTGGCTGGTGGCGCAGTGGCGCGTTATTCGAAAAACCAAGCCAACGCCGTGAAGTTTTTGGAATACCTCGTCAGCCCCGAAGCGCAAAACCACTTTGCCAACGGCAACAACGAGTGGCCCGTGGTCAAAGGCATGAAGCTGGACAACCCAGCCCTCAAAGCCATGACTGGCGGCAACTTCAAAAGCGAGCTGGTACCCATCAGCGCCGTGGGCATGAACCAAATCAAGGTGCAACAAATGTTGGACCGCGTGGGTTTCAAGTAAACAACTGCATCACGTACCGCACAGCAAGTGCGGTACTAAGCACTTAGGCGCAAAGCATAGAAATTCTTGCGCCTAAACTTTTCGGCCAGCCAACAAACCCCGCGTTTGTCGCCCTATGTGCAAGGGCGTGTAGCCAGCCTCTGATCACAACTGCCGACTTCGTTCGGCGACTACTTTCGGAGCTTCTTCCATGGCGACCACTCGTTCGCGGCTCAACCGACGCCGCTTGTCTTTACCTGCTTCTCGCAACACACGCGTACAAGCCACGCAGACTTCCAAACTCTTGCCCTTGGGCGCCATGCTGTTGGCCGCCAGTTTTGCAACGTCTGCACATGCGCAAGCTGAAAAAACGCTAAGTACCGTCACCGTGCGCGAAAAAGCCGAAGTGGCCGAAGGCAAGGACAGCCTACGCGCCACAGAAACCAGCATTGGCAAAGGCCAACAAAAGCTGCGCGACATTCCTCAATCCGTCACCGTCGTTACCGAAAAGCAAATCGATGACCGCAACCTTGACACACTGAAGGCGGCGCTCAAACAAACAGCAGGCATCACATTCCAAGCTGCTGAAGGTGGCGAAGAAGACATCCGCTTGCGTGGCTTTGCACTCTCCACCACGGGCGATTTGTTTGTCGACGGTTTACGTGACCCCGCGTTCTACGACCGCGACACCTTCAACCTTGACCGCGTCGAACTCTTGCGCGGCTCGGCATCGATGTTGTTTGGTCGTGGCTCCACAGGTGGCGCGGTCAACATGGTGAACAAAGTACCGCGCTTGATGGACGAGAACCAAGTCGATGTAACCGTGGGTAGCCACAACCATCGCCGCGAAGTCGGCGATTTCAACCAACAAACCGGTGAAAGCTCCGCCTTGCGCGTCAGCGCCATGAAAACCACCGCCGACAACAATGGCGCGGGCAGCAGCATCGACAAACAAGGTGTCGCAGGCAGCTACCGCTGGGGCATTGGTGAGCGTGATGAATTCACCGCCAGCCTTTACCGCTTAGAAAACAACAACGGCATCAACTACGGCATGCCATGGATTCGGCCAACCTCTGGTTCAGCCCCCAGCACCAGCACATTGCTTCCCGTGAGCCCGACCACCAATTACGGCATGGCCAGCGATTACAACAACGGCACGGCCACCTACGCCACCTTGGCGCACACCCACCGTTTTGATGGCGACACCGAACTCACCACCCGTGTACGTCGCGGCGCCTACACGCGCGACCAACGCGCGAGCACCATTGGTTTTGTCAACCCCACGGGCCTAGACACCCTGAGTGCAAACACGCAGCTCAAACGTGGACAGCAAAACAAGATTCAAGATTTAGACACGCTGTACGTGCAAAGTGATTTATCAGCCAAGGTCAATGCCTGGGGCATGAAACACGAGTTGCTCAGTGGTATCGATGTGGCGCAAGAAAATAAAACGGTGTATGCCGCACGCACCGCAGCACAGGGCCTGGGCGGTCTAGACATCACACGACCCAACACCACGATTGGCACACCCAACGACGGGGCTTGGGGCAATGAAGGTGCACGCGCTTTGCGCGTCAGCAACCAATACACCTCCACTGCTTGGGGCGTCTACGCACAAGACCTGGCGCAAATTGCACCCCATTGGAAGCTCTTGGGAGGGTTGCGCTATGACAGTTTGAACGGCAATTACGACAGCTATGCGGCGCCTGCCGACAACGCAAATGCCTCCAACGGGGCCAAGTCCAACTACCAAATGAACGTGGGCGAATGGAGCAAACGCATCGGGGCATTGTTCCAGCCTAGCGAGCGTGAGTCGTACCACTTCTCCGCAGCAACATCGTTCAACACCTCTGGCGATGCCTATTCCTTGGGTGCGAGCAATGCCGATGTCCCACCAGAGCAAAGCATTAACTTAGAACTGGGTGCCAAGATTGACTCTGCCGACAAGAACTTCACCACACGCTACGCGCTGTTTCGTTCTACCAAATTACACGAGCGCAACACAGACCCCTTGGTGAACGTCGCCGTTCTATCTGGCAAGCGTCACGCCACAGGTTTGGAGATGGACTTCACAGGTCGCATCACGCCACGTTGGGAAGCCTACGGTTCGTTCATGTGGATTCCAGATGCACGTATTGACGAAGCCTACAAAACGCCCGGTGGCAATGACAACGAACGCACAGGTGCGCGTCCCTCGCTCACACCGCTGTTCAGCGCAGCCCTTTGGAACACCTACCAAATCAACGGCCAGTGGCGCGTGGGCGCAGGCTTGAACTACCGAGGCGCGCAAACACCTAACCGCAACCCTGGCTGGGAAGCCCCCGCCTTCACCACCGCCGATTTGATGGCCGAGTACCGCTACGACGAAAAATTGGTCTTCAAAGGCAATGTGAGCAACTTGACCAACAAACTCTATGCGGACCAGCTCTACACCAGCTTCTACGTCCCAGGTGCGGGTCGTTTGGTGCAGGTGACGGGCTCTTACAAGTTCTAAACGGAGATTCGCATGCTGCTGACCTTGCCCGATGTGTTGTCACCCGAACAACTGAGCCAAGCCCGCGCTTGGCTCAAAGACGCCCCTTGGGAGCCAGGCCTTGGCACGGCGGGCCGCCAAGCGGCGATGGTGAAACACAACGAGCAATTGCCACAAACCAGTGAAGCCGCCGTGAACATCCGAGAGATGGTGCTCAAGGCGCTCAACGCCAACCCCACCTTTTTCTCGGCCACCTTGCCCAAGAAGATTTACACGCCACGCATCAACCGCTACGCGGGCGACAGCAATTACTTTGGCAAACACATTGACGGCTCTAT
>CANFKQ010000059.1 GCA_947447405.1 Comamonadaceae bacterium | reverse complement strand
TAAATTGGAATCGACGTGATTTTCTTTGACGAATCTCACATCTTTTTTACTTCATGAGCGTTTGTTAGCTAATTAAAGCTAAGTTCCTAAAGAACTTGGCAATCACCATCAAACGCCCACGCTTATCGGCTGTATGTTTTTAATGAACCGCTCAACTACTTGAGCCACCACGCTGCGATCAGCGAAGCCTTACATACCAACAAATTTAACTTTAGGGAAATCCCGTAACAGTTTTCATCTGCTGAGCCAGCTAGTATAGCACCCTTTTTAGGAGGCGTGCAACTTTTTTCAAAAAACTTCACAAATACCTTACTTGGCCTGCCAAGTGTCTAACCTACCTGTTGGCTACGCATCTCAAAACGAGGGTCGCCCTTGATAATGCAGCATGTCTTTAATCACACTACAAAACGCCCAACTCGCTTTTGGGCACGTCGCTCTTCTTGATCATGCAGAGTTTTCCCTTGAAACAGCAGAGCGCGTTGGCCTGATTGGCCGCAATGGCGCTGGCAAATCATCATTACTGCGCATCTTAGGCGGCATAGAAAAGCCCGACGATGGGGATATGCGGGTGCAACAAGGTTTACGCGTGACCTACGTCGCCCAGGAGCCACAACTTGACAGCAACGCCTCTGTTTTCGAGTCTGTCAGCGCAGGCTTAGCCCGCATCATTTACCTGATTGAACAGTACTGCGCTGGCGAGGGTGACCTCACAGCCATGCAAAACGAAATTGAAATGTTTGACGGCTGGAACTGGGAACAGCGCGTACAAGAAACATTGCACCGTTTGCACCTTAACCCTGATGCGCGCATCAATGCGCTCTCAGGCGGCACGCTCAAACGCGTAGCCCTCGCACAAGCCCTAGTTACATCGCCCGATGTACTCTTATTAGACGAGCCCACAAACCACTTGGACCTCGACAGCATTGAGTGGCTTGAACAACTCTTAATTGACTTCAAGGGCAGCATCATCACCATCACACATGATCGGTCCTTCTTAGACAAGGTGGCCACGCGCATTGTGGAATTGGACCGCGGTCATTTGCTGACCTACCCCGGAAACTTCTCGCAATACCAATTGCAAAAAGAAGAACAAGCGGCACAAGAAGCGGTCATCAACGCCAAGGCCGACAAACTGCTGGCTGGCGAAGAAGTGTGGATTCGCAAAGGCGTGGAAGCCCGCCGCACACGCAGCCAAAGCCGCATTGGCCGACTCGAAGCATTACGTGCTCAACGCGAAGCCCGCCGCGACGCTGTGGGTCGTGTCAAGCTCGACGTAGCCAGCGGCGCCCCCACAGGCAAGATCGTGGCCGAACTCACCGAAGTGAACAAAGCCTTTGGCGGCAAAGTCATCACAAAGAACTTCTCAGCCACCTTCTTGCGCGGCGACAAGATTGGCTTGATTGGCCCCAATGGCGCTGGCAAATCCACCTTGCTAAAAATGATTTTGGGAGAGCTCGAAGCTGACAGCGGCAAGATTCGCCAAGGCGCCAACCTGCAAGTGGCGTACTTTGACCAAATGCGCAATGGCTTAGACATGGATGCTTCGCTGGAGGACTTCATCAGCCCCGGCAGCGAATGGATTGAAATCGGCACACAGCGCAAGCACGTCAAAAGCTACTTGGACGACTTCTTATTCTCGCCCGCGCGCGCCACATCGCCAGTGCGATCACTGTCTGGTGGCGAACGCAACCGCTTGTTGTTAGCCCGCTTGTTTGCCCGCCCAGCCAACGTACTGGTGCTGGACGAACCCACCAACGACTTAGACATCGACACACTGGAACTGCTGGAAGAGCTGCTGCAAAACTACAACGGCACCGTGTTCATCGTCAGCCATGATCGCACCTTCCTCGACAACGTGGCCACCAGCACCTTGGTGTTTGAAGCTACCGACGACAACCCCGGCTTCTGGCGCGAATACGAAGGCGGCGTACAGGATTGGCTCATCCAATCTGAACGCACCCGTAGCCTTGCGCCGCAGACAAAACCTGCCGCACCTGTGACAGCCAAAGCTGCAGCTGAAACATCCAAGCCTGCAGCAACAGTTGCTTCAACAACAGCCAAAACGCGCAAGCTCAGCTATAAAGAGCAGCGCGAGTTAGAAGCTCTGCCAGAACTCATTGCCTCACTAGAAGCAGAGCACAAGGAAACCCAATCGGCGCTTAGCGACAACAACCTCTACGCCCGCGACCCCGCCAAAGTGGCGCAAATCCACAAGCGCGACACCGAGATTGAAGACGCTCTGATGGCCGCACTTGAACGCTGGGAGCAACTTTCCTCGCCAGCATGAGAACGACTAGCGCTTCGCCCTGATCACCTTTGACAATGTGTGACTCGGCGACGCGCGGCACAGCCGACCTTGCAAGCGTTCTCAGTTTGCGACGCGCAAGTGACTGAAGGTCTCTGCCGTGACTGCTCACCCAGACGTTCGTCTTCAAAATGAAGATAAACAAACCTCACCACAGTCATGGGACAACTCTTTTTAGTACGACACGGGCAAGCCTCTTTAGGCGCTGCCGACTACGACCAGCTCAGCGCCTTGGGCCAACAGCAAAGCCAGCGCCTAGGCGAGCATTGGCATGCGCAAGGCATCACGTTTGATGCCGTCATCACCGGCGCGATGAATCGCCATGCGCAAACCTTGGCAGGCATCCAGCAAGGCATGGACACGCAGCACAAAGCACAGGTCTGGTCGGGTCTCAACGAATACGACGCAGAGGCTGTCATTCGTGCCATTCAGCCGAGAGAGCTTGTCAAGCCCACCACAGCCGAGGGCTACAAACAATATTTCCGCTTGCTGCGCGATGGACTTACCCAGTGGATGGCCGGCGTGGTCAGCCCACAAGGTATGCCGAGTTACACAGAGTTTGTGCTCGGCGTGACGGCAGCGCTCGATCACATTCGCCAGCAACACGAGGGCAATGTTTTGCTGGTCTCCAGCGGCGGTCCGATTGCCACAGCCGTGGCACAGGTGCTGCGCACCAGCCCAGAAACCAGCATCGAGCTGAACATGCGCATGCGCAACAGCGCGGTGACTGAATTTAGCTTCAACCCCAAGCGTCACTGCCTGGTGTCATTCAACAGTCTGCCTCACTTTGAAACACCCAATCACGAAGACTGGATCACCTTCGCCTAAGGCGGACTAAAACAGGCGTTACACGCGCACCGTGCTCAGCGGCAACGCGACCAGCTCTTTGAGCAAAAGCGCCAGCTGTTGACCCGCACTGTGTATCAGCGCCTCGCCTTTGGCTAGCGTGGCGGCAGACGCGTTACCCGCTGCACCTTGCGGGTTGTAGTCTTGCATGTGCCAGCCAAGTTTGGCGCTTTTGCCGTTGCCTAACACCGCGTAGTGTTTGGCGCGCTCTTGCGAGGTGGAGGCAAAGTTTTGCGCCTCAGCCATGTTCACGCGGTTGGGCGACAGCGCCAGCATCATCGACGTTTCAATGTCGCCCGCGTGGATGCCAAAGCGGTGTTCTTCAGCTGAGAACTGGCCCATCACAGCCGCGTCGATCGGCAAGTTGTACCAATTGCTGCTGTACACAATCAGGCCATGTTGGGCACGCAGCTCACGCGCCACAACATCCATCAACCCCACATTGCCGCCGTGGGCGTTGAACATCAGCAGCTTCTTGACACCGGCACGCGCCACCGATGCGCCAATGTCGCACCAGAGTTGAATCAAAGTTTGCGGCGACAGGTGCAGCGTGCCCGCAAAGGCCGTGTGCTCGGTGCTCAAGCCCAGCATCTGTGTTGGCAATACCAACACGGGTTCGGTCGCAGCTAAGTGTGTCAATGCGGCATTCACCACCCCGTCCACCAACACCGTGTCCACCGACAGCGGCAGGTGTGGCCCGTGCTGCTCGGTCGCGCCCAAAGGCAACACGGCCACAGTGCGCGCGGGGTCAAGCGCGGCGAAGTCGCGCGTGTTGAGCTCGGCCCAACGGTGCATTGCCAAGGCCTGAGAGGTGTGGGGGCTAGTGTGCACAGTCATAGTCGCCATCTTACTTTCCCGCCATGGCCCCCGCCGCGCACAGCTGGCATCGGCTAGGTAACATCAGTCGCATGTTCAAACTTATCTCTCGTCTTTTGTTAGCGGGCTACATGCTGGGGTCTGCATGGGCGCAAGGGGTGCCCACCACCCTGGTCAGTACACCGCAGTTAAGCGTAGAGTTGTTGGCCCACGCCCCACAAGGCGTGCAGACGGGTCAGCCGCTGTGGGTAGGCTTACAACTGTCACACCAACCCGAGTGGCACACCTATTGGCGCAACCCTGGCGACTCGGGCTTGCCCACGCAAATCGAACTCAAGTTGCCCGCTGGCATCACCTCAGGCGATGTGCTGTGGCCACTGCCGCACAAGCTCAAAGCCGGCAACCTCACCAACTACGGCTTCGAGAATACCGTGTTGTTGGCCCTACCACTCACCGTGTCTAAGCAGTTCAAAGCCAACGCCACACAAACGCTGGACATTCAAGTGCACGCCAACTGGCTGGTGTGCCGTCTTGAATGCATTCCGCAAGAAGGCGACTTTGCCTTGCGCATTCCCGTCAATAGCAGCCTTGCAACCCACCGTGCAGCGTTTGAAGCCTTGCTTGCTGAACAGCCCAAACAGTGGCCCAACGTCAAAGCCTCCACCCGTTTTGAAGCGCAACGCATGGTGCTGCAAGTCAGCGGCTTGCCCGCGTCGCTGCATGACAAAACTTTGCAGGTGTTTCCAGACACCGCCGAGTTGGTGGAATCTGCCACCGAGCAACACCCACGCGCCGACCAATCGTGGCAAGGCGATGTGTGGACCGTGCAACTGCCGCTTAGCAATTTACGCCTGACAGACCCCAAGCAAGTTGGCTTTTTGCTTACCTCGGGAAATGGGGCTGAGCGCCAAGGATTTGCGGTGTCTGCGCCCGTCATGCAAGCTTGGCCTGCCTTGACTGAATTGCCAGTTGTCCAAGCGACTGCCATTCCCTTGACTGCCAATTCAGAAAAGTCGCTGGGCTTCGCAGACTTACTGAGCTTAGAAGGGTTCATTGGCTTTGTCTTGGCTCTGTTGGGTGCCTTTGTGGGCGGACTCATCCTCAACCTCATGCCTTGCGTGTTGCCCGTATTGGCCATCAAACTGCTGGGCTTTGCGCAACACAGCCGCGCCCACCGTGCGCACCGCTTGGCGGGCATGGCTTACACAGCAGGCGTCGTGCTGAGCTTCTTGGCACTGGGTGCTGGGGTGTTGGCGCTGCGGGCTGCGGGCGAGCAATTGGGTTGGGGCTTTCAGCTGCAGTCGCCCCTGGTGGTCAGCGTGATGGCTGCGCTCTTCACGCTGATTGCACTCAACTTGTTTGGCTTGTTTGAGTTCGGGCACATCCTGCCCTCGCGCGTGGCCAGCTTTCAGTACAAACATCCCGTTGTGGATGCAGCCTTGTCTGGCGTGCTGGCCGTGGCCGTGGCATCGCCCTGCACCGCGCCCTTCATGGGTGCGTCTTTGGGGCTCGCATTCACCTTGCCCACTTGGCAAGCGCTGAGCATTTTTGTGGCCATGGGCCTTGGCCTTGCTGCGCCATATTTATTAGCCAGCTTCATCCCCGCCGTGGCACGCCTGCTCCCACATCCCGGACCTTGGATGGTCACGCTGCGCCAGCTGTTGGCTTTTCCCATGCTCGCCACCGTGGTGTGGCTTCTGTGGGTGCTGGGCCAACAAACCAGCTTGGATGCGGCCATGTTTGCACTGAGCGGTTTGCTGTTGCTAGCGTCCTTGATTTGGGCCCTCAAACTGCACACGCCAGCTGCACGTGGTTTGGCATGGTTGCTAGCTGTCGCCTTGGTTTGGGGCGCGTTGAGCTTTGGCAAAGAATTAAATACGCCAGCAAACGACGAACCCCAAATCAGCACAGCCGCCAACGGTGCCTCGGACAACAGCCGTGCCGACAGGGACAGCACCTCAAAGCAAGCGTGGCAAGCCTGGTCCGAATCCGCCGTGGCGCAAAGCTTGGCGCAAGGCCGCCCTGTGTTTGTGGACTTCACAGCCGCTTGGTGCGTGACCTGCCAAATCAACAAGAAATCCACCCTCTCTAACAGTGCGGTATTGGCCGACTTTGCCGCGCACCAAGTCGCCCTCATGCGTGCCGACTGGACGCGCCGCGACCCCGCCATCACCGCCGCGCTCACCGCTTTGGGGCGCAGCGGCGTGCCGGTGTATGTGCTCTATGCGCCAGGCAAAGCGCCGCTGGTGTTGTCGGAGTTGCTCAGCGTGAACAAGATGCACGAAGCACTGGCCACTTTGCCCGCAAACAAACCATGAGCCAAGCCGCCGTTCGCCAAAGCTTAGCCAATTGCCAAACCATCGCCGTGGTGGGCCTGTCGCCCAAGCCACACCGCGACAGCTTTCGAGTGGCCAAGTACATGCAAGACCACGGCTTTCGCATCGTGCCCATCAACCCGAATACGCACGAGGTGCTCGGTGAAAAAGCCTATGCCTCACTCACCGAAGCTGCGCAGCACGAACAAATCGACATGGTGAACTGCTTTCGCAACTCTGAAGACATCCCACCCATCGCGGCCGAAGCCATTGCGATTGGCGCCAAATCGCTGTGGTTGCAACTCGGCGTGGCCCATGACGCCTCCGCTCAACAAGCCGCAGACGCAGGCTTGGTCGTGGTGCAAAACCTTTGCTTAATGGTTGAGCACCGTCAACTGGGCTGAGCCTGTCCTCGGCGACAATGTCGCCATGTTTGCACCACTCCAAAACGACACCTTTTTGCGCGCTTGCATGCGCCAAGCCACTGACCACACCCCCGTTTGGCTCATGCGCCAAGCCGGTCGCTACTTGCCAGAGTACTGCGCCACGCGAGCCAAGGCAGGCAGCTTCATGGGCTTGGCCACCAACACTGACTTCGCCACCGAAGTCACCCTGCAGCCGCTGGAGCGCTACCCGCTCGACGCAGCCATCTTGTTCAGCGACATCTTGACCGTGCCCGACGCCATGGGCCTAGGCCTTTCGTTCGCGCAAGGCGAAGGCCCCAAGTTCGCCAAGAACGTGCGCAACGAAGCCGCCGTGAACGAGCTGGCCGTGCCCGACATGGCCAAGCTGCGCTATGTGTTTGACGCCGTCACCTCCATTCGTAAAGCGCTCAACGGTCGTGTACCTTTGATTGGTTTTTCTGGCAGCCCTTGGACCTTGGCTTGCTACATGGTTGAAGGCGCGGGCTCTGACGACTACCGCCAAGTCAAAACCCTGATGTACAGCCGACCCGACCTGATGCACCGCATTCTGGCAATCAACGCCGACGCGGTGGCCCTGTACCTGAACACCCAAATCGAAGCCGGCGCACAAGCCGTGATGATTTTTGACAGCTGGGGCGGCGTTCTGGCCGATGGCATGTTCCAGCAGTTCAGCATGGCGTACACCAAGCGTGTGTTGGCACAGCTCAAGCGCTCGCATGATGGCGCTGTCATTCCCCGTTTGGTGTTCACCAAAGGTGGCGGTTTGTGGTTGCCCGAAATGGCCGACCTCGACTGCGACGTGCTGGGTGTGGACTGGACAGTCAACCTCGCCAAAGCCCGCGCCCAAGTAGGCGGAGCGGTGGGTGGCCCAGGCAAAGCCTTGCAAGGCAACCTTGACCCCAACGCTTTGTTCGCCCCTTCCGACGCACTGGCCGCTGAAGCCCGCCGCGTGCTGGATGCATTTGGCAAGCCCCATACCGACAAGACCACCACCGGCCCCACCCAAATCTTCAACTTGGGCCACGGCATTAGCCAATTCACGCCACCGGAGAGCGTGGGCGTTTTAGTGGAAGCGGTCCACAGCCACTCTCGTGCGTTGAGAAAACCTTAAAAACAAC
This sequence comes from Comamonadaceae bacterium, assembly GCA_947447405.1. Classification (GTDB taxonomy): domain Bacteria; phylum Pseudomonadota; class Gammaproteobacteria; order Burkholderiales; family Burkholderiaceae_C; genus Limnohabitans. The sequence continues at coordinate 5,585 of CANFKQ010000059.1, read as the reverse complement.
TCAAGAAATAGTGTGTCAAGCCATCAAAAGTTTTACTTCGGTTTCTCACTTATGCACAAAAAAGTTGATCCTATGCACCAACATGGTTTTTTCTTTTGCCGCATTTTGAAAAACTTTAATTTCTCGTAAGTTATTGATTTATATAAAGTTCTTGGGTTGCATTTTTTTGAGGCAGTTTGTTCCAATCCTTGTTCCATGCGGCCTCAGGGCCTCTCAAGCATAGATATCAACAAAGTTATCCACAGAAACTCTGGGTTTACCCCTAAGCCCTTCTAAATCAACGACTTAAAGCCTTTTCTACCAAAATACCTGAGCTAACCGCCCCAACTCACCGCTTGACATGTCGCACCAAATTTCAGTGATGGTTCACACCCCCGCACACAGCGGCATTGGTGGCGCGCTCACGTACGAAAGCGACACAGCCCAAGCACCTGGCACGTTGGTGCGCGTGCCGCTGGGCAGCAGAGAACTATTGGGCGTGGTGTGGAGCGGCCACCACCCAGAACCCGCAGAAGCTATGCAACTGCGCGCCATCGCCAGCGTGCTGGCAGGCGTGCCACCTTTGAGTGCCAACTGGCGCCAGTTGGTGCAATTTGCCGCCCATTACTACCAGCGCAGTGCGGGCGAAGTGGCCTTGGCTGCCCTACCCAGCCAGCTGCGTGACCTCAACGCAGAACAATGGGCGCGACGCTTAAAGCGCAAGCCCAAAGTGAGCGCCTCTTTTGAGGGCGCAGCACAACACATCCCGACGCCCACCGACGAACAAGCCCAAGTACTTGCCGACATCGCTGCCAACGAAGGTCCTTTCTTGCTGTTTGGCAACACAGGTAGCGGCAAAACCGAGGTGTATTTGCGTGCAGCTCAGTCCGTGCTGGAACAAAACTCACAGGCACAAATTTTGGTGATGGTGCCCGAGATCAACCTCACGCCCCAGCTGGAGGAGCGCTTTCGCGCCCGCTTCGCGCCGCAATGGGGGGCCGACTGTTTGGTAGCCATGCACAGCAGTCTCACGCCGGCACAGCGCCTGAAAAACTGGCTAGCGGCGCACAGCGGCGAAGCGCGCATTGTGTTGGGCACGCGCATGGCCGTGTTTGCATCCATGCCGCATTTGCAACTCATCGTGGTAGATGAAGAACACGACCCGAGCTACAAACAGCAAGAGGGCGCGCGTTATTCAGCACGTGACTTGGCGGTGTATCGCGGACAACTCGAAGGTGCTAAGGTCATCCTGGGCTCGGCCACGCCATCACTCGAGAGCTGGCACCACAGCCGCCCCGCCACCGCATCAGAACCTGCAGGCCGCTACATGCGCCTCGCCATGCCCTCACGCGTCGGCCAAGGCGCTTTGCCCTTGGTGCGCCGCGTGGACATGAACCGCCAGCCCTACAAAACCGTGTTCTCTAACCACCTGCTCGACGCCATGCGCGAGCGTGTGACGCGCGGCGAACAAATCTTGGTACTGCTCAACCGCCGTGGGTACGCACCCGTGCTCCACTGCAACGACTGCGGCTGGAAAAGCGAATGCCCGCATTGCAGCGCTTACCGCGTGTTCCACAAACTCGACCGCACTTTGCGTTGCCACCACTGCGGCTTCACGCAGCCCGTGCCACGTGCATGCCCGAGCTGCGGCAATTTAGACATCAGCCCCTTGGGCCGCGGCACCGAGCAACTCGAAGAACATTTGGCCGAACTGTTAGCCGATGTGCGCAGGTCTGACGGTGAGCACATTCGTATCGCCCGCATCGACGCCGACAGCACACGCCTCAAAGGCGAGCTAGAGCGCCAGCTGGCCGAAGTGCATGCAGGCGCAGTGGACGTGCTGGTGGGCACGCAAATGATTGCCAAGGGTCACGACTTCAGGCGCGTCACTTTGGTGGCTGCGCTCAACACCGACGGCGCTTTGTTTTCTAGCGACTTCCGTGCACCCGAGCGTTTGTTCAGCTTGCTCATGCAAGCCGCAGGTCGCGCAGGCCGCGACGCCAACATGAGTTTGGTCAGCCCGTGTGAGATGTGGGTGCAAAGCCATCACCCGCTGCACCCGCTGTTTGAAGCCCTGAAGCAACACGACTACCCCGCATTTGCCGAGCAACAGCTCAGAGAACGCGAGCAAGCCACTCTGCCGCCCTTCAGCTTTCAAGCCTTGGTGCGCGCAGAGGCGCGAAGCCAAGAAGCGGCGCAAGGCTTTTTAAACGCCGCACGCGACGCAGGCGCGGCACTGGCCGATGAGTTGCTGGTGGACTTGTACCCAGCCGTGCCGATGACGATTCAGCGTGTAGCCAACATCGAGCGCGCACAGATGTTGATTGAATGCACCTCACGCAAAGCATTGCAACATTTCTTGGCCAATTGGCAAGCTGATTTACACGCCATGCGTAGCACGCATCGGCAAGTCATTCGCTGGGCGGTGGATGTGGACCCGTTGGCGATTTAAAAAAATTAACCGTTGAGCAGTGCCACAGCGCCAGAAAAGGTGAAAAATGCTGCGGCTGTGGTGACCAAAATAATCATCGCAATTCGCCCCGTGTCTGCGCCAAACCGCTCGGACAACAAAGCAACATTGCTGGCGCTGGGCAAGGCCGCCACCAGCACCACCACCACCATGGTGAAACGCTCAATGTAAAAGCCCATTTGCACGGCAGCCGCCAACACCAGCAACACAAGCACGGGGTGCAACACCAATTTGAAAATCGCCACGGGTAAAAAATCACGCCACAAAATCGGTGGGTGGTCGCTTTCTTTCACGCGAATCTGTGATCGCGCCAGCACGGCGCCAATGGTGAACAGCGCCACAGGCGACGCGGCATCGGCCAACAAGCCCACCGTTTTGGCAAACGGGCCAATCAATTCATAGTCCAGCGCAGATGCGGCTGCGCCTAAGCAAATCGCCCAAGGCATGGGGTTGGTCAACACACCTTTGAGGGCGCTCTTAGCGGCGCGGCTAGCGCCATGTTCATCTGCACCATCCAAGCGTGACAAAGCAATGCAAAGCGACGTGGTGATGACCATGTCCACCACGATGGTCACGATGGCGGGGCCTGCAGCAGACGCGCCCATCAAGGCCACCAACAAGGGCACGCCCATGAAGCCGGTATTCGGAAATGCGCCCACCAAAGCGCCAAACGATGCGTCGTTCCAGCCAATGCGTTTGTTCAAACTCACGGCCACCACAAAGCCCACCATCAACAAGGCGCACAGGGCATAGGCACAAAACAGAGTCACATCTAGCAGCTGCACGATGGGCGTGCTGGCACCAAACCTATACAACATGCACGGCAGCGCAAAGAACAGCACAAAGCCATTCAGACCAGGAATCGCGTCCAGTGGCAGCATGCGGCGATGCGCCGCGACAAAGCCAGCCAGGACCAGCGCAAAGAAGGGGAAAGTGACAAGGAGAATATTCAGCACACTGGTATTTTGCCTTGTGAGCCGGCCAGTATCATTGCCCGCTTCAACACAACCGTCTTTCGCATGCCTGCTGGTCTGAATCTCGCGCAACAAGAAGCCGTCAATTTCTTGCACGGTCCTTGTTTGGTGTTGGCGGGGGCGGGCTCGGGCAAAACGCGCGTCATCACACACAAGATTGGCAGACTCATTCAAACGGGGCTAGCCCCCAAGCACATCGCCGCGATCACCTTTACCAATAAAGCTGCCACCGAAATGCGTGAGCGTGCCAAAGGATTGATTGGTAAAGCCGCCAATGATGTGCTGATTTGCACCTTCCACGCTTTGGGCGTGCGCATGCTGCGCCAAGACGGCGGCGTCATGGGTTTGAAGCCACAGTTCAGCATCATGGACAGCGCCGATGTGACCGGCATCTTGAAAGACGCGGGCGGTACCACCGATGCAGCCACGGCCCGCCAATGGCAATGGACCATCAGCCTGTGGAAAAACATGGGCCTCAACTCGGCCCAAGCTTTGGCGCAGGCCAAGGACGACAACGAACGCATCATTGCCAAAATCATGGCCCGCTACGAAGAGCGACTCACAGCCTACCAAAGCGTGGACTTTGATGACCTCATTGGCATGCCCCTCAAGCTGCTGCAAGAACACGACGAGGTGCGTACCAAGTGGCAAGCCCAACTCGGCCATGTGTTGGTGGACGAATACCAAGACACCAACGCCACCCAATACGAAGTGCTCAAGTGTTTGGTGGGGCCAGACCACTCTAGCGCCCGCTTTACCGCGGTGGGTGACGACGATCAGTCCATCTACGGCTGGCGCGGCGCAACGCTGGACAACCTGCGTCGCCTGCCACAAGACTTCCCCACCCTGAAGGTCATCAAGCTGGAGCAAAACTATCGCTCCACCAGCGCCATCTTGCGTGCGGCCAACAACGTCATTCAGCTCAACCCCAAGTTGTTTCCTAAAACCTTGTTTTCTGAACTGGGAGAAGGCGAACCTGTGCGCGTGGTTGACGCTGATAACGAAGAACACGAAGCCGAACGCGTGGTGGCTCGCATTCAGTCTTTGCGCGAGGGCACCGATGCCGGCAGCTGCGGCTTCAAAGAACTCAAAGACTTTGCTGTGCTGTATCGTGCCAATCACCAAGCGCGCATTTTTGAAAAAGCGCTGCGCAAAGCACAAATTCCCTACAAAGTGTCTGGTGGCCAAAGCTTTTTTGACCGTGCCGAAATTCGTGACCTGTGCGCTTGGCTGCGCCTGTGGGTGAACAACGATGACGACCCGGCGTTCTTGCGCACCGTCACCACGCCTAAGCGCGGCATTGGCCACCAAACCTTGGCAGCTCTTGGCCAGTTTGCGAGCCAATACAAGCTCAGCATGTTTGAGGCGCTGTTCAGCAACAGCCTGCCCTCAGTGCTCAATGCGCGCGCCTTGGGCAGCTTGCACGAATTTGGCCGTTATGTGAACGACCTCGAATTTCGCGCCCGCCTCACCACGGGGGCCGAAGACGCACGCGCCTTTTTGAACGACTGGCTCAAAGACATTGGCTACGAAAAACACCTCTACGACGCGGAAGAAAGCGAAAAAGCCGCCGCCTCGAAGTGGAACAATGTGATGGAGTTCTGCGACTGGATGGCCCAGCGCTGCGGTGGCCAGATAGACGACACCGCGGGCGTGACCACAGGCAACGAAGTTAAAAACTTGCTCGAAGTCGCGCAAACCATTGCACTGCTGTCCACACTGACCGAGCGCGAGAAAGACCAAAACGTGGTGACGCTGTCCACCCTGCACGCCTCCAAAGGTCTGGAATGGCCGCACGTCATGCTGGTAGGTGTGACCGAAGGCATGTTGCCTTTCAAACTCGACGACGAACCGGGCTCAGAGCAAACCAACGAGAACATCGCCGTGCGTTTGCAAGAAGAACGACGCCTCATGTACGTGGGCATCACCCGTGCCCAACGCTCACTGGCGGTGAGCTGGACACGCCGCCGTAAAAAAGGCCGCGACATGATTGCCGCCATGCCCAGCCGCTTCATTGCTGAGATGGACCTGAACAAAGACACGGTCAAAGAAGACCCACGCGAAAAACTCAAAGCCTTGCGGGCAGAGTTTGCGCAACGCGCCAGCGCGGCATCGGCTGAGAGCGCGGCACATAAATAACGGCCTTCATTCGCGGGTCAGGC
>CANFKQ010000058.1 GCA_947447405.1 Comamonadaceae bacterium | reverse complement strand
AGCTCTTTCACCGCATAGGCCAACAAGTGGGCGGTGGAGTGACGAATCACCTCCAAGCCTTCGGCGTCTTTGGCCGTGATGATGGCCAAGCTCGCATTGCTGCTCATCGTGAAGCTGGTGTCCACCACCTTGCCATCGACCTTGCCAGCCAAAGCCGCCTTGGCCAAACCAGCGCCAATTGACGCGGCCACTTCAGCCACGGTCACTGGGCCTGGAAACTCACGTTGCGAACCGTCGGGAAGAGTAATCTGAACCATGTGTATGTTGTTTGAATCGCGGTAAAAGGCTGATTTTACGCCCCTCACGATGCACCATAGATGCATAGGTATCATCCAAAATCATTATGAACAAATACACAGCCCTCACCTGCCTCAGCGCCGCACTCCTGTGCGGCTGCGCCAATAGCTTTCTCAAACCAGCCACAGGCTCTGAACGTGTGCTGCTGGTGAAATCTAATCAGGTGACACAGTGCCATTCACTTGGCAAAGTCAATGTGAACGTCATCACCAAAGTGGGTATCTACAACCGAGATGCAGATTCCGTAGAAGCCAACTTGTTGCAGCTGGGCCAAAACAATGCAGTTGAATTGGGCGGCGACACACTGGTGAAAGACATCACACCGGAATTTGGCAAGCAGGTATTTGCAGTCTATAAGTGCAAGCGTTGAAAGCCTAAACAAAAAACCACCCAGCGCTTGCGCGCTGAGTGGTCTCAAACCTTGTTCGATTGAGAGACAGCCCTTTCAGGCCATCCCTCAATTGAATTGCTTAGTGAAATTGCTCTTCTTCAGTAGAACCAGTCAGGGCTTTGACCGAAGATGAACCGCCTTGGATCACAGTAGTCACGTCGTCGAAGTAGCCTGCGCCCACTTCTTGTTGGTGTGACACGAAGGTGTAACCCTTGTCGCGTGCTGCGAATTCAGGCTCTTGCACCATGTTGACGTAGTGCTTCATGCCTTCGCCGTTGGCGTATGCGTGGGCGAACTGGAATGTGTTGTACCAGTTGATGTGGATACCCGCCAATGTGATGAACTGGTACTTGTAGCCCAACGCCGACAGGTCTTCTTGGAATGAAGCGATTTGGCTGTCGTTGAGGTTTTTCTTCCAGTTGAAAGAAGGTGAGCAGTTGTAAGACAACAACTTGCCTGGGCATGCAGCATGCACAGCTTGTGCGAATTCGCGAGCAAAACCAATGTCTGGCACGCCTGTTTCGCACCACACCAAGTCAGCGTAAGGAGCGTAAGCAACGCCGCGGCTGATGGCTTGTTCCAAACCGTTTTTGACGCGGTAAAAACCTTCTGGTGTGCGCTCGCCTGTCAAGAAAGGCTTGTCGTTGGCATCATGGTCAGACGTGATCAAGTTAGCAGCTTCAGCATCAGTACGGGCCAACACGATGGTGGATGTACCCATGACGTCAGCAGCGAAACGTGCTGAGATCAATTTTTCGCAAGCTTCTTGTGTTGGCACCAACACTTTGCCGCCCATGTGACCGCATTTCTTCACAGCAGCCAATTGGTCTTCGAAGTGAACGCCAGCAGCGCCGGACACGATCATGTTTTTCATCAATTCGAAAGCATTCAACACGCCGCCGAAACCGGCTTCAGCGTCAGCCACGATAGGCAAGAAATAGTCGATGAATTCTTTGTCGCCTGGGTTGACGCCACGGCCCCATTGAATTTCGTCAGCGCGCTTAAAAGTGTTGTTGATGCGGCGAACCATAGTGGGCACAGAGTCGTACGCGTAGAGCGATTGGTCTGGGTACATTGTTTCAGACGTGTTGCCGTCTGCAGCGACTTGCCAGCCTGACAAGTACACAGCTTCCAAGCCAGCTTTGGCTTGTTGCATGGCTTGGCCTGCAGAGATCGCGCCGAATGCGTTGACGTAGCCTTTCTTGGCGCCGCCGTTGACTTTTTCCCAGAGCTTTTCTGCACCGCGCTTGGCGAGTGTGTGCTCGATAGGCATGCTGCCGCGCAAACGCACAACGTCAGCAGCAGAGTAACCACGCTTCACGCCTTTCCAGCGTGGGTTGGTTGCCCAGTCTTTTTCGAGGGCAGCAATTTGTTGTTCACGACTGAGTTGTTCGTTCAGTGTTTGAGGCATGGTTCACTCCAGTTGGTTAAGTGTTTATCGATGGATCAACTATAAGTCTTCTATAAGAGTTGATTCACCTCTTATGTCTTATATAAGAATATATTTTTCACTAATAAAAACAAAGACTTAAAAAAAGTATTCCACATGAAGAAATCCCATTTCTCATATCAAGAAAAAATATTGCAGCGCAGCAAAGTTATTTTTCACTATGCAGAATCAATTTTCAAATACTTGAACACACGAAAACAAGAGTGTGTGGGACAAAGGCCTTCGTTAACCGTGACGCACCCAATACGCATTCGCAAAAAACAACATCCTCCAATGAAAAAGTCGTTTTTAACTTGGAAAGACGTGTGTTCTCAATTAGCATCCGCATTGCTCTAGAGCGATATCTCTAAGGGCTTGCAAACAAACACTTCTAGAAGGAAATCAACCATGGCAACTGCAAAGAAAGCTCCGGCTAAAAAAGTAGCAGCAAAAAAAGCTGCACCCGCAAAGAAAGTAGCAGTAAAAAAAGCGGCTCCTGCTAAAAAAGTAGCGGCTAAAAAGCCAGCTGCAAAAAAAGCAGTGCCAGCGAAGAAAGCAGCACCTGCTAAAAAATCAGCAGCTAAAAAAGTAGTTGCAAAGAAGGCTCCTGCCAAGAAAGCTGCACCAGCTAAAAAGCCAGTTGCCAAAAAGGTTGCAGCTAAGAAAGTTGTCGCCAAGAAAGCCTCTGCTAAAAAAGTAGCCGCCAAAAAGGCCCCTGCTAAAAAGCGCACCCCCAACGCTGCGTTCATGAAAGCACTCACACCTAGCGCCGCTTTGGCTGCTGTGATCGGTAACGCTGCAGTGCCACGCACTGAAGTCGTGAGCAAGATGTGGACATACATCAAGAAGCACGGCCTGCAAGACAAAGTCAACAAGCGCAACATCAACGCCGACGACAAACTCAAACAAGTGTTTGGCAAAGCACAAGTCACGATGTTTGAATTGGCTGGCTTGATCGGCAAGCACCTGAAATAATTCAGTTTCTCGCTCAACAAAAAAGGGACCTTAAGGTCCCTTTTTTATCGCGCTGCTGCATGGTTCATAGGAGCGATGTTCTACGTCCGACGCCCAAAGCAACCACCACACTCAGCAACAACACAAAGGCCGCACCCATCAAAGTGGCGCCGTACCAGCCATGGTCCATGAACACGCCAAAGATAAGTGGCGAAATGGCAAAGCCCGTGTCCAACCCCGAATACACCATGCCATACACACGGCCCGTGGCGCCTTTAGGCGTGGCTTTCTTAATCATCATGTCACGTGATGGACCACCAACGCCAATGGCAAAACCAGTAGCAGCCAAGATGACCATCGTCACATCAGCACCAAACAGACCACTGCCACACAGAGCCATCAACAAAGCACCCACAGCCATGCAACTGGCCACAACTTTATCGCTGTGGAGCGGCCAACGTGCAGCCACAAAGCCGCCTACAAGCATGCCAGCTGCCGCACATAGCATGTATGCCGTCAACGTGACTGTGGCCGCCTCAAACGTCACATGATGCAAAGCTTGCAAGATAGACACGGCAAAGCTTTGCACCACAGCCAAGGTCATGGTGGAGAGCAAGAAGAAGCTGAAGCACCACCACACAACGGGAATTTTCAAAAAGGCTAAGGTACTGCCATCGCTTGCACTTTGTTTGTGACTTACCACCTCAGCATGCAAGTGCTCGCGCTGCCAGAATAACAATGCAAAGATGCTAACAAACAACAAAGCAGCACACGCATAAGCCACACGCCAATTAAATGCAGCACTCAAGCCCACCATGAACACAGGCGCAAGAGCCCATCCCAAATTGCCAGTCAGTCCATGCGCGCTGAAGGCATAGCCCAAGCGAAGGGCCGACACTTTTTGATTGAGGATGGTGAAGTCCACAGGGTGGAACGAGCAGTTACCTAACCCAAGCAACGCCGCGCCTAACATCAAGCCCACATAGCTGTTAGCCACTGACACCACCATACAACCGACCGCCATCAATAGCAAAGCGACGAACAACACGGGGCGAGGCCCCAAACGATCCACCACAAAACCAGCAGAGGCTTGACCAAATCCAGAGACGACAAAGAACACCGTCATCAAAAAACCCAACTCTGAATAGCTCAAAGCAAACGTGCTGATGAACACCGGAAACATGAGTGGCAACAACAGGTGGGAAAAGTGTGAACTGGCGTGTGCAACGCCTACCAAGCCAATGACGGCGGCATCATCGCGCCAAGGGTTGGATGCGGGGTTCAAAGTGGTCATATAAAAAGCACAGCAAAAAAGATGGAGTCATCCTAACTGCTGCGCTTTTTTACGTCATAAGGCGAGGGGCAAGCCCCCTCACTTACCCAGGGTCAAACCTCAGCTTTGGTGAAAGTAAATTCACCAGGCGCACGCACAGGGTCGACGTTGACGGCAATCGTGTCTTTGGGCAAGAACTTGCCTTCCAACAACAACCTAGATAACGGGTTTTCGATGCGCTGTTGAATCGCACGCTTCAATGGACGCGCACCGAACACGGGGTCAAAGCCCACTTTAGCCAGCTCGGCCAAAGCCGCAGGCGAGACATCCAAGGTCAAGTCCATCTTGGTCAAACGCGCCCCCAAAATCTTGAGCTGAATGCCAGCGATGCTGGCGATGTGTTCGGCATCCAAAGCGTGGAACACCACGGTCTCGTCGATGCGGTTCAAGAACTCTGGGCGGAAGTGCGACTTGAGCTCATCCCATACGGCATCTTTGATGTCTTGTGGATCTTGACCCACCATGCTTTGGATGATGGGCGAGCCTATGTTGGACGTCATCACGATGACAGTGTTTTTAAAGTCCACGGTACGACCTTGACCATCGGTCAAACGGCCATCGTCAAGCACTTGCAGCAAGATATTGAACACATCGGGATGCGCCTTCTCCACCTCATCGAGCAACAACACACTGTAAGGGTTGCGGCGCACAGCTTCGGTCAAGTAGCCGCCTTCGTCATAGCCCACGTAGCCCGGAGGCGCACCCACCAAGCGGCTGACCGAGTGCTTCTCCATGAACTCACTCATGTCAATGCGAATCATGTGGTCTTCGCTGTCAAACAAGAAGCCCGCCAAAGCCTTGCACAGCTCGGTCTTACCCACGCCGGTTGGGCCGAGAAACAAGAACGATCCTGTGGGGCGATTGGGGTCGCCCAAGCCCGCACGCGAACGGCGAATGGCGTTGGCCACAGCAGTGATGGCCTCTTCTTGACCCACGACACGGTCGTGCAACTTATTTTCCATTTGTAAGAGTTTGTCGCGCTCGCCTTGCATCAACTTGGACACGGGAATGCCTGTGGCACGCGCCACAACTTCTGCAATTTCTTCAGCCCCCACTTGCGTGCGCAGCAAGCGATGGCTGCCTGTAGCTGTCGTCTTGCCACTTTCGCGCGCGTTGGCTTCTTTCATGCGTTTTTCAAGCTCCGGCAACTTGCCGTATTGCAGCTCGGCCACTTTGTTGAAATCGCCCTTGCGGGTGAGTTCTTCAATCTGGTGGCGCATGCGGTCAATCTCTTCTTTGAGTTGCGCACCGCCGTGGGCAGATGATTTTTCTGCCTTCCAAATTTCGTCTAGATCGGCGTATTCTTTGCCGATCTTTTCAATCTCTTCTTCGAGCAATTCCATGCGTTTTTGTGAGGCTTCGTCTTTTTCTTTACGCACAGCTTCGCGCTCAATCTTGAGCTGAATCAGGCGACGGTCGAGCTTATCCATCACCTCGGGCTTAGAGTCAATTTCAATTTTGATCTTAGCTGCTGCCTCATCAATCAAATCAATCGCCTTGTCAGGCAAGAAACGATCGGTGATGTAGCGGTGACTCAGCTCAGCCGCTGCCACGATGGCGGGGTCGGTGATCTCGACGCCGTGATGCACTTCGTATCTCTCTTGCAAGCCGCGCAAAATCGCAATCGTGGCTTCGACGGAAGGTTCACCCACGATAATTTTTTGAAAACGGCGCTCGAGGGCTGCATCTTTTTCGATGTACTTGCGGTATTCGTCCAGCGTAGTTGCACCCACGCAGTGCAGTTCACCACGCGCCAAAGCTGGCTTGAGCATGTTGCCTGCATCCATCGCACCTTCGGCCTTGCCTGCACCCACCATAGTGTGCAGCTCGTCGATAAACACAATCGTTTGGCCTTCGTCTTGTGCCAACTCTTTGAGCACGCTTTTCAAGCGCTCTTCAAACTCACCACGGTATTTCGCACCAGCAAGCAATGAGGCCATGTCGAGCGACAACACGCGTTTACCTTTGAGTGAGTCAGGTACCTCACCTGCCACGATGCGCTGGGCCAAGCCCTCGACAATCGCGGTCTTACCAACGCCTGGCTCACCAATGAGCACTGGGTTGTTTTTGCTGCGACGCTGCAGCACTTGAATAGCTCTGCGAATTTCGTCATCACGGCCAATCACAGGATCGAGCTTGCCTTGACGAGCGCGCTCAGTCAGGTCCATGCAGTATTTTTTCAACGCCTCGCGTTGGCCTTCGCTCTCGGCGTTGTCCACTTTTTGGCCGCCGCGCACGGCCGTCACAGCCGCTTCTAATGACTTGCGGCTCAAGCCGTTTTGCGTGGCCAACTTGCCCCAGTTGCCTTTGTTGTCGCACATGGCGAGCAAGAACAACTCACTGGCTACAAACTGGTCTCCACGCTTAATGGCTTCTTTTTCAGCTGCTTGAATCAAGGACACGGTATCGCGACCGACTTGCACCTGCTCTTGGCCTTCGACCTTGGGTAAGCGGTTCATCGCGTCTTCGGCCGATGACAGCAAGCCGGGCACGTTAGCACCAGCGCGCTGCAGCAGCGACTTGGGGCCATCGTCTTGGCGCAGCATAGCGACCAACACATGGGATGGCTCGATGTAGGCGTGATCGCCCCCGAGTGAAAGCGACTGTGCATCGCTCAAAGCTTCTTGGAACTTGGTGGTGAGTTTATCTATTCGCATGGAAACTCCGGAAAACTTGTTGAATGAGTCAGTAACTGAGGCTGCTACCTGCTATTTCAAGTGGCAACGCAGACAGACTCCTTGACTTGCGTCAAGGAGGGCACATTCAACCATCCGACGGCTGCACGGTCGGTACGCTGGCGTACACCGTTATGGCGTGATGGAGTTGCTCGCTTCAATGCCCCAGCGGGCCAAGGCCTGGTCGTCGCTCACACGGGCATCGACCCAACGCGCGCCTTCGGGCGTGACTTCTTTTTTCCAAAAAGGCGCTTGGGTTTTGAGGTAGTCCATCAAAAACTCACAACCCTTGAAGCTCTCGCCACGGTGGGCTGAGGTGACGGCCACAAACACAATTTGGTCTTCTGGGTGTAACAAACCCACGCGGTGAATGACGCGAGCGGCAAAGATGTCAAAACGCTTTTTGGCTTCGTCCATCATGGCTGAAATGGATTTTTCAGTCATGCCTGGGTAGTGCTCTAGCTCCATGCTGGCCACCGAGCTGCCATCATTACGCTCGCGCACCGTGCCCAAGAACGAGCACACCGCCCCCACGTTTGCATCACCCGCACGCAACGCGGCAAGCTCGTGGCTCACATCAAAGTCTTGGGTTTGGATGCTGACGGTGAAGGACATGGCGTGCCTTTTGGATTAACCGCCCGTGACGGGCGGAAAGAAGGCCACTTCGCAGCCTTCGCTTAAGGCGACAGATTCATCACACAGATCTTGGTTCAGGGCCACACGCACGGCGCGGCCATGTGCCAACATTTCAGCATAAGCGCCGCCGCGTGCAATCAGCTCGTCACGCAAAGCTTTGAGCGTGACAGCTTGTGTACTCACGCTTTCACTGCCTTGTCCAATGGCTTCGCGAATGGACGCAAAGTACTTGAGGTTCACGTTGTAGGTCACGCTCATGCCAACCACTCCGCAAATGAAATAAAGTGAACGGTATCGCCTTTGGCAATAGTTTGCCCAGCGGGGTTATCCACCACGCCATCACCCCAGACCGCAGAGGTCAGCACGCCGGAGCTTTGGTTAGGGAACAAATCAAGACCACCTTGGGCGTTGCGTTTGACACGCAAGAACTCACGGCGCTTGTCAGCTCGTGGCCAATCAAAATGCGCGGTCAACTCAGTGCGGGCAATGTCAGTTTTGGTAACGCCCTGCAAGGCCAACACAAACGGGCGCACCAATAACAAGAAGGTGACAAAGCTTGAGACGGGGTTGCCAGGTAAGCCCATGAAATGGCAAGCATTGCCTTGTGCATCACGGTTCACCTTGCCATACGCAAAGGGTTTGCCGGGCTTGATGGCGAGCTGCCACAAGTTCAAAATACCCAAGCTTTCCACCGCAGGTTTGATGTGGTCTTCTTCACCCACCGACACGCCGCCACTGGTCAAAATCAAGTCGTGGTGTTGGGCGGCATTGCGCAAAGCAGCGATGGTGGCCTCACGTTTGTCGGGCACTATGCCCAGATCCGTTACTTCACAACCCAAGCGCTGCAACATGGCACGCAAGAAGAAGCGGTTGGAGTTGTAAATCGCGCCATCAGGCATGGCCTCAGGCGCGACATCACCGGGCATGACCAATTCATCACCAGTAGAAAACAAAGCCACGCGTGGACGTGCAGACACTTGCAGTTGTGCCAAACCGATGCTGGCTGCCAAGCCTAACTCAGTAGGCGTCAAGCGTGTACCTTGGGTGAGCACCGTGGCACCACGTGTGACGTCTTCACCCGATCGGCGAATCCACTGCGCTAGAGGCACAGCCTTGTGCACTTTGATTTGCTGATTGTCTAAGGCTTCGCAGTCCTCTTGCATCACCACGGCATCTGCACCCGGGGGAATGGGTGCGCCGGTGAAGATGCGTGCGGCTTCGCCTGCATTGAGCTGCTTGCCATGTGTACCGGCGGGAATACGCTGCGTCACATGCAACACGGAACCAATCTGCACACAGTCAATCGCCCGCACTGCATAGCCGTCCATTGAACTGTTGTCTTGCGGAGGTACTTGCAAAGCAGCGGTTACATCTTGCGCGAGCACGCGGCCATCGGCATCAAAGGTGGACACCAATTGCGTGGCGGACAAGATGTGGGCTTGCGCCAACAATTGCGGCAACGCATCATCAAGTGAGAGCAAGGCTGGACGGGTCATAGCAAAGGTGGTTTGTATTCGAAACGGTCTTCATTGGCGACCAACCATTCGGTGATCGCATAAGGGTCGTTGAGGTCCAGCACGGGGCGCAAGGTGGCCTCTGGCATGTCTTGCGGCGAATCGGTGGCGATAGCCACCACAAAGTCGTCGTCGGGGTAGCGCACGGGCTGCTCAGACGCTTTCCGCCAAACCTCCACTTTAAGCAAATCACTTTTCTTAAAGCCTTCAACCAAGACCCAATCCACACCGTCATATACCTCGGCCAACAGGTGGTGTACCGAGAGTTGCGCGGGCTGTTCAAACTGGCGTTGTAAGACCAAGCGTTGGTTGGATGCCACCAACACCTCAAACGCGCCCGCTTCACGGTGACGCCAGCTGTCTTTGCCAGGCTTGTCGATGTCAAAGTTGTGGTGCGCGTGTTTGACCACCGACACGCGCAAACCTTTCATGCGCATGCAGCCAATCAGCTGCTCCACCAAGGTGGTTTTTCCTGAGCCGGAGTAACCAGCAAAGGCGACGACCTTCATGCGTGGTCGCAATGCTTGGTGATGTAGGCCTTGATTTGCGCTACATCAGCTTTCATCACGTGCACACGTTTGGGCAAAGCTTCAATGCCATCAAACTTAGCTGGGCGATAAGGCTCTTGGCCCAAGGCTTCCACGATGGTGGCGGCAAACTTGATGGGCAAGGCCGTTTCCAGCACGATCATAGGCACACCCGCCTTGACATGCTCACGCGCCACTTTCACGCCATCAGCGGTGTGTGTATCAATCATCTCGTCGAACCGCTTGTGCACGTCTTGGATGGTGGCCAAACGGTTCGCGTGTGTGCTGGTACCGCTGGCAAAACCATACCGCGATGCTGCCTCTGCAAAGTGAGGGTTGCGACTGAGGTCGAACTTGCCATTCTTGGAAATTTGAGAGCCAAACAAGTCTTTGGTCAATGCCGCATCACGACCAAGTAAATCGAACACAAAGCGTTCAAAATTACTAGCCTTGGAAATGTCCATCGACGGGCTGGATGTTTCGTGTGTGTCGGCACTGCCGCGCACACGGTACACGCCGGTGCGGAAGAACTCGTCCAGCACATCGTTTTCGTTGGTAGCCGCCACCAAGGTGTCCACAGGCAAACCCATCATGCGGGCCACATGGCCGGCACACACGTTGCCAAAGTTGCCGCTAGGCACGGTGAAGCTCACCTTTTGGCTGTTGCCCGTGGTAGCTTGAAAATAGCCTGCAAAGTAATACACCACTTGAGCCAGCAAACGCGCCCAGTTGATGGAGTTGACTGTGCCAATTTTGTATTTGGTTTTGAAGTCCAAATCATTGGATACAGCTTTGACCAAGTCTTGGCAATCGTCAAACACGCCTTCGATGGCAATGTTGTGGATGTTCTCGTCCATTAAGCTGAACATTTGCGCTTGCTGGAAGGGGCTCATGCGGCCATGTGGGCTGGTCATGAACACACGCACGCCTTTTTTGCCACGCATGGCATATTCGGCTGCGCTGCCGGTGTCGCCGCTGGTTGCGCCAAAAATATTCAACTCTTCGCCACGACGCGCCAACTCGTACTCAAACAAGTTGCCCAGCAATTGCATGGCCATGTCTTTGAACGCGAGCGTGGGGCCATTCGACAAAGCCTCCACCCACAAGCCTTCTTCCAAGGTGCGCACTGGCACGATGGCATCAGTACCGTAAACCTCTTTTGTGTAGGTCTTGGCGCACAAGGCTTTCAAGTCAGCCGCGGGAATGTCGTCAACGTAGAGCGACAGCAATTCAAACGCCAAGGCAGCGTAGCCTTGTGTGTTGAATATGGTGCGCAAACGCGTGAGCGCTGCATCATCCACCTGTGGATAGTGTTCGGGCAAATACAAACCACCATCGGGGGCCAAGCCCTCGAGGAGGATTTCACAAAAACGCTTGCGCTCGGCATGGCCGCGCGTAGACAAGTACAGCATCAGTTCAACTCTTCTTTGCGGATGCGGGTGATCGGGGCTAACACGGTGCTGAGTTGTTGCATTTCAGCAATGGCTTGGTTCATCTTCGCTTCCAAGCAATCGTGGGTCAAGATGATGAGATCGGTATGGCTCTCACCCTCACCAGCTTCGCGCTGCAACACGGCATCAATGCTGATGTCTGCGTTGGCCAAAATGCCAGTGACCTTGGCAAGTACGCCCGCTTGATCAGCCACGCGCAAACGTAGGTAATAGCTGGTGACCACTTGGGCCATTGGTAAGATTGGCAAGTTGCTCATTGCATCAGGCTGGAACGCCAAATGCGGCACGCGATTGAGTGGGTCTGCGGTGTGCAAGCGTGTGATGTCCACCAAGTCGGCAATCACAGCGCTGGCGGTAGGCTCACTGCCCGCACCTTTGCCGTAATAAAGCGTGGTACCTACTGCGTCGGCGTGCACCATCACGGCGTTCATTGCGCCTTCAACGTTGGCAATCAAGCGCTTGATTGGCACCAAGCAAGGATGCACACGCAACTCAATGCCTGCAGCAGTGCGTTTAGAAATACCCAAGAGCTTGATGCGGTAGCCGAGTTGTTCGGCGTACTTGATGTCTTGCGATTCGAGCTTGGTAATGCCTTCGACATACGCTTTGTCAAACTGCACAGGTACGCCAAACGCGATGGCGGACATGAGGGTGGCTTTGTGAGCCGCATCCACGCCTTCGATGTCGAAGGTCGGGTCCGCTTCGGCATAGCCCAAGGCTTGCGCTTGCTTGAGCACGTCGTCAAAAGTCAGTCCCTTTTCGCGCATCTCAGACAAGATGAAGTTGGTCGTGCCGTTGATGATGCCTGCCAGCCACTCAATGCGGTTGGCAGTCAGGCCTTCACGCAAAGCTTTGATGATCGGAATACCACCGGCCACAGCCGCTTCAAATGCAACCATCACGCCCTTTTTGTGGGCAGCTGCAAAAATTTCTGTACCGTGCACAGCCAGCAAAGCCTTGTTAGCAGTGACCACATGTTTGCCGGCTTCGATAGCCTCGAGCACAAGTTGCTTAGCAATACCGTAGCCACCAATGAGCTCAACCACGATGTCGATGTCGGGATTCGCAATAATCTTGCGTGCATCGTCCACCACTTGCACGTTCGCACCCACGATACTTTTGGCACGTGCCACATCAAGGTCAGCAACCATCGTGACTTCAATGCCGCGACCTGCGCGACGCTGAATTTCTTCTTGGTTGCGTTTGAGCACTTGAAAAGTGCCGCTGCCTACAGTGCCAATGCCTAAGAGGCCTACTTGAATCGGTTTCATGCTTTTCTATTTCGGTAGTTTTCGAGAAATTTAGCAATGCGTGAGATAGCCTCACGCAAATCATCTTCATGCGGTAAGAACACGATACGGAAGTGGTCCGTGGTCTTCCAATTAAAGCCCGTCCCTTGCACCAACATCACCTTGGTTTCTTGGAGCAACTCCAAGAAAAACTGTTGGTCATCTTTGATGGGATACACCTTGGGATCCAAGCGCGGAAACATATAGAGCGCGGCTTGCGGCTTTACGCACGTCACGCCTGGAATGGCGGTGATGAGTTCGTACGCCAAGTCGCGTTGCTTACGCAAACGACCGCCTTCGCCCACCAAGTCATTGATACTTTGATAGCCGCCCAAGGCGGTTTGAATCGCCCATTGGCCTGGCACGTTGGCACACAGGCGCATGTTCGAGAGCATGTTGAGGCCCTCGATGTAATCGGCCGCAGGTTTCTTGTCTCCCGATACAACCAACCAACCCGCGCGGTAGCCGCACGATCGGTAGCTCTTGGACAGGGAGTTGAAAGTGAGCGTCAACACGTCTTCGCTCAAACTGGCGATGGGCGTGTGTTTGACACCGTCGTACAAGACTTTGTCGTACACCTCGTCGGCAAAGATGATCAAGCCATGCCTGCGTGCAAGCTCGACAATTTGCATCAGCAACTCGTCTGAATACAAAGCACCGGTGGGGTTATTGGGGTTGATCACCACAATGCCCTTGGTGTTCTTGGTGATCTTCGAGCGAATGTCATCAATGTTGGGCATCCAACCGTTGTCTTCATCGCAGATGTAATGCACAGGTGTACCACCCGACAAGCTCACAGCAGCGGTCCACAGGGGATAGTCGGGCGCAGGCAACAGCAATTCGTCGCCGTTATTCAGCAAACCATTGGTAGCCATGACAATCAGTTCGCTCGCGCCATTGCCAAGGTAGATGTCATCGAGCGTGACGCCTTTGATGCCTTGTTTTTGCGTCTCGTGCATCACCGCTTTACGGGCACCAAAAATGCCTTTGCTGTCCGAGTAGCCCGCAGAGGTGGGCAGATTGCGGATCATGTCTTGCTGAATTTCTTCAGGCGCATCAAAGCCAAACACAGCCAAGTTGCCGATGTTGAGCTTGATGATCTTGTGGCCTTCCTCCTCCATTTGACGCGCTCGGTCCATGATGGGACCGCGAATGTCATAACAGACGTTGGACAGCTTGT
>CANFKQ010000057.1 GCA_947447405.1 Comamonadaceae bacterium | reverse complement strand
CAAGAAGCGTGGTGTCATCCTTACAAACATCACCCATCACTGAAGGCATCCCTATCGTGATGCAAACCCCGAGCGTCACAGGCACTTTCAACTACACACAAAGCGTGACTTACACCGACACACGGATTGATCGAACCATCACGCGTGCTTATGACGCCACAACAGTGACTGTGACCAATGATTTGACACAAGTTACCACCGCAGGTTCGATGACAAGCGCGCGAGGCGACTTTACAGCGACGTTGCTGTCATCTAACAATTTGGTGCTAGTTGCAGGCGGCACCAGCAACGGAACAGCCGTCCTTGCCACGGCCAACCTTTACGACCCCGGCAGTAACACCTGGCGCACAACAGGGGCGATGACGATACCAAGACGAGGACATACCGCCACACTTCTGCCCAATGGCAAAGTACTGGTCATTGGCGGGACAGATGGCACAGTCGCTCTGAAATCTGCTGAAATTTACGACCCAGTCACAGAGCTGTGGACCGCCGTTACAAACAGCATGCGTTTCACACGTCGCTGGCACACCGCAACATTGTTAACCGATGGCAGCGTCTTGATTGTCGGCGGCGTAACGGGCAGTGAAACCGTTGGAAGCGTGACTACCGATGGCAGCACGATCACTGAACTCTATAACGGTGGATCATTCACCTCTGTAGCATCTCAGTTACCTACAGCCATTCAAGGTCATACTGCCACGCTACTGAGAAACGGCAGTGTTTTAGTGGCAGGGCGCAACGATGCTGACGGCCTCTTTGGTGCAGAAACCACCGCTATTTATGATTTTGCAAAGCTCATCAACACCACCACAGCAACTTGGTATGCCGGCCCACCCATGATCCATGGCCGCTACAAACATGCGGCAACACGCCTAGCTGACGGGCGCGTCATGGTGAGCGGTGGTTTTGCTTCTGGCAATACAAGCACGGAAATCTTCGCTCCAGCAGCCAGTCCCACCAGCGGAAGCAACTATGGCACTTGGACGGCAGGCCCTTCGATGATCAACACCCGCACCCAACACACGACCACCTTACTTCGTTCTGGCGCTGTCATGGCCATAGGCGGCTACAACGGCACGTCAGCCATGACATCCATTGAAGTACTCAGCAGCCCGACTAGCACATGGACGGCTCTGCCACACAGCCTCGCAACACCACGCGCCATGCACAACAGCACGCTGCTGAGTAACGTCAGCACAGACCCCATCACGGGTGTATCAATTGACAAAGTGTTGGTCACGGGTACTTACCTAGAAACGTTCAACAGCTCAGCACCCGCCACGACCGAACTGGTATGGAGCCCTTGATGACATCAAACGGAAGGTTTAAAGCTTTCTGTCTTGATGTCGATACTCTCGTTAATAACACTTCTTTCACGAATGGTGCCTTATGAAAAAACTACTTACCTTAGTCGCCTTATTGGCTTCTGCTCAAACCAGCTTTGCGCAACCCGCCAAGCCGACTTATGCCTACTTTGAAGGCCTGAACTTCAGCATGGGCGTGGCACAAAACACCACGCAAGATGATGCAAACGCCACTTCTCTGAAAAGCAATGTGGGTCTCGCGAAACTGAATTACACATTCGCCTTGGCCTACCCTGGCAAGCTGGGATTAACCGCCAGCTTTGACTTGCGCAATTCAAAAATCAACGCTACTGAAAATTTGGCAACAAACGCTCCCTCAGAGCTAACTATTGAACCAGGTGTTTTGTTGATGAACAATGCGCTGCTCTACGGCAAGCTGGGCACATACAGCAGCCGTTATGAATCTGGTACCAGCGTCTCTCGCAACTTAACAGGCACGACCTTCGGTATCGGTATCAAGCACTACGTATATGGCCAAAACTTTATCCAAGCTGAGTGGACACAACGCAAAGCCGACGAAAACACCGCGGGCTTGCCTGGTGTGAAATTCAAGCAAACTTCAGCAGCACTGCTGTTCGGTTTTAATTTCTAAAGTAATCGTTTCTGCATGTGAGGGATTTATGATCCCTTGCATGAAAGCTTCTCCCAGAGCCCTCGGGCTCACCGCTGCGGTTGTCACAGTCCTTATTTGGTCATCGTTCATCGTGGTAGCGCGCGCATCCGCGGCGCACAAGCTCCTTCCCCTCGATATTGGTTTTCTGCGCATCATGGGTGCAGGCTGCGTGTTGTTGCCTTGGGGTTGGTGGCTCATGCGCTCACAGCGCAAGTCGGGTGAATCGGTGGGTTCGCTGATGGGCTTGTCACCTCTACCCTTGCGCATCACCGCATTGGGTGGGCTTTTTGGCAGCGTGCTCTACGCCATGTTGGCCTATTCTGGATTTTTCTTTGCCCCTGCTGCACATGCATCGGTGTTGATGCCTGGCAGCTTGCCTTTGTGGACATCGCTCTTGGCCATCGTCGTCTTACACGACCACATCACGCGCGCACGCGCCATGGGCCTTGCTTGCATTGTGTTGGGCGATATGTTGGTGGGTGGCGCGAGCTTATTCAAAGCATTTGACGGTGGAGAGGTATGGAAGGGTGACGTGTTGTTCATGTGCGCCGCGTTTTGCTGGGCCTGCTACAGCGTGCTGGTGCGCCGTTACACACTTGACCCCGTGCGTGCCACTATTGCCATCACCGCGTTCGCGTGTGTGAGCTTTGTGCCTACCTATGGCTTAGCCGCTTTCGCGGGCTGGGTGCCTACGCACCTTGGCACAGCGCCAGCTGCAGAAATACTGTTTCAAGCCGTTTACCAAGGTTTTGGGTCAGTGGTGATTTCAGGCATCACCTTCAACGTAATGATTCGCCACTACGGCCCCGTGCGCTCGACCATGATTACCGCCTTGGTGCCGGGACTGTCTGCCTTGGGTGCTGTAGTATTTTTGAATGAGCCGATGAGTCTTAACCTGCTGGCTGGGTTAGCTTTGGTCACCTGCGGTATTTTGTTTGGCGTGCGTTTACCCAAAACCTAAACGCTTACTTTTCTCTCAGCCTATTTGTGACTTAACGCGTTGCTCACCAGCTTGGACGTGATATCCACAATTTGAATCATTCGGTCATAAGCCATGCGCGTGGGGCCAATCACGCCCAGTGTGCCCACCACAAGGCCGTCTACCTCGTACGGAGCACTGACAACCGACAGTTCTTCCATCGGCACAATTTTGCTTTCGCCACCGATGTAAATACGCACACCTTCGGCTTGGGCTGAGCTATCGAGCAAACGTACCAGCTGCGCTTTTTGCTCAAACAAATCAAAAGCGCGACGCAGATTACCCATGTCGCTAGAGAAGTCGCTCACTGACAACAAATTACGTTCTCCGCTAATGATCACGTCGTCTTGAACTTGGGTCAGTGCCTCGGTGCTTACTTGAACCGCCGCTTGCATGAGCGTGGCAATTTCGCCGCGCAGCGACTCCACCTCGGCCAGCAGCTTTTCGCGCACTTGCTCAATGGCCATGCCTGCGAAATGGTGGTTCAAATAGTTAGAGGCCTCGACCAACTGAGAAGCGGTGTAGTCGGCTTCGGTAAACAGCACGCGGTTTTGCACATCACCCTCGGGCGACACGATGATGACCAACAAGCGGCGGTCTGACAAACGCAAAAACTCAATGTGGCGAAACACCGAGCTACGCTTGGGAGCAATCACAACGCCCACAAAGTGCGACAAGTCAGACAGCAAATGCGCCGCATTGGCAATCACCTTTTGCGGTTGATCAGGTACCAACGTCGGGGTCTGCATGTGGCTGCGTTCAGCCGTCAGCATGGTGTCCACAAACAAACGGTAGCCTAGCGCGGTAGGAATGCGACCTGCAGAGGTATGGGGGCTAGCAATCAGGCCTAACTCTTCCAAGTCAGACATCACATTGCGGATGGTGGCGGGCGACAACTCAATCCCCGTGGCGCGAGACAACGTGCGCGAGCCGACGGGTTGCCCGTCAGCGATGTAGCGCTCTACCAGCGCTTTGAGCAATAACTTGGCGCGATCGTCTAGCATGGTCATCCTGTTGTCGAATTTTAGTGATGTAATTTGCCTATGAAATCTAAGTTTCGTCAGATTGCCTTGCTTGGGAAATACCACTTGAACTCAGGTTCAAGCGTTAACCCATCTTCCCGCAAAACCCTAGAGGAAATTGCGCAGTTCTTGCACACACTTGGCTGCGAAGTCATCCTAGAGCATGACACAGCGGCTGGCTCGGGCCTGAGCGGCTACACCGTGATGGGCATCGAAGAAATTGGCACCTCATGCGACTTGGCCATTGTGCTCGGTGGCGACGGCACCATGTTGGGCTACGCCCGCCAACTCGCACCCCACAATGTGCCGCTGATTGGCATTAACCAAGGCAGATTGGGTTTCATCACTGACATTCCATTGAATGAAGTCAAAAACACACTGACTGCCATGTTGGGCGGCGCCTACGAAGCAGATCACCGAGCCTTGATGCGTGCCAAGGTCTGGCGCGATGGGCATTGCGTGTTCAACGCACTAGCCTTGAACGATGTGGTGGTCAACCGTGGTGCCACCAGTGGCATGCTGGAAGTGCGTGTGGCCATCGATGGCCGCTTTGTGGCGAACCAACGGGCGGACGGCGTCATCATTGCGACCCCCACAGGCTCCACCGCTTACTCGCTGTCTGTGGGCGGACCGTTGCTGCACCCTTCCTTGCCCGCATGGGTCATGGCGCCCATCGCGCCCCACACACTGTCCAATCGCCCCATCGTGCTGTCCGACACCGGTGAAGTGACGATTGACTTGGTGGCAGGTCGTGATGCCAGCGCAAACTTTGACATGCAGTCGCTGGCTTCGTTGCTCATCGGTGACCGCATCACGGTCAAACGATCCAACTATCACGCCACCTTTTTGCATCCACGTGGTTGGAGCTACTACGACACCCTGCGTCAAAAATTGCACTGGAACGAGGGCGTGGCATGAGTTTGCAGCACATCGTTTTGCGCGATTTTGTGATCGTGCGCGAATTAGACCTCGATTTGTCGAGCGGGTTTTCTGCGCTCACCGGCGAAACCGGTGCTGGTAAATCGATTTTGATAGACGCCTTGCAATTGGTACTGGGAGCCCGTGCTGAAAGCAGCGTCGTGCGCGAAGGCGCAGCCCGCGCCGAAATTTGTGCTGAGTTCGATATCACCCCCGATATTTTGCAATGGCTGGACGGCGAAGGCTTTGCCGACATCGCCGCCGACGACCATTTGCTGCTCAAGCGCACAATTGATGCCCAAGGCAAAAGTCGCGCTTGGATCAATGGCAGCCCTGCCACAGCCACCCAACTGCGCGCCTTGGGCGACAGGGTGCTCGACATCCACGGTCAACACGCTTGGCAAAGCCTGACCCGCCCAGAGGCGGTGCGCGGTTTGCTCGACGCCTATGCGGGTGTAAACCTGCAAGGCCTGATTCAAAGATGGACGCAATGGCGTCAAGCCACCCAAGCTCTGCACGAAGCACGCACCGCACAAGCAACGCTACAAGAAGAGCGCGAGCGCTTGCTGTGGCAAATTGCCGAAGTCGACAAACTGAGCCCCGCAGAAGACGAATGGGACGAACTCAACGGCCAGCACACCCGTTTGTCCAACGCGCAAGCTTTGATGAATGCGGCGCAAGCGGCCATCCATGCGCTGGAAGACGACGACAACGGGGCACTGCGCTTATTGGCCAAAGCCCAAGACATGCTGCAAGACCAAACCGATGTGGAGCCCGAATTCACCGCACTGGTAGACGTGCTGGCCTCTAGCCTCGCGCAAGCGGCCGATGTAGCGCACTCGCTCAACGCCTACTTAGGCCGGGCCGAGCTAGACCCTGCGCGATTGCAAACATTAGACGACCGTATGTCAATGTGGATGTCTTTGGCACGCCGCTTCAAGCGTATGCCACAAGAACTGCCTGCGTTGCACCTAGGGTGGAAAACCCGACTGTCGCAGCTCGACGCCGCAGGCGACCTTGAAGCGCTCGAGGCCACTGAAACCAAAGCAGCAACAGCCTACCAAACCGAAGCCAGAAAAATTTCACAAGCTCGTACACAAGCAGCGCCCAAGCTGGCCAATGCCATCACCCAAGCTATGCAAGGCTTGGGCATGCAAGGTGGACGCTTTGAGGTGCAGCTGGACAAAACCGAGCAGCCTACCTCCAGCGGCCTCGAGAACATCACCTTTTTGGTGGCGGGCCATCCTGGCAGCACACCACGACCAGTGGGCAAAGTAGCTTCTGGCGGCGAGCTATCGCGCATTGCCTTAGCCATTGCAGTGACCACCAGCGAGTTGGGCACAGCCCAAACCCTGATTTTTGACGAGGTCGATTCCGGTGTGGGTGGCGCAGTGGCAGAAACTGTGGGCCGCTTGATGAAGCAGCTCGGCATTGACCGTCAAGTGCTGGCCGTGACACATTTGCCGCAAGTCGCTGCCTGTGCACACCACCACTTGCTGGTGTCCAAGCACAGCGATACGCAAGGCACGTCGAGTCAAGTAAACGCGCTCAGTGCCGATGCACGGGTGAACGAAATTGCACGCATGTTGGGCGGCGAAAAGGTGTCAGACACCACCCTCGCCCACGCGCGTGAAATGCTGCAAACCTCTGCAAAGACTGGCAAACAATGAAACAAGAACTGGTGCTCATCACAGGCATGTCTGGCTCGGGCAAGTCCGTAGCCTTGAACGC
Organism: Comamonadaceae bacterium; assembly: GCA_947447405.1. GTDB lineage: Bacteria > Pseudomonadota > Gammaproteobacteria > Burkholderiales > Burkholderiaceae_C > Limnohabitans. The sequence continues at coordinate 7,092 of CANFKQ010000057.1, read as the reverse complement.
ACTGGAAGACGCAGGCTACTACTGCGTGGACAACCTGCCACCAGAGTTGCTGCTACCCTTCGTGCAGCTAGAGGAACAACAAAGCATCAGCAAAGTGGCCATCGCGATGGATGTGCGCAGCGCCAGCTCACTACCGCTGGTGCCTGCGCAGCTTGCGCATTTGCGCTTGATGGACGTGGATGTGCGTTTGCTTTTCCTAGATGCCACCACCGAAATTTTGGTGCACCGCTTTTCTGAAACACGTCGCCGCCACCCACTGTCGCGCCAAGACGGACAAGACGTGATTCGTGACCAACAACGTGATTTGGTAGAAGCCATTGAACTAGAACGTGAGTTGTTGTCCGAGCTGCGTGAAGAGTCGCACATCATCGACACCAGCTTGTTACGCAGCAGCAAGTTGCAAGGCTACATCAAGTCGCTCATTTCGGCACCTGCCACGCAGCTGACCTTGATGTTTGAATCCTTCGCCTTCAAACGAGGCATACCCGTGCATGCTGACTATGTGTTTGACGTGCGCATGCTGCCAAACCCGCACTATGAACCTACCTTGCGTCCGCTCACAGGGCGTGACACGCCTGTAGCCGATTGGTTGGCCGAGCATGGTGCAGTCGAAAAAATGGCAAGCCAAATCAGCGACTTCATGAACACCTGGTTGCCCGACCTCAACCAAGACCACCGCAGTTATGTCACGGTAGCCATTGGTTGCACGGGTGGTCAACACCGCTCGGTGTATTTGGTTGAGTTGCTGTCTAAGCGCTTTGCCAAAGAGTGGGTCACGCTCAAGCGTCACCGCGAACTAGACGTCGCGCCTTAACGTTCTAACAACTTACGAATAGGCGCAGGCAACCCCAAAGCTGGCCAGTCAGCATCGGCAACCCACTGCCCTTCCCCCATCGTTGCACCAAACTTCGCAAAGCTCGGCAGCGTCAGCTGCACCGGATGCAAATGCAAATCTTTGTGCGTCAGCACATGTTTAAACACAGCTCCCTCATCTAACTGCGCGTGGTGCGTCGCAGGCAAGGCTGCCAGCAAGGCGTCAAAACTTTCAAACACAGGCAAGCAATACAAACCTGCCCACACACCAGTTTGCGGACGCTGCATCAGCCACACATCGCCCTCGCGCGTCACAGCATGCAACAACCACAACTGTTCAGACGTACGTTTGAGTTTGCGTGTTTTGACGGGATAGGCTTCAGACTGGCCTTCGGCCTTAGCCACGCAAGCATCGGCCACAGGACATTGCACGCACTGCGGTTTTTTAGGCGTACACACGGTGGCCCCCAAATCCATCACACCTTGGGTGTAGCGCGGCATGGCATTTGTCACATCGCGCTGGGGCAACATGGTTTGGGCGATGGCCCAAAGTTCTTTCTCCACCTTCGAAGAAGCCAAGTCTTGTTTGAAACCCAAATAGCGTGTGAGCACGCGTTTGACGTTGCCATCCAAGATGGCAATGGGTTCGCCAAAACACAACGACGCCACAGCAGCCGCGGTAGAGCGGCCAATGCCGGGCAAGGTTTGCAAAGTTTCAGAATCACTCGGGAACACACCGCCGTGCAAGGCCACCACGTCTTGTGCCGCACGGTGCATGTTGCGGGCGCGGCTGTAGTAGCCCAAACCACTCCACAGGCCGAGCACCTCGTCTTGGTGCGCAGCGGCTAAATCTGCCACTGTGGGAAAGCGCGTCATGAAGCGCGCAAAGTACTCACGCACCGTGACCACTTGCGTTTGCTGCAGCATGATCTCCGAGAGCCACACGGCATACGGATCTTGCGTTTTTTGCCACGGCAAGTCGTGGCGACCATGTTTTTTTTGCCAAGCCACCACGGTGGCGCCAAAGCTTTTATTATTTGCAGTCATGGTTTTTGGCAGACGGGGCAATAATAAGTTGAGCGCTGACCTTGCTGAATCCGACGAATCGTCGTACCGCACGCGCGGCATGGCTCACCCACACGGTCATAGACATGGGCTTCGAGTTGGAAGTAGCCGTTCTTGCCATCGGCGGCAGAGAAGTCACGCAGGGTACTGCCACCTTTTTTGACAGCACGGGACAGCACATCCATCACCGCCAAACGCAGTTTTTCTGCACGTGGGCGACTGATGCGGTCAGCGCGCGTGGTGGGACGAATGCCCGCCAAGAACAACGCCTCTGATGCATAAATATTGCCCACACCCACCACCAATTCCCCCCCGAGCAACACTTGCTTAATAGCGGATTTTCGTTTGCGCAGACCTTGGTGAAAGGCATCCAGCTCAAAACCGCCATTCAAAGGCTCTACGCCTAAGTGGCCCAACAGCTTGACGGCTTCGATACTTTGTTCGCTAGGCGCAAACACAACCGCGCCAAAACGGCGCGGATCGTTCAAGCGCAACAGGCCTTGGGTGGTGTCTAAATCAAAGTGGTCATGGGCTTGTGGCGCGCTTCGGTCAGGGCCAAACAGCAAACTACCCGACATGCCCAAGTGCCACAGCAACAAACCTTCGTCTAAGTCAACCAACAAATACTTGCCACGGCGACGCACTCCCAGCACTTGGCGCCCCACCAACGACTCTGGGATGCAACCTAAAGCCCAACGCAGCGGCTTGCCCACACGCACCCCAGTCACGCACGCGCCAGCAATGCGATCGGCAAAGCTCAGGCGGGTCACTTCGACTTCAGGTAATTCGGGCATAGTCAGCTAAGAAAAATTAGTCAGGGATTATGATGCGGACATGAAATTCCCCTTGTCTGCTGCACGTCTTTGGGCCTTGCGCCTTGCACTTATTACTGCTGCTTCTTGCGCCTTGCCCGCATCGGCCAACGCCCAAACCAGCGAAACTGACAAGGTGGAGAACTCGACCATGAGCGGTGAGTTGCTTTATGAAATTTTGCTAGGCGAGATGAACTTGCGCCAAGGCGAACCCGCAGCAGGCTTTTCGCTGTTGCTTGACGCTGCAAAAAAATCAAATGATGTGCTTCTGTATGACAGGGCGGTCGAGATTGCGCTGCAAGCACGCTCGGGTGATGGTGCGCTGTTGGCGGCTCGTGCATGGTCGCAAGCCTGGCCACAAGACCGTAAAGCCAATAGCCAGATGCTACAAATTTTGTTGGCATTGAACCATGTGACTGACAGCTTAGAGCCGCTTAAAAAAGAATTAGCCCTCACACCTGAAGCTGAACGCGACACATCCATCAATCTGATTCCGCGTCACTACGCACGCGTGAGTGACAAAAAACGTGCAACCTCAATCGTGCAACAAGCGCTTGAGCCTTACTTGAACAAAAACAACAACACAGGCGCGGTGGCATGGACCAGCTTAGGCCGTATGCGATTGGCCGGCGATGACATAGCAGGCGCCCTCGAAGCTGCTAAAAAAGGCCATAACGCAGACAACAAAGCGCAAGGCCCAGTGTTGCTGGCCATGGAGCTGATGGGCAAAAGAGTGACCGAGGCTGAACCACTGGTGCAACAAGGTTTGCGTAAACAAGAGGGCACCGAAATGGCAATGAGCTATGTGCGCGTGCTGATTGAGTTAGAGCGCTACAAAGAGGCCACCGAGCAACTGCAAGCCATCACCCGCAAAGACTCTAAACTGGCAGATGCATGGTTGGTGCTGGGTTCTCTGCAATTTGAGCAAGGTCAAGACAAAGAGGCTGAAACTTCGCTGTCTCGGTACGTCAACCTAACCAACGCAGCCCCCACAGAAACCAGCACACGCGGCTTGAACCAAGCACAAACACGCCGGGCCGCTCTACTGGCACGCCAAGGCAAGATGGGCCAAGCTCGCGAATTGATTCACCAAATTCCTGCGAACAACGCCGACGAGCAACGCAGCCGCGTGCTGGCCGAAGTTCAACTACTGCGCGAGCATCGCCAATGGCAAGCGGCCTTTGATTTGCTCGCGGCGAACAGCGTCGATGACATCGACCTGGTTTACGAACAAGCCATGTTGGCCGAAAAACTCAACAAGCTTGACGACATGGAAAAACTGCTACGCCAAGTCATCGCGCAAAACCCCAGCTACTACAACGCGTACAACGCCCTAGGTTTCTCGCTCGCAGAGCGCAGCATTCGCTTGCCAGAAGCCAAGCAACTCATCATCAAAGCCTTGACCTTTGCGCCCAATGACCCTTTCATCACCGACAGCTTGGGCTGGGTGGAGTTCCGCATGGGCAACTTGGACTCAGCGTTGAGTTATCTGCAAAAGGCCTACAAAGACCGTGCAGATGCCGAAATCGCCGCCCATTTAGGTGAAGTGCTTTGGAAGATGAAGCGCAAAGACGAAGCCCTCAAAGTCTGGCGTGAAGGCCTGAATACTGCCCCCAACAACGAGACCTTGCAAGAAACCCTGCAACGTCTCAAGCCCGCGCTTTAACCCATGCGCGTGTGGTGGTTGGCACTGCTAATGAGCGTCATGCTGGCTAGCTGCGCCACGCCTAACCGCAATGCAAAACCCTTGAACACCGAGCAAGCTGACACGCCTGAATGGCAAGGCCGCATCAGCGTACAAGTGCAAGGTAACAATCCTTCGTTCATGAGCGCCAGCTTCCTGCTACGTGGCGATGCCAAAAATGGTGAGCTTGATTTGTATTCGCCACTGGGCACCACCCTCGGGGCTTTGCAATGGACGCCACAATGGGGGCAACTGAGCCATGGCGGCAAGCACCAATATTTCACCTCGCTGGCCGAGCTGACTGAAAAAGCCACAGGCGCTACCTTACCCGTTGAAGCTATATTTTTCTGGCTGCAAGGGCGCGAAGCGCAAGCAACTGGCTGGCTGGCTGACTTATCTGACGTGTCCCAAGGCTCGCTCACTGCTCGCCGCATAGATCCAGCACCCGAAGTCACGCTGCGAATCAAACTGGACCCATAAGCCATGCATTCGCTACACAACGTCTTAGCACCTGCCAAGCTCAATCTGTTTTTACACATCACAGGTCAACGTGACGATGGCTACCATTTGCTGCAATCTGTCTTCATGCTGATCGACTGGTGCGACATCCTGCACTTTGACCTGCGAAACGACGACGTGATTGAGCGCAAAGACCTCACCATCGCCTTGCCCGCAGACGATTTGGTGATCCGTGCCGCTCGATCTTTACAACGTGCCAGCGGCACAACTTTGGGCGCGGACATAACCATTGAAAAAAACATTCCTGCACAAGCTGGCATGGGCGGTGGCTCGTCGGATGCGGCAACCACATTGCTGGCACTCAATCGATTGTGGGGCTTGCATTGGCCACTGTCCAAACTCATGCCTCTGGGATTAGCGCTAGGTGCAGACGTGCCATTTTTCCTAGGTGGCCATAACGCATGGGTTGAAGGCATAGGCGAAAAAATTACGCCTATAGAAGTACCGGCTGCACGATTTGCTGTGGTCAAACCCAATGCGGGTTTGGAGACTGCGAAAATTTTTCGTTCACCATATCTGCAACGCGCTACAGAAACTGCTACAATGCCGGTCTTCGCTGCTAATCATTACGGTTTTGGTCGTAACGATTTACAGCCAGTAGCCCAAGCGCTGTGCGCCGAAATTACCGAAGCCCTTGATTGGTTAAGTTCTTTTGGATTGAGTCCACGCATGACAGGCTCTGGCAGCGCAGTGTTTGCCAAGTTACCCGATGGTGTGTTGATTGACGCAGCTCCGAACAACTGGCAAATGCGAATATGCAGCAATATGGCTGTTCACCCACAAGCGGGTTGGGCAGCCAGTGAGAGTTAACGGTTGGTCGCTGCAAAGCGCCTGACCTGTGTAGGGGAGTCGCCAAGTTGGTTAAGGCACTGGATTTTGATTCCAGCATGCGAAGGTTCGAGTCCTTCTTCCCCTGCCAAATTTTTTCAGAGCACATCAGTGCTTGGTTTGCAAGTGGCTGCTCTTAGCGTCATTGGTCTTGAAGCGAAAGTCATACGTCATCATGTCGAACCATACCCCTGACTTCATGGTCTTTACCGGCAACGCCAATCCAACTTTGGCCGCCGAAATTGCAACCCACCTCGGCATCGAAGTTGGCGCGGCCCATGTAGGCCGTTTCTCTGATGGTGAAGTCACTGTCGAAATCAACCAAAACGTCCGTGCCCGCGATGTTTTCGTGGTGCAAAGCACTTGTGCGCCTACTAACGAAAGCGTGATGGAGCTGCTGATCATGGTTGACGCCTTAAAGCGCGCCTCAGCAGAACGCATCAGCGCAGTCATCCCCTATTTCGGCTACGCACGTCAAGACCGTCGCCCACGCTCAAGCCGTGTGCCAATCTCCGCCAAGCTGGTAGCCGATTTGCTGCAAACTGCTGGCGTGGCACGCGTATTGACCATGGACTTGCATGCTGACCAAATTCAAGGCTTCTTTGACATTCCTGTCGACAACATTTATGCGTCTCCCGTGTTGTTGGGCGACTTGCGCACGAAAAACTACGAAGACCTGATCGTCGTGTCGCCTGATGTGGGTGGTGTGGTACGTGCACGCGCTTTAGCCAAGCAACTCGGTTGCGATTTGGCAATCATCGATAAGCGCCGCCCCAAAGCCAACGTGTCTGAAGTGATGAACGTCATTGGTGACATCGAAGGCCGCAATTGCGTGATCATGGATGACATGATCGACACCGCCGGCACCTTGGTCAAAGCCGCTGAAGTATTGAAAACACGTGGTGCTAAAAAGGTGTACGCCTATTGCACACACCCCATCTTTTCTGGCCCTGCGATTGAACGCATTGCCAAAGGCGATGCCCTCGACGAAGTCGTGGTGACCAACACCATTCCTTTGAGCGAAGCTGGCCGCGCCTGCAAAAAAATTCGCCAACTCACCGTGGCTCCGTTGATCGCAGAAACGATCCAACGCATTGCCAGCGGCGAGTCGGTCATGAGTTTGTTCTCCGACCAAGACCAGCTGTTCTAAACAGCTGACGCAAGTCGTCGAACATCGACACCGGGCTGCCTTTGTGCAGCCTATTTTTGAAACTGGAGCCACACTGGTCGCGGTGGGTTCTCACTGGAGTTAATTATGAAATTTGTCGCTTTTGAGCGCGCTAAGCAGGGAACGGGTGCGAGCCGCCGTCTGCGTATCACTGGCCGTACACCTGGCATCGTCTATGGTGGCACCGCTGAACCCGCGTTGAT
>CANFKQ010000056.1 GCA_947447405.1 Comamonadaceae bacterium | reverse complement strand
CCATCGGCAGGGGCTTTGAGCAAGGTGTCGGCTGCAATGGCGCCGTTGGCACCCGCTTTGTTTTCCACCATCACCTGCTGGCCCAATTCTTTGCCCAGTTGTTCAGTCAGTGTTCGGGCTACAAAGTCAACGGGGCCACCCGGTGGGAAGGCCACCAAGATGCGCATGGTTTTGCTTTGTGCTGATGCGAAGGTGGCTAGACCCATCAACGCGAGAGCGGTCAGAGTTTTGATGAAATGGTGACGTTGCATGAGATAACTCCTTTAGTCGCATCGGGCCGACATGCCGCCGTCCACAATGATTTCTGTGCCCGTGATAAAGCGTGCTTCATCGCTGGCTAAAAACAAAACGGCATTGGCCGTGTCTTGACCATCGCCCATGAAGGGCAACGGAATGCGTGCTTGTCGTTGGGTGAGCAAGGTGTGCACATCGCCCCCCGTGCGTTGTTTGGCCAGGCGCACATCCACCATCGGTGTGTGTAGCTGGCCTGGCACCACGGTGTTGACGCGAATGCCTTGCTTGGCATATTGCACGGCCACGACGCGGCCGAGTTGAATGACGGCAGCTTTGGTGGCGGCATAGGCCACTTGTGCCGAGCCCGTCCAACGGATGCCTGAGGTCGATGAGATGTTCACCACAGCCCCAGCGCCTTGTTGTGCCATCACGGGTAAGACGTGCTTGCACATCATGAACACGCTCTTGAGGTTGTGGTCAATTTGGGCATCCCATACGTCTTCGCTCATCTCCACGGGGCCACCTGCAGCCGATCCGCCGACGTTGTTGATGAGCACATCGATGCGGCCAAAGCGTTTCAGGGTGGCTTGCACGGTGGCTTCGATGGCAGCGGTGTCTGTCACGTCACACGTCATGGAATCAATTTCACCGCCGTTGACTTGGCTGACCTCGTGGGCGCGTGCCAAGGTTTCTTCCAGTCGGTCTTGGTCACGGTCCAAGGCCATGACCTTGGCACCTTCTTGCACCATCCGTACCGCAATGGCGCGGCCATTGCCCCACCCCGGCCCGACAGAGCCTGCGCCGGTGACGAGCACCACTTTGTTTTGTAATCTTCCAGCCATCTTGAATGTGCCTCTATTTTTAAAAACGATAAAGCGCTTGTGGGTTGTCTACCAAGACAGCTTGTATTAAATCTGCCGTGGGCGCGATGTCTTGCAAGGCATTCACCAACACAGTTTCATCTGGCACGTGCGTGTGGTTGGGGTGAGGCCAATCGGTGCCCCACACACATTGACGTGGAAAGCGCGCCACCAAATGTTGCGCCAAGGCGATGCCATGGGCATAAGGCGGCACACCCAAGGGAACCGAGGCATCAATGCGGTCAATGCCACTGACCTTGATGTGAAATTTGGGGTCGTCCAGCAATTGGCACAAAGCTTGGAAGTCGGCGTGCTGAATACCCAGTCGGGCATCCACGCGGCCCATGTGGTCGATCACCACGGGCACTGCAGATTTTTGCAAGCAGGGTCCGAGCTCGTGCACCAAGCTACTTTCGAAATGCACTTGCAGGTGCATGTGGTGATCAGCCAAGCGATGCGTCAGTGCCAACAGCTCGTCTGGGGTGGCACCCATGCCTAAATGTTTCATGAAGTTAAAGCGTACGGCTCGAAACCCCGCTGCAGACAAGCGCTTGAGCTCGTGATGGTCCACGTTAGGTTTGACTAGCGCCACGCCCAAGTAGTTGCCCGCGCCTGCGACGATTGCGTCTTCGACTACCGCGTTGTCCAAGCCATGCACCATCGACTGCACGATCACGCAGCGGGTGATGCCTAGTTGTTGGTGCAGGGCAAACAGTTTTTCTTTGGGTGCCTCAGGCGGTTTGTTTTGGTGTGCATGCGGGAAAGGAAATCGGTCGTAAGGACCGAAGACATGCACGTGGGTATCGCACGCGTTCAAGGGTAAATGCCGTGCATTGGGCGTGTGTCCGCGGGTCGGGGTTTGCATAGCCTCTGATGATGGGGCATGGGCCTTTAGTGATAACCCTCACTCAGTCCTCTGCGTGACTGAGATTGACGTCTTGCATGGTGATAACCTTGAGCAATGACTACTTCTCATTTGACACAATCGCGCGCCAATTTATCTGGCGACATTTGGGGCGGCTTTGCGGCCATGTTGGTTGCCTTGCCTTCTGCCATTGCTTTTGGTGTGACCATCTTCTCGCCGCTAGGCGCTGACTTTGGTGCCAAGGGCGCATTGGCAGGCATGCTGGGCGTGACGGCTTTGGGCTTGATTGCTGCCACCTTTGGCGGCACGCAGCGTCTCATCTCTGCGCCATGTGCGCCGGCTGCAGCGGTGTTGTCAGCCCTCACCATTCAAATGACGCAGCAGGGCTCGGGCGTGGGCGCTGTGGTGCTTACTTTGTTTTTGGTGGCCTTCATCAGCAGCTTGGTGCAAATTTCGTTTGGCTTGTTGCGCATTGGTGAACTCATCAAATACATGCCATTTCCGGTGGTGAGTGGCTACCTTAGTGGCGTGGGTCTGATCATCGTGATGAGTCAGTTGCCCAAGTGGATGGCGCTGCCCAAAGGCATGAACTGGTGGCAAGGCCTGCACGCGATGGAGTTGTGGCAAACGCCTAGCTTGATCGTGGGCGCCGCCACCGCCGCTTTGATGTTGTTGGCGCCACGTATCTCTACCAAAGTGCCCGCCGTGATTGTGGGTTTGCTGGGAGGCATGGCCACTTACTGGGTGCTCGCTTTCAGCGCTTGGCCTGAGTTGCGCAACCTCAATGACAACCCTTTCATCATTGGCCCATTGGCTGTAGGCGGCGAAGGCTTTTTCGAATCCTTACTCGACCCCTTCCGCAGCTTGAGCGAGTCTGGCATGCCGCCGTGGACGCATGTGTTGTTTCCCGCCATGACGTTGGCCGTGTTGCTGTCCATCGACACCCTCAAAACTTGCGTGGTGTTGGACGCCATGACCGGCTCACGTCACGATTCCAACAAAGAACTGATTGGCCAAGGCTTGGGCAACTTGGCTTCGTCTCTCATTGGTGGTGCACCTGGTGCTGGCACCATGGGCGCGACCTTGGTGAACAAGGCCAGCGGTGGCACCACGTATTTGTCGGGTGTGTTCCAAGGCATGTGGTCGCTGATGGCGATTTTGCTGTTGACCTCGCTCATTGCGTGGGTGCCTGTGGCGGCCTTGGCTGCACTGTTGATCGTCATTGGCTTCAAGATGATTGACTGGCATTCGCTGCAATTGCTAAAAGCCAAGGACACGATGCTCGACTTTGCAGTCATCTTGATCGTGGTCATCGTGGCCAACACCGTGAGCTTGATTGCCGCATCGGGCGTGGGTGTGGCCATGGCCATTTTGTTGTTCTTGCGTGAGCAAATCCACACCACCACGATTCGTCGTAAATCGTTTGGCAACACCATGTTCTCGTCACGTGTGCGTGGTCAGCGCGAGCGCGATGTGCTGGCTGAGACCGGCTGTCACACTGTGATTTTTGAATTGCAAGGCAGCTTGTTCTTTGGCACCACCGACCAGCTGTACACCGCGATTGAGCCCGAGCTAAGCAAAGCCAAATTTGTGGTGCTCGATTTCATGCGCGTGCAGTCCATGGACATGACCGCAGGCCACATGATTGAGCGCATTCGCAACATGTTGTCCGAGCGCCACGCTAAGCTGGTGTTGACACGTGTGCCCGAGCGTTTGCCCAGCGGGCGCGATCTGCGCTCGTACGTGAACCACATTGGTTTGCTGTCTGACAGCACCGCCAAGATTTTTGATGAATTTGACGAAGCGCTGGAGTGGATCGAAGACGAAACCTTGGCGTTGGCAGGCCACGCCCATGTGTCACACGAAGGCATTCCATTGGGTAAGTTTGAAATCTTCCACGGCTTGAACGCTCAAGAAATTGAAGCCCTCGAACGCTGTGCCCAACACCATGTGTACGAGGCCGGCGATTTGGTGTTCAGTGCCGACTCGGGCGGTCATGAACTGATGTTGATCAGCCGAGGCGAGGTAAAGGTCAGCTTGCCTTTGGCGAATGGAAAAACCATTCACCTCACCACCTTCAGCCGTGGTCAGTTCTTTGGTGAGATGTCGTTCTTAGATGGCCGCGCACACTCGGCCGATGTGTATGCCACGCGTGAGACTGAGCTGATTGCCATTGACCGCAAAGCCTTTGCCACCGTGGCGGCGGGCGATCCAGTGATGAGCATCAGCGTGATGCGTGCGGTGGCCCTAGCCATTGCCGACCGCTTGCGCCATGCCAACGCAGAGCTGCGAGAGATGCGTCAGGCTTGATGCGGCTTATTGAGCGGTGCGGCACATCGCACAAATCTTGTTGCCCGAGGGGTCACGCAAGTAAGCGATGTAGTAGCTAAAAGCAGGGTTGGTGCGCAGCCCCGGTGGGTCTTCGCAGGTCACGCCGCCATGGGCCACGCCTGCGGCATGGAAGGCGTCAACTTCGGCTTCAGACTTTGCTGCAAAACCAAAGGTGCTGCCATTGCCAAAGCTGGCGGCCTCGCCGTTGATCGGGGTGGTGATGCCAAAAGTGCCTGTGGGCGTGCGGTACACATAACGGCTGCCTGCGGCTGTGCCAGGCGCGTGGCCCAATGCACCCAGGGCGGCGTCATAAAACTTGCGTGAGGCTTCGAGGTCCTGAGCGCCTAAAAAAACGTGTGTGAACATGGTGTTTCCAAATTGAATCAGACGTAAAAAAAAGCGGCTCGGTTGCCCGAGGCCGCTTGTGTGCGTGAACGCGAAGAATTACTTCTTCTTGGTGTTCACAGCAGCTTTGAAGGCTGCGCCAGCAGTGAAGCGAGGCACCACAGCTGCTGCGATTTTCAAGGCTTCGCCAGTACGTGGGTTTTTGCCAGTGCGTGCAGCGCGTGCAGCAGCTTTGAAAGTGCCGAAGCCGATCAATTGCACGTCGTCTTTTTTGGCAACTGCGTGCGTGATGACGTCGATGATGGCATTGACAGCGCGGCCAGCATCGGCCTTGGTCAATTCAGTGTGTGCTGCGACTGCTTCGATCAATTCAGTTTTGTTCATGTCATTTCCTTATTAAAACGGGTGCATTGTGCCAGTTTTGGCAAGCATTTGGCAGGTTTGCCTTTTTGATTTTTTATGAATTTTTCTGTCGCAATGACAGATCTAGCCTCACTTTATAGGGGTAAATAGGTATTGGCGTACCCGTTGAAAGCTTAGCCAGCCACTCCACAGGCGCGAGCCCCATAAAAGAGCGCGCCGAGGTTTCAGTAAGACCAGTGCTCCCAACGCCACGGTTGGATAGACCGGATGTCGGCAAAGCCACTGAATACAGCTGCGTGCGCTATCCACCAGGTTCAGCGGTGTTTGAATCACATCTGCACTGTGGCTGAGCGAGGTGCGCAACTCTGCGCTGCGTATCAGCAGGCGTTGCTGGCGTTGCAGCAAGTCGAGGTCATTCACGTTTGCCGCCTGCTTGAACATTGGCGCGGTCGGTTTGAAGTTCTGTGGCACTTGCGCTGAAGATACCCATAGGACTTTTTAAACGCTTGCGGGATTGCATCATCAACACCACACCCAAGCTGAAGCAGGCCAACGCGAGCCATGCCATGGCCGCAAGCCTGTTACCTTCGGCAACGAGCAAGATGATGAAGCCGCAAAACAAAAGCAGCCCCACACCTGAGAAAACCATGGCAGCGGCGGCGATCAAGATGCCGTCAAATAAGCGCTGCTTTTCAAGTTCGATCTCGGTGCCCAACAGCTCAAGACGAACCTGTGCCATTTCGAGTGCTGTGGCAGCCACTTGGCGCAAGGAGGCGAAGAGTCCTCCAGAATTGGCTTCACGCATATGACGACCTGATCAACGACGGCTGATCAATAAGCCAATGACCAAGCCCACACCTGCAGCGATGCCCACTGACTTCCATGGGTTCTCATGCACAAACTCATCGGTGGCATGACCTGCGGCCTTGGCTTGTTCCACCGCCACATGTTGAAGATGGTTCAGCTCATGGGTGGCTTGGTGCAGGCGCTCGGTCATGCGTGCACGAATGCCTTCGGCACTGTCGCCCACTTGATCAGCGGTCATGCGTAGCAACTCTTCTGCGTCGGTGATGACGGTGCGTAGTTCGCTCATTAATTTGTCTTTGTCTGCCAAGTACGTGTGTGTCATGTCAAAGCCCTGTGGTTGAAATTGAGATTCAAATATAGAGCCTATGTTTGGCTTTGCACTTGACGCATGTCAAGAACTTGTTGGCTGGGCTTGTCTGCTTCGGGTGTAGGCTTGAGTCATGAACAAAGACTCTTCCACCGATAACCCATCCTCTCTGTTGGCCTTGCGGCGTGTCGCCATTGACACCTACCAAGAGAACGTGGTGTACCTTAATCGCGAATGTGCGCTTTACCGTGCCGAAGGGTTTCAAGCCCTCTCGAAAGTGGAGGTGCGCGCCAATGGTCGAAAAATTGTGGCCACACTCAATGTGGTGGACGACATTGCCATCGTGGGTTGCAGCGAGGTGGGCTTGTCTGAAGATGCGTTTGCGCAGCTCGGAGTGGCGGACGGTCATACCGCCTCGGTGTCTCAGGCTGATCCGCCAGAATCGATGGAGGCACTGCATCGCAAGATCAATGGCGAGCGTTTGAGCAAAGACGATTTCTTGTTGATCGTGCGTGACATTGCGCAGCACCATTACTCCAAAATCGAATTGACTGCGTTTGTCATTGCGACCAACCGGGGCGAGATGGACCGTGAAGAGGTTTATTTCTTGGCAGAGGCCATGGTGGCGTGTGGCCGACGTCTCGATTGGCATTCGTCCTTGGTGGTCGACAAACACTGCATTGGTGGCATTCCTGGCAATCGAACGTCCATGTTGGTGGTGCCTATCGTGGCCGCGCACGGCATGTTGTGCCCCAAGACCTCTTCGCGTGCCATCACCTCGCCCGCAGGGACGGCGGACACCATGGCTGTTTTAGCCAACGTTGAATTGCCGTTTGAAAAGCTCTCGGACATTGTGCGCGACCACCGCGCTTGTTTGGCATGGGGTGGCACAGCCGATTTGTCGCCCGCGGATGATGTGTTGATTTCGGTCGAACGGCCACTCTCGCTGGACTCACCCGCGCAAATGGTGGCCTCCATTTTGTCCAAGAAAATTGCGGCTGGATCGACCCACTTGGTCTTGGATATCCCGATTGGCCCGACCGCCAAAGTGCGCTCTATGCCAGAGGCGCAGCGCTTGCGACAACTCTTTGAGTACGTGGCCTCGCGCATGAACTTGTCTTTGGATGTGGTGATCACCGATGGCCGTCAACCCATTGGTTTCGGTATTGGCCCTGTGCTTGAAGCGCGTGATGTGATGCAGGTGCTTGAGAACGATCCGCGCGCGCCCATCGACTTGCGACAAAAAGCCTTGCGCTTGGCGGGACGATTGATCGAGTGCAACCCAGACGTGCGTGGGGGGGATGGGTTTGCCATCGCCCGCGATATTTTGGATTCAGGCCGCGCCTTGGCCAGCATGAACGCCATCATCAAGGCGCAAGGTGCCAGGCCGTTTAACTACAAACAACCCCAACTCGGCGCATTGACATTTGAGGTACTGGCCAACGCGACGGGCGTGGTCACCGCCATTGATAACTTTCACATTGCTCGCATCGCACGATTTGCAGGTGCCCCCAAAGTCGAGCGTGCAGGCGTTGACCTGATGCGCAAACTTGGCGATGCGGTGAAGGTGGGAGATGTCTTGTATCGGGTGCATGCCGATTACTCATCTGACCTTGAGTTTGCAAGACAGTCCAGCAACAAATTAAGCGGTTACACCTTAGGTGAAGCCAAAGATTTGCCCCATGTCTTTGTGGAGTTCTGATGACATCTGCAGCCTGTTTGCTCTACTTTGAAGACGAAACCCAATTTGCTTTGCAGCTCGCGCATGACGCAGGGTTAACTCCCGCACTGATTCAGCGGCATCGCTTTCCTGATGGCGAGCTTAAGTTGCGATTGCCATCGGCATTACCCAGCCATGTGGTGGTCCTGCGCAGCTTGGTCCATCCCAACGAAAAACTGGTGGAGCTTTTGTTGGTCGCGCGCACGGCACGTTCATTGGGTGCGCAGCGACTGACGCTGGTGGCACCTTACTTGGCCTATATGCGTCAAGACATGGCGTTCCACCCGGGCGAGGTGGTCAGCCAGCGTGTGGTGGGGCAATTTTTGGCTTCGTTGTTTGATGCCGTGATCACGGTTGACCCGCATTTGCATCGCATCCACTCACTGAACGAAGCCATTCCTGTGGCCAACACGGTGGTCCTCAGTGGTGCGCCTTTGCTGGGTGATTTGATTGCGCAACACCACGCACATCCATTCCTCATTGGCCCCGATGGGGAGTCTGCGCAATGGGTGGCGGCGGCGGCACAAAGCCATGGCTTTGACTATGCGGTGTGCGAAAAAATGCGCCATGGTGACCATGCGGTCGACATCTTGTTGCCATCCATCGATGTGAAAGGGCGTGCTGTGGTGGTGTTGGATGACGTGGCCAGCAGTGGCCAAACATTGGCACGTGCCGCGCAACTGTTGCTTGCGGCAGGTGCTGCGTCTGTGGATGTGGCTGTGACCCACGCCTTGTTCGCAGGCGATGCGTTGACCGTTATTGCAAACGCTGGCGTTGCGAGAATTTGGAGCACCGATTGCATTCGCCATGAAAGCAATGCCGTCAGCCTGTGTTCAACGATCGCAAATGAATTAATTAAATTGAGCTAATAAATATTGAATAACGCCCATTAAGTATCAGGATAAAGCTCAGGGCCATTGAGGCTTTGTCAGTTTCTTGTTGATACATCCAATTAATCTCACAAAAAATGATCAAAATGTAATTTGATAAAAGTGAGAAAGTACACATGGACGCACGAACTCACGCCAGCAAGATCAAAGTAGCTTGCTCCAACTGCAACTTGCGAGAGTTGTGCATGCCTGTTGACTTGAGTGCAGCAGACATGACGCGCATTGAAGAGGTGGTGTCATCACGCCGCAAAGTCACGCGCGGCGACAGTCTGTTTCAGAACGGCGAAACATTCAAAGCGCTGTATGCCATTCGCAGCGGATTCTTCAAAACCAGCTTTGCTTCGCCCGATGGCCGCGAACAAGTCACGGGCTTTCAAATGTCTGGCGAAATCATGGGGCTAGACGGCATCGTCAACGAGCGGCACACCTGCGACGCCATCGCACTTGAAGATGCCGAGGTGTGCGTCATGAACTTTGAACACATCGAAACCTTGTCTCGAGAGGTCAGCGGTCTACAACGCCATGTGCACAAAATTATGAGCCGTGAAATTTCGCGTGACCATGGCGTCATGCTGTTGCTGGGCAGCATGCGTGCAGAAGAACGCCTCGCCACTTTCTTGCTCAACTTGGCGCAGCGTTTGCATGCGCGCGGTTTTTCACCGTCTGAGTTGGTGTTGCGCATGACGCGTGAAGAAATTGGCAGCTACCTCGGCATGAAGATTGAAACCGTCAGCCGCACTTTTTCAAAACTCGTGGAGGACGGTATCGTGGAAGTTAAGCAGCGCCACGTTCGTATCTTGAATACCGATGCATTGAAGCAGTTGGTCAGCGTCAACAGTTAACCTTCGCTCGCTCAGTCGTTGTAGCGTACCTGCACGTAGCGCCCAGGCGCATTTGGCAGCGATGCAGCATTTGCAATCTCTTTGGCCTTGACGGGTGCACTGCTGTGCTGCTTGAGCCAGTCACGCCAAGCAGGCCACCAAGAGCCTTCGTTGATGGGCGTCTTGGCCAACCACGCATCGGGCTCCACCCAGCCGTGGCCTTTTTTCACATCGTTCATTTGGTAGCTGCGGTGCGCGTGGCCCGGCTCAGAAATGATGCCTGCGTTGTGTCCGCCTGCAGCCAAGATGAAGCAGGTTTCCGTATCCGTATGTGCGTGAATTTTGTAAACCGATTTCCAAGGCGAAATGTGGTCGCGGGCCGTTCCCACCACCATCAAGGGTTGTTGAATGTCCATCAAGTCCACGGGTTGCCCATCGACGCGGTAGTGGCCTTCGCTCAGTGAGTTGTTCAGAAACAAGGAGTCCAAATACTCGGTGTGCATCCGTGCAGGCAGGCGCGTGGTGTCTTTGTTCCAGCTCACCATGTCGTTCCCCACTTCTTCACGTCCAAACAAGTAGCGCTGTGTGTTGCGCGACCAAATCAAATCGCGTGAGTTCAAAAATTGGAACGACCCGGCCATTTGCTTGCCCGACAAATAACCCGTCTCTGCCATTTCTTGACGCAGGGTCAGCAGCTGGTCGTCATCAATGAACACACCCAACTCACCCGGTTCCGAAAAATCAGTTTGTGCAGCCAAGAGCGTCACGCTGGCCAAAGGTGATTTGTTTTTCTGGCGCCCCAACACTGCAGCCGCAATTGACAAAAACGTGCCGCCCAAACAATAGCCCATGGCGTGTAAACGGTGCGATGACGACACCGATTGAACCGCTTCAATCGCATCGAGGAGCCCCAGTTGGATGTAGTCGTGCATGCCCAAGTCGCGGTCTTTGCTGTCTGGGTTGCGCCAAGACACCATGAAAACAGTGAAGCCTTCGCTGACCAAATACTTCACCATGGAGTTGTGGGGCGACAAGTCCAAGATGTAGTACTTCATGATGCAAGACGGCACGATCAGCAAAGGTTCGGGGTGCACTTTACGGGTGGTGGGGCTGTACTGAATGAGCTCAATCAAGTTGTTTTTGTAGACCACCTTGCCTGGGGTGAGGGCCACGTCCTTGCCGACCGTGTAGGCCGACTCAGACGCTTCAGGCGTCTCTAATTTGAAACGCTGTGCCGATATTTTTTTCAAGTCTTCTGCATATTGCTGCATGCCTTTGAGCAAGCTCTGCCCACCCGTGGCCGTGATGTTCTCTAACACTTCGGGGTTGCTGGCGGCCCAGTTCGATGGAGAAACGGCATCTAGCCACTGGCGTGTGAAAAAACGCATCAAATGCTCATGGTGTTTGGACATCCCCGTCACATGGGTGGATTCTTTCCACCACGCTTCGTTGGCTTGGTAGTTGTCCTTGAGCAATTTGTAGGGCCAGTTGGACCATGCTTTATTTTCGAACCGTACATCTTTGGCAAAGGCGGTGTTGTCTGTGTTGGTGTTGACTTGCTGGGTTACCGTATCTTGGTAAAGCTTGGTGGCCAACTGCATCAGAGCGATTTGCTTGCCAGGTGATGTGCTCAGGTGCATTGCCCAATCCGCATAAGCCAAGGCCAACGAAATGGGCGACAAACCTATGGCCAACTTCGACAGTTCGGTATGAACCAAGTCATCCAGTGATGGGGGGGCAGTATGTTTCAAAACAATCCTTTGTCAGTGAGGTAAGCCGAGGTGCACCAATCCGTACATGGGCCCCCCAGAGAAAGGGGTGAGCCACAACTCAGTCATGCAGCAAGCCCAACCATAGGCTTCACACACGCTGCGTTGTGACACAACTTTCAATCGGGGATGTGCGCTTGCAATTTGCTCAGCATTGTTGGCGCCCCAAGTGAACTCAGCCCCAGTGTGTCCAACGCTGGGGTGAAACGCTGCTTGTCCAATGCCCACGGGGGACATGGCATCAAAAATAATTTCAGAGCCAGGGGGCGCGTGCTCGCCCACTTCGTACAACACCGCTTGCACTTGCGCGGGGCTGAGGTACATCAACACACCTTCGCAAATCAAAAACACCGGCTGAGCATTCGGCCCTGTGGGCAAGCGAAGCCGCTTCCACCATCCAGGCTGCGTGATGTTGATGGTTTTGTCTTGGCAGTGCGGACGCAGCACTTGAAAGCACAGCCGACGCAACGACATCACCTCGGCCAAATCGGCATCCAGCCAATGGTTGGTGCCATTGTCAAACCATTGAAAATAGCTTGACAAGCCTGATCCCAAATTCACACCGGTGCTTTTGGGGTGCTTTTCAAAGAACTGACGCCCCGCTGTTTTGATGACCTCGGTGCGCCACAGCACATTCAGCACCGTGGCCCAATCGCCTAAATACATATTCACATTCGCATTCAGCAACGTCAGCACGGGCGCAGCACACAAGTCATGTGGGTTGAGTTGTGGAAACCAGCGTACCCCTTGCGCGCGTGCCGCCAAGGGAATAAGCAAAGTGCTGGGCACGCAGCCGAGCGACCTGAGCAAAGAATCCATTGGCGTGCATTTCATAGGGTATTCATAAAGTGAATACCTCGTTTGTAAAACAGCCGATGCAGCGGGGCGTTGATAAGTATCAACTCGGCGCAAATCTGTCGCAAAATAAAACCATGATGAAACTCATTTCCCTCACCGAACTGCTCATGGCTATTTCACGTGCCTTGGATGCCATGCATCCTGCACTGCATGCACACCAAGCACGAACATGCCTGATCGCTTGTCGTCTGGGCTTGAAGCTGGGATTGCCAGCGCAAGAGTTACGTCAATTGTTTTGCGCCGCTTTGCTGCACGACATCGGGGCAATTGGCCTGAAGACCCGATTGGATTTGTTAGAGTTTGAAGAAGTCGATGCCTACCAACACGCCTTCATGGGGGCGGCACTGGTCGAGAAATCAGAATTTTTAAAAGACACCGCACCCATCATTGCCTATCACCACATCGTGTGGGACGACGGTGCAGGAAAAATGTACCAAGGCCAGGCGGTACCCGAGTTGAGCCACTTGATACATCTGAGCGATCGCATCGAGGTCCATTGCCATGGCGACAACGTGCTTGCCCGTGCGCAAACCATTCGACAAACCATCGCCAGTGAATCGGGCCGCACGTTCAAGCCTGAATATGTGCAAGCGTTCTTGGCGCTGTCTTCCCATGACATTTTTTGGTTTGAACTGGCAGAAAACAACCTCGACGCGTTGTTGGTCGATTTGATTCCGGACGTTCAGATGTCGGTGAGCTTGGATGCTTTGGAAGGGTTTGCAGAATTTTTGTCGCTGGTGGTGGATTCACGCAGCCGATTCACGGCGCGACATTCCTCAGGTGTGGCTTGTGCAGCCAAATTTTTAGCTGAAAAAATGAAGCTGAGTGTCGACGAAATACAAGAAATAGAAATTGCCGGATTCCTGCACGACATTGGCAAGCTGGCTATTCCTGTTGAGCTGTTGGAAAAAGCCGCTCCACTGACCCCCGATGAGCGCGCCCTCATGAAGTCCCACGTCTACAAGACTTACCAAATCTTGTCCAAAGTTCATGGTTTGGCGTCCATCACGCAAATTGCAGCCATGCACCACGAGCGTGGGCTGGGTGATGGTTATCCGTTTGGAATGGATGCGCACACGCTGTCGTTGTCGCAAAAAATCATGGCAGTGGCTGATGTGTTTACCGCTTTGGCCGAAGACAGACCCTACCGCGCTCAGATGGTTAAGGCGCAAGTGTTGAACGTCATCGAGCAAGAAGCGCAATCGCAGGCTTTAGACCCCGCTGTTTGCGCATGCGTGGCACAACACCATGACGAACTCAGAGCTGCTGTGGTGCAAGCGCAGCAGCGGTCGGAGGCTCAGCTCGATGCGTTTTGGGCCTACTCGCGATGAACGCATCGCTGTAGGCGTGCACTTCATCGAATCATTTGCGTCATGCTCCACATGGGCATGAAGATGCCCAGCAGCAGCAGCAGTACCAAGCCTGCCATGAAGACCAACAAGATCGGCTCTAGCGTTTCCGTCAACTGGCCGGCTTCGTATTCCACTTCTTCTTGGTAAAGCGTGGCGAGCTGTTGAACCATGCCTTCAATGTCACCCGTTTCTTCCCCCACTGAAATCATTTGAAGCTCCATGGCCGTGAAAATTCCAGCCGACAAAAAGCTGCGCAACAAGCTATCGCCATGCGATACGCCTTCACGCATTAGCAAAATTCGTTCGCGGTAAAACGTGTTGTCGACCACGCGTGACACCAGTGTGAACGCTGTGACGATGGGCACGCCGCTTTTCATGGCTGTTTCAAAGCTACGGCAAAAACGTGCCGTGGT
>CANFKQ010000055.1 GCA_947447405.1 Comamonadaceae bacterium | reverse complement strand
CCTTCGTGACCCATGAGCCATGCGCAGGGCATGGGCAGCTTGGCCTCGGCGAGCAAGGTGTGCAAAAACGGGCCTTGGTGCGAACTGGTGGCTACCCAAGGCATGTGCAAGGCATTCAAATCATCGGCGCTCAGGCCTTCGACCAAATGCAACCCGAAATGCGCGCCCATACCGGCACGCAAGACCTTGGGCGACCACAAAGCAGCCGATCCCTTCATGGCCAGCACTTGTTTGAAGCCAAAGGCCGAGGCACTGCGTAAAATTGAGCCCACGTTGCCTGCATCTTGCACGCGGTCAAGCACTACGGTCGGCGTGGATGGTTGTATCTCTTGCGAGGTGGGCGCGGGCAACACAAAACCCATCTTGGCCGGTGACTCTAAGCTACTGATTTCGGCAAACAAGGCATCGGGCAACACCGTGTTGCGTTCTGCTGCTTGCGTCCACTCACGGGGCGCAGTGACCCAAAGCGATTCAGCAAACACCGCATGCTCAGGCTTCACGCCACGCGCGAGCGCAGCGCGGCACAGATGGTCACCTTCTAGCCATACACGACCAAGTTTGCGGTAGGCCGTGCTGTCTTGCGACAAGCGGCGCAGGTCTTTGACCAAGGGATTGTCACGAGAGGTGATCAAGTTCATTTCAAAACCTCGGCCACAGGAGAAAACGATTTACGGTGCCAAGGCGTAGCACCGTGTTCTTTGAGGGCTTGCAAGTGCGCTGCTGTTCCATAGCCTTTGTGGCCATCAAAGCCGTACTGCGGGTACTGCGCGTGCAGCTCTTGGCACCAGCGGTCACGATGCACTTTGGCCAAGATAGATGCCGCAGAAATGGCTTGCACCTTACTGTCGCCTTTGACAATGGCTTCGGCCAACACATCGAGCACGGGCAAGCGGTTGCCGTCCACCAACACCTTTGTGGGCTTGAGGCGCAAACCTTCTACGGCGCGACGCATGGCCAGCATGGTGGCTTGCAAAATGTTGAGCTCGTCAATTTCTTCCACTGTCGCTTCAGCAATTGAGCAGCACAAAGCTTTGGCGCGAATCTCGTCATACAAACGCTCGCGCTTCAAGGCGGTGAGTTTTTTGGAGTCGGCCAAGCCAGCAATGGGGTTCAAATCGTCCAATATCACGGCAGCAGCCACCACAGGCCCAGCCAACGGGCCACGGCCAGCCTCATCCACCCCTGCAATCAAGCCTGGGGCATCCCAAATGAGTGGCGCTTGCTCAGCGCGCAAGAACTTTTTCGATCGCATGAGCCGCCAGTGCGGGGGTGTCGCGGCGCAGGGTATCGTGCAGCGTCGCAAAGCGTTGTTGAACTGCGGCAACAGCCGCAGGGTTGGCCAGCCATTGCAGCACCCCATGCGCCAAGGCTTCTGGCGTGGCTTCGTCTTGTAGCAACTCGGGCACTACAAAGTCTTGACACAAGATGTTGGGCAAACCCACCCATGGTTGGAGCTTCTTACGGCGCATGATTTGCCAGCTGAGCCAATTCATGTTGTAGGCAATCACCATAGGGCGCTTAAACAATGCAGCTTCTAGCGTGGCTGTACCACTGGCAATGAGTGTCACATCGCAAGCAGCCAATGCGGCGTGCGATTGACCATTGAGCACCGAGAGATTGGGTACCTCTCCCACATCTTTGGCGATGGCTTCGATGCGCGAGCGCAAAGCGGGCATGGCTGGTAAGACGAAGTACAAGCCCGACTGCTGCTTAGCCATGCGCTGTGCGGCTTGTAAAAAGCGGTGCGCTAAATACTCAATTTCAGAGTTGCGGCTGCCCGGTAGCAAAGCTATCACGGTGGCGTCTTGCGGCAAACCAAGCGCTGTGCGCGCAGCAGCTCGGTCTGGGACATCCGGAATATTTTTGGCCAAGGGGTGACCCACATACGTGGCATCAATTCCATGCTGAGAGAGCAAATCAGTTTCAAATGGAAAAATGCACAACACGTGGTCGACGCTTTGGCGAATTTTCTCCACACGGTCTGCACGCCAAGCCCAAATCGAGGGGCACACAAAGTGAATCGCGGGTATGCCTTGTGCTTTGAGGTCGCGTTCTAAATCAAGGTTGAAGTCTGGTGCATCCACACCGATGAAGGCGCTGGGTGGGTTGGCCAGTAAGCGTTCGCGCAATTGGTTGCGAATGCCGACGATTTCTCGGTAGTGGCGCAGCACTTCAACATAGCCACGCACCGCTAGCTTTTCGTAAGGCCACCAAGGCTCAAACCCAAGGGCTGCCATACGCGGGCCGCCAATCCCTGCGCTGTGCATGTCTGGCCATTTGTCGCGCATGCCACCAAGCAACAGGCCGGCAAGCAAATCGCCCGAGGCCTCGCCTGCGACGAGCGAGAAAGACAGGGCCTCGGCCATGGTGTTTAGCGAATGATGCCGCGTTGCGGCGAGGTGTGATTCAAGAAGTCCAGCATCATGGCCACATCGGATGCGGCTTCTGGTTTTTCTTGGGTCAATCCGGCAATGCGCTCTTTGGCTTGCTCGAGTGTCAAGTCATCGCGGTACAAGGCTTTGTGCATAGCTTTCACAGCGCTGATACGTTCAGCCGAGAACCCACGTCGGCGCAAACCCTCGAAGTTCATGGAGCGTGGCTCAGCTGGTTGGCCTTGGCACATCACAAACGGCGGCACATCGGCAAACAGAAGCGAATGCATGGCAGAGAAGCTATGCGCGCCAATGCGCACAAACTGATGCACGACAGTGAAGCCCCCCAAAATGACCCAATCGCCCACATGGACATGGCCCGCCAACTGTGCGCTGTTGGCGAAGATGGTGTGATTACCAACCACGCAATCGTGCGCCAAATGGACATAAGCCATGATCCAGTTGTCGTTGCCGACTTGGGTCACGCCCGTGTCACCTGGCGAGCCGATGTTGAAAGTGCAAAACTCACGGATGGTGTTGCGGTCACCGATGATCAATTCACAGGGCTCGCCCGCGTACTTCTTGTCTTGCGGAATCGCACCTAGTGAGTTGAACTGAAAAATGCGGTTGTCATTGCCAATCGTTGTATGACCTTCGATCACGCAATGTGGCCCCACAGTCGAGCCTGCACCGATGCGAACATTGGGGCCGATGATCGTATAAGGTCCCACCTGCACCGAGCTGTCGAGCTCGGCCTTGGGGTCCACAATGGCGGTGGCGTGAATGTGGCTCATCGTCTGCTGTTTAGCTTGTTGGTTTATTGGTGTTTAGGCGATTGAGCGCATGGTGCACATCAGCTCGGCTTCAGTCGCCACCACATCGCCCACTTTGGCGCGCGCTTTGAATTTAAAGATGCCTGCTTTCATGCGGTCCAACTCAACTTCTAAGATGAGTTGATCACCTGGCTCAACGGGGCGCTTGAAGCGCGCACCATCAATACCCGCGAAGTAATACACAGTCTTGTCATCAGGTGCCGCACCCAAGGTGTCAAAGGCCAACAAGGCGGCAGCTTGTGCCAAGGCTTCCAAAATCAATACGCCTGGCATCACGGGGTGGTGCGGAAAATGGCCACCAAAGAATGGCTCGTTCATGGTCACATTCTTGAGCGCCTTGATGCTTTTGCCTTTTTCCAATTCCAACACACGGTCTACCAACAAAAATGGGTAGCGGTGTGGCAATTGCTTCAGGATTTGGTGGATATCCATGCTCATTTTTTTTGACTTTCTAAAACGGATTCAAGAGATTTGATACGGTCGCGCAAGCGGTGCAATTGGCGCAGGGTGGCGGCGTTTTTCTCCCACGATGCATTGTCGTCGATGGGAAACACACCGCTATATTGACCAGGCTGACGAATCGAACGCATCACCACCGATGCTGCAGAGATATGCACGCCATCGGCCAGCTGCAAATGACCCAAAATAATCGCGCCGCCACCGACCGTGCAGTTGGCGCCAATGCTTGCACTGCCCGCCACGCCCGCACAACCAGCCATGGCCGTGTTGGCCCCCACATGCACGTTGTGACCGATTTGCACCAAGTTATCAAGCTTGACGCCGTCTTCAATGACCGTGTCGTCCAACGCACCGCGGTCGATGCAGGTGTTAGCACCGATTTCCACATCGTTGCCAATGCGAACAGCACCCAGCTGCTCAATCTTTTCCCAGCGACCTTCAAACAAGGCGAAACCAAAACCATCAGCCCCAATCACTACACCGGCATGCACAATGCAGCGCTCACCAATCTGGCAATCTTGACCCACGGTGACGCCCGATTTGAGCCAAGTGTTTGCGCCGATGTTTACCCCACGCTCGATCACGCAAAGTGGGCCAATGCGCGCGGTTGCATCAACATGTGCTAACGGGTGAATCACCGCAGTGGGGTGAACCAAGGGATCATCAATCACACGTGTGTGCTGACGCCACAACTGGGTCAAACGGGCAAAGTAATGGTAGGGATTGTCTGCAACGATCAAGGCTGCATTAACCTTGATCGATTCGGCGACAACGGGTGAAACAATGACACAACCCGCCTGCGTGGTGGCGAGTTGAGATTGATATTTTGGGTTACTTAAAAAACTTAACGCATCCGCTTGAGCGGTGTCAAGCGGCGCGAGTTTAGAAATGAGGTACTGGGGATCGCCCATCAGGCGACCACCCAAACTTTCGATGATTTGGCCGAGACTCAGTGCCACGGCAGATTATTTGGTAGCGTTGATGACCTTGAGCACTTTTTCAGTGATGTCGTGCTTGGGATTGATGTAGACAGCCTCCTGCAACACCAAATCAAATTTCTCAGCTTCCGCCACTTGCTTGATCACGCGATTGGCACGTTCCAATACTTGTTGAAATTCCTCGTTTTTACGGGCGTTCAGCTCTTCTTGGAATTCACGGCGCTTGCGTTGAAAATCTCGATCTTGCTCACCCAATTGCTTTTGGCGCGACAAACGCTGAGATTCAGACAAAGTTGGCGCTTCGCGTTCGAATTTCTCAACAGCAGACTTGAAGGATTTCTCTGCATCGACGAGGTCCTTCTCGCGCTTAGAAAACTCTTGCTCTAATTTGGCTTGCGCTTGCTTAGCTGTATTGGATTCTTTGAAAATCCGGTCGGTGTTGATAAAACCGATGCGAATCTCGTCAGCTTGGGCGCAAAACGCTGCTAGGCCCAATACAACAGCTAAAGAAATTTGACGAGTAAAGGTAGTCATCAGAAGGATGTCCCGATTTGAAATTGCAATTGTTGGATTCTATCGCCTGGTAGTGTTCGAATTGGGCGAGCCCAAGCAAAACGCAACGGCCCCATGGGAGAAACCCAGCTCAAGCCTACGCCATAAGCACTACGTAGCAAACGGAGGTCAACCTTTTCAAACTCACCGTAGACGTTACCCATGTCATAAAAGCCATACAACCGTAAAGTGCGATCATTGCCAGCCCCTGGGAAAGGCATTAAAAATTCCGTATTCAAGGTCACTTTTTTTGCACCACCAATCACTGGCCCTGTGATATCACGAGGACCTAAAGTGCCTTGCTCAAAGCCTCGAACAGACCCCAAGCCACCTGAATAGTAATTCTTGTAGAAGGGTAAGGTTTGACCATTCAGACCTTTGCCAACACCCATGTCAGCATTAAACGCAAAGGTGTATTGCTTGGTAATGGGTACATACTGTTGGTACTGCCCACCTATCTTGGCGAAACGTGCATCCCCCATCGCGCCGACTTCAGTATTTAAACGGATAAATTTGCCGTTATTTGGGTTCAAATAACTGTCACGACTATCCCTCGCCCAACCAGCCGTAATTGGTACGTTTTGGGCAATACAACCAAACTGTTGGCACAACTCCGTATGGACTCCAAGCATATTGGTGCCCGGTACCAGCTCGGTACGCTCTGCGGCAGTACCCACAAAAATGCGATCGAGCTCACTGAAAGGCAGACCAAATCTCACCCCCAAACCTGACGTCACCATTCGGTAGTTACCGCCCTGCTCCACATACGGCTTACTCGCACGGTGATACAACTCAAACGTCCGTGAAACACCATCCTCTGTGAAATACGGGTTCGTGGTGTTGAGCACGTAATATTGATTGAACTTACTCGTGCTCACTTGCAAACCTAGGTTGTGCCCGGAACCAAAAACGTTATCTTGTTGAATACCAAACGAGAGTGTCACTTTCTCTGCACTAGAAAAACCGGCCCCCAGCGTCAACATGCCTGTGGGTTTCTCAACCACATTGACATTTAAATCTACTTGATCTTGAGAGGATGCAACTTCTTGCGTATCAATTTCAACATCTTTGAAATATCCCAAACGATTCACGCGATCTCGTGACAGACGAATTTTTTCGCCGTCATACCAAGAGGATTCAGTTTGACGAAACTCACGGCGCACGATTTGATCGCGCGTACGGTTATTACCCACAATGTTGATGCGGCGCACATACGCGCGACGCGCAGGATCAGCCACAAGTACCAACTTCACACGATTGGTGGAACGGTCAATCTCAGGACGTACATCCGTACGCGCAAAGGCGAAACCGAAGTTACCAAAATACTCATTGAATGCTTTAGTGGTTTTGGCTACGTCGTCGGCGTTATAAGCTTGCCCTGCTTTAATCTCCACCAAAGACTTAAACTCATCGTCTTTGCCAAGGTAGTACCCCTCCATTGCCACTTCAGACACTACAAAACGGTCACCCTCGGTGACGTTGATGGTGATGCTGATGTCTTGTTTGTTTGGAGAAATTGCAACCTGTGTGGAATCTATACGGAACTCCAAAAAGCCTCGAGACAAATACCAAGCACGCAGGGTCTCAAGATCGGCATTGAGCTTGGTGCGAGAGTAGCGGTCTGATTTGGTGTACCAGCTCAACCAGTTACCTGAACCTTGATCGAACTGATCAAGTAGCTTTGATTCATCAAAAGACTTGGCGCCCACCACTCGCATTTCCTTGATTTTGGCCAAATCACCTTCGACGACAGTGAACGACAAGTTCACACGATTGCGCTCAGCAGGCGTAATAGTGGTGATGATTTCAGCACCATACAAACTGCGGTTCACATACTGACGCTTTAACTCTTGTTCTGCACGATCTGCCAAAGCTTTGTCAAACGGACGACCTTCGGCCAAGCCAATATCTTTCAGTGCTTTTTTTAACGTGTCTTTGTCAAACTCTTTCGTGCCAATAAATTCAACTGCTGCAATATTTGGACGCTCTTCAACAATCAGCACAAGTACATCGCCATTGACTTCAATGCGCACATCTTTAAACAAACCGAGCGCATACAAACTACGAATTGCAGCTGCACCTTTTTCATCGGTGTAATCATCCCCAACACGCAAGGGTATAGAAGCGAAGACGGTGCCAGGCTCAATACGCTGCAAACCCTCAACGCGAATGTCACGCACATTGAATGGGTCTGCCGCAAGAGCGTTGAATGAAATTAACGTCCCAGCAATCAATGCGACAGTTTGAGCCAAAGAGGTGCGACGAAAGTGAGAAAGTTGCATGTTCATTGGATGTATAGGGGGACTCATGGAAGCCAACCCAGGCGAACCACATCGTTAAAAAGAGAAAAAACCATCAGTGTCACAAGGATTGCAAAACCCACACACTGCATGACCTCAAGCCATGTTGGAGAAGGGGGATGCCCCGTGCATGCCTCGTAAAGATAATA
Source organism: Comamonadaceae bacterium (assembly GCA_947447405.1). Taxonomy (GTDB): domain Bacteria; phylum Pseudomonadota; class Gammaproteobacteria; order Burkholderiales; family Burkholderiaceae_C; genus Limnohabitans. The sequence continues at coordinate 6,370 of CANFKQ010000055.1, read as the reverse complement.
CAACAGGTGCCCACCATCGAGCACTGGCAGCGGCAGCAGGTTGAACACACCCAGACTCACACTGACCAATGCCAAAAAACTCAGATAGGTGCCAATGCCAAGGCTTGCCGAACGGCCTGCATAGTCAGCCATCGCGAGTGGGCCACTGAGGTTATCGAGTGACGCATTTCCACTTAGCAAACGCCACAACATATCAAGCGTCATCACGATGACCTGCCATGTCTTGGCGGCGGCTTGATGAAGTCCATCGAACAAGCTGTATTGAATCCAAATTTTGACTGGCGGTTCACCCACTTGTGCGCCGATACGTCCCATGTACTGCGAGCCGTCTGCAACACGCTCAGGCGTCACATCTACTTGTAGCAATTGACCATTGCGCGAAATTTCCCAAACCTGTGCAACAGGCATGTGTTGGCGTCCGCTGGCACGTACCATGGCGCGCAAAGCATTAGCGTCACTCACCACTTGGCCATCCATGCGCAACACTTCATCCCCACGCTGCATACCTGCCACATCAGCAGGCCTTCCTTCTTGAACTTCACCCAGCACAGCCCGGCTCCAAGCCCCCGTGAAACCTCGTACTTGCCAAGCATTGCTGTCTTTGGGGATCGCGTCTTGCCCAAGTGCTGGCAAATTCACGATGCGTGAACTTTGCCTGCTTTGGGGCTGCACTTCTAGATACACAGACGATGCATCTTGCTGAAGCATCCACCAACGCAAAGCGTCGATTGACGCGACCTCCTGCAAATCATCGGCTGACGTCCCGGCGCGCAAAACCGTGTCACCACTGTGCAACCCAGCCACTTCGGCCATAGAGCCCAGCACAGGGGCCGACAAGGTGGCCTGCGTTTCATACTGTCCTAGCCAAAAGGTGGTCGCGTACAAACAAACAGCTAACACCAAATTAGCCACCGGACCGGCAGACACAATAGCGGCTCTCGCCCACAAAGGCTGGCGATTAAACGCCATAGGGGCATCTTGCGGCGACACATCACCTTCTTGCTCATCGAGCATCTTGACATAGCCACCTAGCGGAATGAAGCTGATGCAAAACTGGGTGTCTTGGCCTGCATGGAGTTTGCGAAATTTCCAACGCAGCAACGGCTGACCAAAGCCAATTGAAAACGTATGCACCTTCACGCCACAGGCTACCGCGACGCGGTAGTGGCCCCACTCGTGCACGGTGATGAGCACACCGAGCGCGAACAAAAAAGCCAACAGGGTCATGGCTTATTTGGCCAGAAGACGCACAACATCTTCAGACACTCCTCGAGCTTGTGCGTCCAAGGCCAGCAGATCGTCTAAATTGTGGGGAGTAGCAGGCGACATTCGCGCCATACAACTTTGGTTAACTGCATGAATTTGGTCAAAACGAATACGGCGTTCTAAAAATGCTGCCACCGCAATTTCATTAGCTGCATTAAGTACTGCGGTTGTGCCGCGCGGACCACTCAACGCTTCCCACGCCAAATGAATGCCTGCAAAACGCTCTGGGTGTCCATGGTCATCCAAAGCCTCAAAGGTCATGGCAGACAGCGCATGAAAGTCCAATGCTTGTGCGCCGGATACCATGCGCTCAGGCCAGCTCAACCCATAGGAAATAGGCACACGCATGTCGGGCGTGCCCAGCTGCGCGACCACAGACATATCACGGTACTGCACCATTGAGTGGATGATACTTTGCGGGTGAATCACCACCTCTAAACGTTCTTGTGACAAGCCAAACAAATAACGCGCTTCAATCACTTCCAACGCTTTGTTCATCATGGTGGCCGAATCCACCGAAATTTTGCGCCCCATCACCCAGTTGGGGTGTGCGCATGCTTGTTCTGGCGTGACGTCTCTGAGTGTGGCCAACGCCCTTGTACGGAAAGGTCCACCCGATGCAGTGAGAATAATTTTTTCGACACGGGTGCCCCATGTGGACGCATCCTCTGGCAAAGACTGAAAAATAGCAGAGTGCTCACTGTCAATCGGCAGCAGCGTCGCGCCACCTTGTTTGACCGCATCTAAAAACACTTCGGCGCCAACAACCAAAGCTTCTTTGTTGGCCAACAGCAAACGTTTGCCAGCACGCGCAGCAGCCAAACAAGGAGACAAGCCTGCAGCACCCACGATGGCGGCCATCACAGCATCCACATCAGAATGTGCTGAGACCTCATCTAAAGCCGCCACACCGCTAAGCACAACGGTGGGCAAACCTTCGGCTTGAATCTTGTCTTTGAGTTGCTGAGCGGCCTCGGCATGCACCATCACCGCAAAACGTGGTTTGAATTGCGCGCATTGGCGAAGCATCAACTCGACTTGAGTTGCTCCTGACAGTGCAAATACTTGGAAGCGTTCGGGGTGACGTGCTATCACGTCTAGGGTGTTCGTGCCGATTGAGCCTGTAGAGCCAAGCACCGTGATGTATTGCGGCTTGAATTCCGCTTGCATCTGCATCACAACGACTGCACCAACATCATGGCTAATGGCAAGGCGGGTAGCAATGCATCTACGCGGTCGAGCACGCCACCGTGGCCTGGCAGTAATTGGCTACTGTCTTTCATACCAGCGCTACGCTTCACCAAAGATTCGACCAAGTCGCCCGCAACACTCATCATGGTTAAGAACAAGACAGCCAACACCAAGAACGGCACACCACGGGTGTACAAACGACTGTAAAGACTGAGGCTGTCAACCACATAATGTGTATCGACCCAAATCCAAATGCAAGCCATGAGCACAACGCCGACCATTCCGCCCCACACACCTTCCCAGCTTTTGCCAGGACTGATGGCGGGTGCTAGCTTGCGGCTGCCAAATGCGCGGCCTGAGAAATAAGCTGCGATATCAGCCATCCACACGAGAAACAGCACTGACAACAAGAAGTTAATGCCTATAACTTTAGCTTGGTACATAGCCACCCATGTCAGCCACAAAGCCAATACGCCCACAACCAAACGCAAAGCACGCGAAATGGTTGCCCAGCGTTCCACGCCATGGCGAATCAACCAAGCCGCAACTAATACCCATGCAGCACCTGTGACGAACCAGACATTTGCGGGTGCGTCATATGCCCAACGTGCTGACCACGCATATAAACACAACATCACACACACAGCCGACACACGCAAAGAACTGCGCATGGCAAAGCCGTTCAAGCGACCCCACTCCCATGCGCCTGCAGCGATCAATACAAGTGTGAGGCCAGCCAAAGGCTCTGCAGAACTAGCCAACAAAGCAGGCAACAAAAGCGCCAATAAGACCAGCGCGGTAATGACGCGTTGCTTCAACATCTGGTTTAGACCGACATGATGTCGTGTTCTTTGCTTGCGATGAGCTTGTCAATCTCAGCTATGTGGCTATCAGTTACTTTTTGGGTATCAGCCTCTGCGCGTTTTTGGTCGTCTTCAGAAGCGAGTTTGTCTTTCACCAACTTTTTCACCGATTCGTTGGCATCACGGCGCAAGTTGCGCACAGCAACTTTGGCGTTTTCGCCTTCGGTGCGAACCACTTTGGTCAACTCTTTGCGACGTTCTTCAGACATCGGAGGCATGGGCACGCGAATCAGCTCGCCCATAGACGAGGGGTTCAAACCCAAATCACTGTCGCGAATGGCTTTTTCGATCTTGGCGCCCATGGGCTTTTCCCAGGGCTGCACGCTCAAGGTGCGGGCGTCCAACAAAGACACGTTCGCCACTTGGCTAATTGGCACCATGGAGCCGTAGTAATCCACTTGAACCGTGTCCAGCAAGGACGGGCTAGGACGTCCTGTGCGAATTTTGGTCAAGCTGTTACTAAAGGCCGCGATGGATTGGCCCATTTTGGTTTCTGTGGTTTTCTTGATGTCAGCGATGGTCATGTTGAGCTCCTGGGGCAGCGCAGTGTGAGGTTCGAAAAAACAGGGGATTAAGCGTGGACCAAAGTGCCTTCGTCTTCGCCCATGACGACGCGCTTGAGCGCACCGTTCTTGAAAATAGAAAACACCTTAATTGGCAATTTTTGGTCGCGGCACAACGCAAAAGCAGTGGCGTCCATGATGCCCAAATTTTGGCCAATCGCTTGATCAAAACTGATTTCTGTGTAACGCGTAGCGTTGGGGTCTTTCTTAGGGTCAGCAGAGTAAACGCCGTCCACCTTGGTAGCTTTAAGCACCATCTCCGCACCGATCTCAGCACCGCGCAAAGCAGCGGCCGTGTCGGTGGTGAAGAAAGGGTTGCCAGTACCGGCAGCGAACACTACCACTTTGCCCTCTTCGAGGTATTGCAAAGCTTTGGGACGCACATAAGGTTCAACCACTTGGTCAATCGCGATGGCAGACATGACCCGCGCAGTCAAACCTGTCTTATTCATCGCATCGGCCAAGGCCAGTGAGTTCATCACTGTGGCCAACATGCCCATGTAGTCCGCTGTGGCACGGTCCATACCAACAGAACCTCCTGCAACACCTCGGAAGATGTTACCGCCACCAATGACGATGGCTACTTCAACACCAAGGTTGATGACCTCAGTCACCTCATCCACGATGCGAACGATAGTGGCGCGGTTGATACCAAACGCATCGTCGCCCATCAAGGCCTCCCCCGACAGCTTGAGCAAGATACGCTTATAGGCTGGCTTTGGTGAGGTCATGAAAAGGCTCCTTGATGTGTGCAGTTGAAATTGATGTACGGGGATATCAAAAGGGGAGCCGAAGCCCCCCTTTGTAATTAAGCAGTTTGCTTGGCGGCAGCGACTTGGGCTGCCACTTCGGCGGCAAAGTCGTCGACCTTCTTCTCAATGCCCTCGCCCACCACGTAGAGGGTAAAAGAAGCCACATTGGTGTTTGCAGCCTTGAGCATTTGCTCAACGGTTTGCTTGTCGTTCTTGACAAATGTTTGATTGAACAAAGAGACTTCTTTGAGGTACTTTTGCACAGAGCCTTCAACCATCTTAGTCGCGATGTCAGCAGGCTTGCCAGACTCAGCAGCCTTGGCCGCTGCAACTGAACGCTCTTTTTCGATCAAGTCAGCAGGCACATCAGCACTGGTCAAGGCCACTGGCTTCATCGCAGCCACGTGCATCGCCACATCTTTAGCTGCAGTTTCGTCACCGTCGAACTCGACCAACACGCCGATACGAGTGCCATGCAAGTAGGAAGCCAACTTGTGTGCGCCGTCAAAACGCTTGAAGCGGCGAAAGCTCATGTTCTCACCGATTTTGCCAATCAAACCTTTACGCACGTCTTCGAGCGTAGGGCCAAAACTATCTTGCTCGTAAGCCAAAGCGCCCAAGGCTTCGATAGAAGCGGGGTTATGCTCAGCCACCAACTTGGCTGCCGCTTGAGCCAAAGCCAAGAAGCTGTCATTCTTGGTCACAAAGTCGGTTTCACAGTTCACTTCCAACAAAGCGCCCGTGTTGCCACTGATGAAGCTGGTCACCACGCCTTCGGCGGTCACGCGGCTCGATGCCTTGCCAGCTTTGCTGCCGAGCTTGACGCGCAACAACTCTTCCGCTTTTGCCATGTCGCCTTCGGCTTCAGTCAAAGCTTTTTTGCACTCCATCATGGGAGCGTCGGTTTTTGCGCGCAGTTCAGCGACCATGCTTGCGGTAATTGCAGCCATTTAAATTCTCCGTAATTAGTTCAAAACAATTTGGGTGTGAAAAAGGGGCTTCACAAGCCCCTTTTCAAGTTTGGGCCGCGTGATTAAGCAGCGACTTCAACAAACTCTTCGCTACCTTCGCTCACAGCTTTGACCAAGTCATTGGTGGCGTTGGCACGGCCTTCGATGATCGCGTCAGCGATACCGCGAGCGTACAAAGTCACAGCCTTAGAAGAGTCATCGTTACCTGGAATGATGTAGTCGATGCCTTCGGGTGAGTGGTTAGAGTCCACCACACCGATCAATGGGATGCCCAATTTTTTGGCTTCAGCGATGGCAATCTTGTGGTAGCCAACGTCGATCACGAAGATCGCATCAGGCAACACAGCCATATCTTGAATGCCGCCGATGTCTTTCTCAAGCTTTTCCATTTCGCGCTTGAACATCAGTTGTTCTTTTTTAGACAAAGCATCCAAGCCAGCTTCTTGCTGGATTTTCATGTCTTTCAAACGCTTGATCGATGTCTTGACTGTTTTGAAGTTGGTCAACATACCACCCAACCAACGTTGGTCAACATAGGGCACGCCAGCACGTTGTGCTTCAGATGCGACGATTTCGCGTGATTGACGCTTGGTACCAATCATCAACACGTTGCCACGGTTCGCAGACAACTGCTTGACGAACTTGACAGCGTCTTGGAACATCGGCAAAGATTTTTCCAAGTTGATGATGTGAATTTTGTTGCGGTGACCGAAGATGAACGGGGCCATCTTGGGGTTCCAGAAGCGAGTTTGGTGACCAAAGTG
>CANFKQ010000054.1 GCA_947447405.1 Comamonadaceae bacterium | reverse complement strand
TTAGTGACCGTAAACGTTCATGCCAGCGAAGAAGAAGCCGATTTCAACAGCGGCAGTCTCAGCGGCGTCAGAACCGTGCACAGCGTTGGCATCGATGCTGTCAGCGAAGTCAGCGCGGATGGTGCCAGGGGCTGCGTCTTTAGGGTTAGTTGCACCCATCAAGTCACGATTTTTCAGAATTGCGCCTTCGCCTTCGAGTACTTGAATCATGACAGGGCCGGAGACCATGAAATCGACCAAGTCTTTGAAGAAAGGACGTGCTTTGTGCACAGCGTAGAACTGTTCGGCTTCGCCGCGTGACAGGTGAGCCATGCGAGCAGCGACAACTTTCAAGCCAGCAGCTTCGAAGCGTGCATAGATTTGGCCGATGACGTTCTTAGCAACTGCGTCTGGCTTGATGATGGAGAGAGTACGTTCGGTCATTTGGATTTTCCCTGTTTTGACTGTGATTGAAACTTTTGTGCGCGATGTGCGAAGCCCACTATTTTAACCGTTTCAAGGGATTTCCCTCGAACAGCCAAGCGTTTTTGGTGCATCTGGCGTGTGATTTAACGGCCGCCTCGGCCACCTTGGCCGCGATTACCACCAGAACCACCCGCCGTGCCGCCACCCGATCGGCCGCCACCGAAGCTGCCGCCGGCCGAGCCACCACGGCGCGGACCGCTGCTTGACGATGGACGTGGACCACCCACCAAGCCAGCCTTAAAGGCTTTTTGGCCATCTTTTTTGCGCTGACGTTCATCGGCATAGCTGTCTGCACCGATGTAGCCCACCGAGGTTTGCATCGGGTCGGGTTGCGGTGCACGTTCGGGCAGCTTGCCACCTCGGCGGCGCTCAGTACGCACCAAGCGCTCTGGGCCGCTGCTGCGCTCTTCGGGTGCGCGCGGTGTGGATGGACGCGGTCCAATGCTGTTGCCACGGCGACGGCTACTGGCACGTTCGGTGCGGTTGTTGTGTGACGGGCCGCTATGCACAGGCGCTTCAGCGCCCGCAGCTTCCATCAAGGCGCGAATGTCGCGCTCGCCCAATTCCACAAATGCGCCGCGCTTCAAGCCGCGTGGCAGCACCATGGCACCGTAACGGATACGAATCAAGCGGCTAACGGCATGACCCACCGCCTCAAACATGCGGCGCACTTCGCGGTTGCGACCTTCAGAAATAGTGACGCGATACCAGCAGTTAGAACCTTCGCCACCGCCCTCTTCGATCGAGCCAAATTGAGCTGGACCATCGTCGAGTTGAATGCCAGTGATGAGCTGTTCTTTTTGGTCCTTGCTGAGCTTGCCCAGCGAGCGCACCGCGTATTCGCGTTGCAAACCAAAGCGTGGGTGCATCAGTTGGTTGGCCAATTCGCCGGAGCTGGTGAACAGTAACAAGCCTTCGGTATTCAAGTCCAAGCGGCCCACGGATTGCCATTTACCTTGGTACAGGCGTGGCAAGCGGCGAAACACGGTAGGTCGATTTTGCGGGTCGTCGGTGGTGACCACTTCACCCGCAGGCTTGTGATAAGCGATAACGCGCGGTGGTGGTGGCGCAATGCGGACTTTGATTTGACGGCCATTGACTTTGATTTGGTCACCAAACTGCACGCGTTGACCGGTATGGGCCACTTCGTTGTTGACAGCCACATGACCTTCAGCAATCAGGCGTTCCATTTCGATGCGCGAGCCCATGCCCGATTGGGCCAAGACTTTGTGCAATTTGGGCGATTCGGGTTGTGGCAGGAGCACTCGTTTTTCAGGTGCTGCTTCGGCACGAATGAGCTCTGCATCGAACTCGCCAGACACGACGTCATCGAAATCAAAAACAGTGTCGTCGTCATCTAAAAAATTGTCGTGGGATTCGCCGGGCTGGCTCCCTAAATCGTGAGAGTTAGTGTTCATTCGGTGCGTCGCCGGTTGGGGCGGGGTCTCTGGGTGAGGAAAGTTCAAAAATAGGGGCTTCGTCGCCGAGATCGACTTGGGCTTGAACCACGTCGGCTGCAACGGCGTCGAACTCAACGGACGTTGTGACGTCGGCAGTCTCTGTAGAGTCCAAGGCTATGTCCATTTGCAAAGATGGATCGTCTTCACCCAATCGGGCAAAGGCGTTGGCTTGCGCTTGAGCGCTGTCGTATACGGGTAATTGGTCGAGCGAGGCCAAGCCTAAATCGTCCAAAAATTGGCGTGTCGTCGCATACAAAGAAGGACGACCCACGGTTTCGCGGTGGCCAATGACTTCCACCCAACCACGGTCTTCGAGCTGCTTGAGCACTAAGGAGTTGATCGTCACGCCGCGCACGTCTTCCATGTCGCCGCGCGTCACAGGCTGGCGGTAGGCGATGATGGCCAAAGTTTCCATCACGGCGCGTGAGTATTTGGGTGGCTTCTCGGGATTCAGGCGATCCAAGAACTCGCGCATCTCTGGGCGGCTTTGAAATCGCCAACCGGTGGCCACTTGCACCAATTCAACGCCACGCTGTGCCCAGTCGAGCTGAAGTTCTTCGAGCAAAGTGCGAATGGTGTCTGCACCCAAGGCGTCTAGAAACAGCACACGCAAATCGCGAATCTGAATCGGTTGGTGCGAACAAATCAGGGCGGTCTCAAGTACGCGCTTGGCATCCACGGTGTTCATCGTGAGAGTTCCGGGTCAAGGGTCGAGGAAATGGCCTACGAAAATTTATCTCGAGGCTGGTAAGGGCGATGCGGAGCATTGCCAAAGTCAGAGCCAAAGGGCCCACCGCTTTCACAAGCGTGAGCCCATATTGTAACGGAGGCAGCTTGAAAGTTCTATTCGGGACGCTTGAGGCCCAAACCTGCTAACAAATTGACCATGTCGTCCGGCAAAGGCGCTTCAAACTTAAGCGGCTCGCCCGTGATGGGATGGTCAAAACTCAGGCGAAAGGCGTGCAAAGCTTGCCGATCAATACCCAAGGTCATTGGGCCAGCGTAGAGCGAATCGCCTACCAAAGGGTGACCAAAGTGCGCCATATGTACGCGGATTTGATGCGTGCGGCCCGTGTGCAAAGTGCACTGCACCAAGCACGCTTCTTCTTGGCTGCTCAAGCATTCAAACGTCGTATGGGCTTCTTTGCCCGGTAAACGCTCGAGGTCGACGACGGCCATTCGCAGGCGGTTACGGTAATCGCGGCCAATGGCAGCAACAATATCGCGCACGGGTGTGCCGCTCCATTTGCGATATGCCACTGCCAAGTATTCGCGATGCACCTCACGCTCGGCAATCATGGCCACCAAGGCGTCCATGGCGCGACGCGTGCGCGCCACAATCATCAAGCCACTGGTGTCTTTGTCGAGACGGTGCACGATGCCCGCACGCGGCAGCATGACAGCTTGTGGATCTAAGGCCAGCAAGCCGTTGAGCAGCGTGCCACTCCAATTTCCGGGCGCAGGGTGCACCACCAAGCCTGCAGGCTTGAAGAGCACGCGCAGGTCTTCATCTTCGTAAATCACATCCAATGGAATGTCTTCTGGCTTGAAGGCTTGGCTTTGCGGCGTGGGTTTCAAAATCAGCTGATAACGCTCACCCATGCGCACCTTGGCAGAGGCCTTGGCCATCACGCGTGGCGTGGGCAACACACAACTCACACAGCCTTCGCTAAGCAGCTGCTGAGAGAAGCTGCGTGAGAACTCGGGCAGCAACACAGCCAGAGCGCGGTCTAAGCGCTCACCATGGAGATCATTTGGGATAGAGAGTTCGCGGGTTTCCACCTCGGGCCCATCGATGAGGTCAACATGCTCATCGAGCAAAACATCCTCCGCAATAGGTGCTGTGGATGGCGGCTGAGCCGATAGAATGGATTTACTTTGCTTCAAGAGGTTGACCTGTGGTGTTACGACTCAAATTATCGACTGTGTGGATGGCCATCGGCCTATCGACTGCTATTCTTTTCACAGGATGTGCTGACAGCAACTACGATCCCACCAAAGATTGGAGCGTCGACAAGCTCTACAACGAGGCAAAAGACGAAATGGCTGCAGGTGGTTACGACAAAGCCATCGGCTTGTACGAAAAACTCGAAGGCCGCGCCGCTGGCACCGCGTTGGCTCAGCAAGCGCAGCTCGATAAAGCATGGGCACAGTTCAAAACCAACGAACCTGTGCAAGCGGTGGCCACACTCGACCGCTTTATCAAGCTGCACCCAGCCAGTCCTGCCATGGACTATGCGCTGTATCTCAAAGGTTTGGTGAACTTCAACGACAACTTGGGGTTCATGTCTTCTGTGGCAGAACAAGATTTAGCAGAACGGGATCCCAAGCAAGCGAAAGAATCGTTTGAAGCGTTTCGTGAGTTGGTGCTTCGTTTTCCAAGCTCTAAATATGCCGAGGATGCACGCTTGCGCATGGCTTTCATCAAGAATTCACTGGCACGCTCAGATGTTCACGTGGCGCGTTTTTACTTCCAACGTGGTGCTTATGTTGCCGCCATCAACCGTGCGCAAACGACCGTGCAGGAATACCGTGATGTACCTGCAGTTGAAGAAGCTTTGTTCATCATGGTTCAGTCTTACGACAAACTCGGCCTTGTCCAATTGCGCGATGACACCAAGCGTGTGTTGGAGACTTCTTACCCCAACACCCTTTTCCTCTACCCAGAACGCGCTGTGACTAAAAAATTGTGGTGGAAGTTCTGACAATAAAGTCTTGGTACAGCACGTCTAAAGACTGAGCTAAGTCTTGCGCCGTCTGCAGCCGATGCATCGCGGGCAGGGCAGCGATCAAACGACGGCCATAACCCGTTGTCACCAAGCGGTTGTCACACAGCACCAACACCCCTTGATCTGATTCGGTACGAATCAACCGCCCTGCGCCTTGCTTCAAGGCCACCACAGCCTCTGGCACAAAGTAATCGTTGAAGGGGCTGCGACCTTGGGCTTCTAAGCGCTTGCTGCGTGCTTCAACCAGGGGATCGTTGGGCGGTGGAAACGGCAGCTTGTCAATGATGACCAATTGCAATGCGTCACCAGGCACATCGAAGCCTTCCCAGAAGGTCGCCGAGGCCACCAACACACAACCGCCCTCGCCCACTTTGGCACCCTCACGAAAACGCTCCATCAAATGGCGCTTGGGCCACTCGCCTTGTACTAACACCTCAATGCCTGAGCCTTCGAGTTGCTGCTTAAGCACATCACCAATCGCACGTAAAGCGCGTAACGTGGTGGTGAGCACCAAGGTACGCCCCCCCAAACGACGCACAGCGTCACTGGCGATGGCGGCCACTTGCGCACTGTGCGCAGGGTCGTTGGGACGCACGATGTCGCGGGGCACATACAACGAGGCTTGTGCGGGGTAATCAAATGGGCTGCTCACGCGTAGCACGGTGGCGGACTCTAAGCCGCAAGGTTCGGTAAACCAGCGCAAGCGCGGGTCGTCGCCCAGCGTCGCGGAGGTAAACACCCAACAACGTGGACGCGTGTCTTCAGCGGGGCGCATGCGAAATGCGCTTTCAAAGGGTGACGCCTCGAGATCATGATCCGGCGCATCAAAAGTGCGATCGCATCTGTCTGTATGCGAGATAAAGCCATCATCACATGACGGCTCATCATTCCAAGGCGGAGGCTCTTGGTCCGTTTCATCATCGGCCACTTGCGTTGACTGTTTCATCAACCGTTCACGTACGGTCTCAGCAATGTCTAAAGGAGCTTCCATTAAACGCATTTGCGAGGCACCGATGTCCACCCAACGCACAGCGTCAGGTGCACAAGGATTCAAAAATGCATCAACGCGCTTGGTCACTTCAGCCACACGGTCATGCAAACGCATGAAGTCGGGTGCAATTTCACTCACGGTGTCTAGGGCTTGCAAAGCTTGCACACAAGCAGCGCCCACGTCTTGCAAGGATTGCTCCCACACGCTATGGTAAATGCCCTCTGGCGCATCTTCAGTCCAGCGCAATTTCACAGAACCTGTCCGCTTTCCACCAATGAGCCGTAGTTCACGTGTCGCACGCTCCAAGCCAGCGCACAGCCCCTGCCAATCGGCCAAGCCGCGTGCCAGTTGCAAGCCTGTAGCTAGCATGTCACGCGTCACATCTAGCAACTGCCCCGTACTGAGCTGATGGCCCAAGAAGTTCACCCCCACTTCGTTGAGCTGATGCGCTTCGTCAAAGATCACCACGCGCACGCTGGGTAGCAACTCGGCCATGCCAGTTTCCCGAACGGCCATATCAGCGAAAAACAAATGGTGGTTGATGACCACCACATCTGCACCCAGCGCTTCGCGACGCGCGGCGTTGACGTAACAGGTTTTAAACTTGGGACATTGCGAGCCTAAACAGTTTTCACGATTAGAGGTGATGAGGGGAATCAAGGGCGAACGCTCATCCAATCCCGGCAGCTCGGCCAAGTCTCCTGTGCGGGTGCTGAGAGACCATGTCTCCACTCGCGACAACAAATGCGCAGTGTGACGGTCGGGTATCTGCGTGTCGCGCCGCGCCATTTCCATACGGTGCGTGCACAAGTAGCTGGCGCGCCCTTTGAGCAAAGCCAAACGCACTGGCAAGTTGAGCGCTTGCACCAAACGGGGCAAATCACGAGCAAACAGCTGGTCTTGCAAAGCTTTAGTGGCGGTAGACAACAACACGCGCTCGCCGCTGAGTAATGCGGGGACCAAATAAGCAAAGGTCTTGCCCACACCTGTGCCGGCCTCCACCACTAAGCTACCGCCGTGTGCCACCACATCTGCCACGGCAAGTGCCATATCGGTCTGACCTTGACGTGGCCTGAAGTGATCGGTGGCGCGGGCCAGCACCCCTAAAGGTGCAAACGCCTCTTGCACCAAATCACGCAAAGGATGGTTCATTTGCCAGGCACAGGCAGAGGGGCTGCGGGTTCTTTGGTACGGTCACGCAGCTTCTTTTCAACATCGGTACGGTGTTGCGCGGCTTCACCTTGCTTTTGCTCGTACTCGCCGCGCTTGGTGCCTTGTAACTCATGCTCAATTTGCTTTTGCTTATTGGAATCAGCACGTTCTTGGCGCGCTTGGATTGCCTGCGCTCTCTGAGCTTGCTCCTCTTTCAGCTTGGCTTCGGTATTTTTTTCTGCGGTGCGCTGTAAAACCTCAGCCGCTTGGATACGGCGCTCTGAAGCGTTGTATCTCAGCTCGTCCTTGCGCAAGGTGGCATTGGCTTGAATGCGTCGCTCACGCGCTTGGATACGACAGCTTGTGACATCAAAGTTTTGATAACAAGCCTTGAGCTCTTGTTGATAAGTGTCATCCAATTTATGCCGCAAGGCAGACAAGCGCTGACCTTCTTCTTGACGTGCCTCGATCGTTGGCGCACTTGCAGGGTTTTGTGTTTGCGCGAGCGAAACCCAATGGCATGCAACACAGACGAAGAGGATGATCCATTTATTCATGTCAGCCCCGTATCTACAGTTCGGCGTTCAAGTGCCAAAAATTCAGCCGATTGCATCTCGTTCAAGCGCGACACGGTGCGAGGAAATTCGTGCGCCATTGGGCCTTCGGTGTACAACTCTTCGGGTGCAACGGCGGCAGACAACATCAGCTTGACGCGGCGGTCATACAGTACATCCACCAACCAAGTGAAGCGACGAGCTTCGGCGGCCTTATTGACAGGCATCTGCGGCACATCACTGAGCAGCACCGTGTGGAATTGGCTTGCAATTTCTAAGTAATCGTTTTGCGAACGCGGGCCACCGCAGAGGTCTTTGAAATCAAACCACACCACACCACCGGCTCGGCGACGGGCTTTGATTTCTCGCGCTTCAATGTGCAAGATCGGATTCTCGTCTTGGCATTCAGCCAAGCGATTGAACGCATCGGTCATCGCAGCATCCGCTTTTTCACCCAAGGGACGCAAATACAGCTCGACTTGCTCCAGCGTGCGACGACGGTAGTCGGTGCCGTTGTCCACATTGATAATCTCTAGCTCTTTGTTCAACAACGCAATCGCAGGCAAGATGCGATCGCGATGCATGCCGCCCGGATACAAATCGTCAGGCTTAAAGTTGGAGGTGGTCACGAAGCCTACGCCGTTGTCAAACAAGGCGTCGAGCAAGCGATGCAGAATCATCGCATCAGTGATGTCGGCCACATGAAATTCATCAAAGCAAATCAGCTTGTAGCGCTTGGACATTTGTTTGCCCAATACATCCAATGGATTGACTGTGCCTTGCAACTCACGCAACTCACGGTGAACCTCACGCATGAACTCATGAAAATGCAAACGCGTCTTACGCTTGATGGGCACAGCCTCAAAAAAGCAATCCATCAAAAAGCTTTTGCCACGCCCAACCCCGCCAAACATGTACACGCCACGCGGTATGGCCGGACGGTTGACCAACTTCTTCAGCGAGTTCGAACGCTTCTCCTTGTAAGCAGCCCACTCGCTGGCGCAACGCTCCAGTGCATCAATGGCACGGAGCTGCGCAGGGTCGCTTTGAAAGCCTCGAGTTTCGAGTTCTTTAAGGTAGTTTTGGTGAACGGGTTGTTTGGCTGACATAAGAGCTCTATTGTGCCTTGCCCATGAAAAAAGCCCGCTGCTGCCAGCGGGCTTTTTAGACGCAAAACAGCTAAAACTAATTAGAAATTCAAGGTGCGTTTGTCCACAGCCAAGGCTGCTTCTTTGGTGGCTTCTGACAACGAAGGATGTGCGTGGCAAATGCGTGCAATGTCTTCGGCAGAGGCCTTGAACTCCATCGCCACCACGGCCTCAGAAATCAACTCAGACACCTGTGGGCCAACCATGTGCACACCCAAGATTTCATCGGTCGTGGCATCAGCCAAGAACTTCACCATACCGGTGGTGTCGCCCAAAGCGCGTGCACGGCCATTCGCGAGGAACGGGAATGTGCCAGCTTTGTACGCCACGCCATCGGCTTTGAGTTGCTGCTCTGTGCGGCCCACCCAAGCGATTTCGGGACTGGTGTAGATAACCCAAGGGATCGTGTTGAAGTTGACGTGACCATGTTGGCCAGCCATACGCTCAGCCACAGCAACGCCCTCTTCTTCAGCTTTGTGCGCGAGCATCGGGCCGCGCACCACGTCACCCACGGCCCATACGCCAGGGACGTTGGTTTTGCAATCGCCATCCACCACAATCGCGCCGCGCTCATCGAGCTGCAAGCCAATGGCTTCTGGGTTCAAACCAATCGTGTTAGCCACGCGGCCAATGGAGATGATGAGCTTGTCAGCATCCAACACCACAGCTTCACCTTTGGCATTGATGTAGTTGACGGTGACGCCCTTCTTGCCATTGACGATTTCGCCAACTTTCACGCCCAGTTCGATCTTCAAGCCTTGCTTATCGAATGCCTTCTTGGCTTCTTTGGCAATTTGCTCGTCCACAGCGCCGAGAAAAGTAGGCAGGCCTTCGAGGATGGTCACGTCAGCGCCAAGACGGCGCCACACAGACCCCATCTCCAAACCAATCACGCCAGAACCAATCAAGGCCAGCTTCTTGGGTACTGCGCCCAAGCGCAATGCGCCGTCGTTAGACAACACGTTGACTTCGTCAAACGGTGTGCCGGGCAACGCACGAGCGTTGGAGCCAGTAGCGATGATGACTTGCTTAGCGGTGATGGCTTCTTCGGTTTTGCCAGCCACGTTGATGGTGTAACCGCCTTCAGCCTTGCCAGCAAAGCTGCCGCGGCCATGGAAGAACGTGACCTTGTTTTTCTTAAACAGGTACAAGATGCCATCGTTGTTTTGCTTCACGACGTTGTCCTTGCGGGCAATCATCTTGGCCACGTCCATCTTCACGTCTTTGGCAGTAATGCCATGTTCTGCGAAGTGATGATTTGCATGATCAAAGTGCTCGCTAGACTGCAGCAAAGCCTTAGAAGGGATGCAACCCACGTTGGTACATGTGCCGCCGGGCGCTGGGCCACCAGTTGCGTTTTTCCACTCGTCGATACAAGCGACTTGGAAACCGAGTTGTGCAGCACGAATCGCTGCGATGTAGCCGCCTGGGCCACCACCAATGACGACGACGTCGAATTGTTTAGACATGTGAATCCTTCAATCAGATATCAAACAAGAGGCGAGCTGGATCTTCCAGCGCTTCTTTCATCGCCACCAGACCCAAGACAGCTTCGCGGCCGTCAATGATGCGGTGGTCATATGACATCGCGAAGTAGTTCATCGGACGAACCACGACTTGGCCGTTTTCCACCATGGCGCGGTCTTTGGTCGCGTGCACGCCCAAAATCGCAGATTGTGGTGGGTTGATGATGGGGGTGGACATCATGGAGCCGAAGGTGCCACCGTTGGAGATAGAGAAAGTACCGCCGGTCATTTCTTCTAAGCCCAACTTACCGTCACGGGCTTTCACGCCGAATTCAGCAATCTTCTTCTCAATGTCGGCAAAGCTCATTTGGTCCGCGTTACGCAAAATGGGCACCACCAAACCGCGGGGTGAACCCACAGCAATACCGATGTCGAAGTAGCCGTGGTAGACGATGTCGTTGCCGTCGACCGAAGCGTTCAATACAGGGAATTTCTTCAGGGCGTGTACTGCTGCTTTGACGAAGAAGCTCATAAAGCCCAACTTGCAACCGTGTTCTTTTTCGAAACGCTCTTGCATGCGTTTGCGCATGTCCATGACGGGTGCCATGTTGATTTCGTTGAAGGTGGTCAGAATGGCGTTGGTAGATTGCGATTGCAACAAACGCTCGGCCACGCGAGCACGCAGACGTGTCATGGGCACGCGCTGCTCAGGACGATCGCCCAAGTTCACAGAAGGCGCTGCCACTTGGGGCAATGACTTGGTGGGGGCGCCTGTCGGAATCACTGCTGCAGTGGACTGCACGCCACCGGCAACAGCCGACAACACATCACCTTTGGTCACGCGGCCGTCTTTGCCTGTGCCGGCCACAGAGCCAGCGGCCAAGTGGTTGTCCGCCATCAACTTGGCAGCGGCGGGCATCGCCACGCCTGCTTTGCTGGTGGAAGTCGCTACGGCGGCTGCAGGTGCAGCTGCCACGGGTACGGCAGCAGTAGCTGCGGCGGCGGCGGGAGCAGCAGCGCCCACTTTGCCGTCGGTATCGATACGTGCGATGAGCTGTTCAGCAGCCACGGTGCCGCCGTCGGCGACCAAGATTTCGCACAACACGCCAGCAGCAGGTGCGGGCACTTCTAGCACAACTTTGTCGGTCTCGATGTCGATCAAGATTTCGTCAGCGGCGACTAACTCGCCCACTTTCTTTTTCCATTGCAGCATGGTGGCTTCAGCCACGGATTCGGACAACTGCGGAACTTTGACTTCGATGATTGCCATATGTATTCTTTCAGTATTGGTGTGTTCGATTCAACGATTTATTTGGTCAGCACGAAGCCCTTGAGCTTGCCGAATGCACCTTCGACTAGCGACTTTTGCTGCTCTTGATGCAAGTGTGAGTAACCCACGGCAGGCGAAGCAGACGCTGCGCGGCCAGAATAGCCAAGCTTTTGGCCGGGCAACATGTTTTCGTGGATGTAGTGCTGCACGAAGAACCATGCACCTTGGTTTTGTGGCTCGTCTTGCGTCCACACCAATTCAGTGGCGTTAGGGTACTTCTTGAGCTCAGCGGCAAAAGCTTTGTGTGGGAATGGGTAGAGCTGTTCGGCGCGCAAAATTGCCACGTCGTCAGCACCCAACTCTTCACGCTTCTTGACCAAGTCGTAGTAAACCTTGCCAGAACACACTAACACGCGTTTGACTTTGTCAGCCTTGAGCGCTTTGTTTTCAGGAATGATGGTTTGGAACGAACCCTTGGTGAATTCAGACACAGGCGATGTCGCATCTTTGTTACGCAACAGTGACTTGGGTGTGAAGATGATCAAAGGCTTGCGCAAGTCGCGCACCATTTGACGACGCAACACGTGGAAGATCTGGCTGGCCGTGGTGGGCTGCACGATCTGCATGTTGGTGTCAGCCGCCAATTGCATGAAGCGTTCGAGACGGGCCGAGCTGTGCTCTGGGCCTTGGCCTTCGTAGCCGTGGGGCAACATCAGCGTCAAGCCGTTGACACGGCCCCACTTCACTTCGCCTGAGGCGATGAACTGGTCGATCACCACTTGGGCGCCATTGGCGAAGTCGCCGAACTGAGCTTCCCAGATCACCAGGGTGCTGGGGTCGTTGGAGGCGTAGCCGTATTCAAAACCGAGCACAGCCTCTTCAGACAAGATCGAGTCGATCACAACGAAAGGCGCTTGGTTTTCAGTCACGTGTTGCAGAGCAACGTAAGTGCCGGTGTCCCACTTTTCACGCTTTTGATCGTGAATCACCGCGTGGCGGTGTGTGAACGTGCCACGGCCGCAATCTTCACCCGACAAACGCACGGGGTAGCCGCTGGCCACCAAGGATGCGAAAGCCATGTGCTCGCCCATGCCCCAGTCAACGTTGACCTCCCCACGGCCCATCGCTGCGCGGTCGTCGTACACCTTTTTCACCAATTGGTGAGGTGTGACGGATGCAGGGATGGTGGTGATTTTTTCGGCCAGACGCTTCCACTCAGTGGAAGGAATGGCGGTTTCGCCAGCATCAGTCCACTTCTTGCCCATGAAGGGAGACCAGTCCACGGTGAACTTGGTTTTGAAGTTAGTCAACACAGGGTCTTCGGTGTGCTTGCCTGCGTCCAAAGCAGCGCGATAGGCCTTGACCATGTCGTCGCCCAATGTCTCGCCTAAGCCTTGTGTGGCCAACTTGTCGGCAAACAATTTGCGAGTGCCAGGGTGCGCGGCGATTTTTTTGTACATCAGCGGCTGAGTCAGCGCTGGCGTGTCTTGCTCGTTGTGGCCGAGTTTACGGAAACACACGATGTCAAGCACCACATCCTTGCGGAACGTCAAGCGGTACTCGAGGGCCAACTGGGTAGCCAACACGACGGCTTCTGGATCGTCACCGTTGACGTGCAACACGGGTGCCTCGACCATCTTGACGATGTCAGTACAGAACACGCTAGAGCGCATGTCACGTGGGTCAGAGGTGGTGAAACCGATTTGGTTGTTCACAATGATGTGCACCGTGCCGCCGGTGGTGTAACCGCGGGTTTGGGCCAATGCCAAGGTCTCTTGGTTCACGCCTTGCCCGCCGAAAGCGGAGTCACCGTGCACCAACACGGGCAACACTTGGCTGCCTGTTGGGTCAGCGCGACGGTCCATGCGAGCACGCACAGAACCTTCCACCACGGGGTTGACGATTTCCAAGTGCGATGGGTTGAAAGCCAATGACAAGTGAACGGGGCCACCTGCAGTCGACACATCAGAGCTGAAACCTTGGTGGTATTTGACGTCACCCGATGGCAAGTCTTCAGGGGCTGTGTGGTCGAACTCAGCGAACAAGTCGGCTGGCAACTTGCGCATGGTGTTGACCAACACGTTCAAACGGCCACGGTGAGCCATACCGATCACAACTTCTTGCACGCCCTTGAGGCCGGCTTGTTGAATCAGTTCGTCCATCGCCGCGATGAAACTTTCGCCACCTTCGAGCGAAAAGCGCTTTTGGCCAACGTATTTGGTGTGGAGGTAACGCTCCAAACCTTCAGCTGCTGTCAGCCGCTCAAGAATGGCTTTCTTTTTGTCTGAGTTGAAATTAGGTTTGCTGCGAATGCCTTCCAACTTCTCTTGCCACCAACGCTTTTCGCCCATTTCGGACGTGTACATGAACTCGGCGCCCAATGTGCCGCAATAGGTTTCACGCAAAGCGTTGAGCAATTCGCGCAAGGACATGTTGTTCTTGCCGAAGAAAGTGTTGCTGGTGTCGAACACGGTTTCTTGATCAGCATCAGTGAAGCCGTAGAAAGTGGGGTCAAGATCAGGAATATTTGGACGTTCAGTGCGCTTGAGTGGATCGAGGTCTGCCCAACGTTGGCCCACGTTGCGGTAAGCGGCGATGAGCTGCTGCACAGCGGTGCGCTTGCGGCCCATTTCAACGTTTTCGCTGGCCATGACGACTTTAGTGCCACCAGCTTTGGCGCGTTCTGCAAAGGCGTTGATGACGGGCAAGTGAGGCACATCTTTGGCGTTTGAGCCATCGACTGCGGGCACGTGCTGAAGCGCGTCAAAGTATTCGCGCCACGAGTCGGGCACGCTACCAGGGTTGGCTAGATAGTTTTCATACATCTCTTCAACGTAAGGGGTGTTGCCCCCGAAGAGATGGGTATTACCTGAATAGGCTTGATAGACGGTTGTCTCACTCATTTGCGCTGACCTCCGTTTCCCTGCGGGAAACATTAGTTGGTTGGAAAAAAACCT